>JBGCDP010000212.1:0-33932 GCA_045105475.1 Anaerolineae bacterium
TTGCCAAAATGCGGCTCTCATACGCGACCGGCAAATCGTTCGCTAGACGCAATCGCTCAATCTGGTAAACAATTGTTTCCGGCCGGATCGCGAGCCTTTCGGCCGTTTTTTCTCCTGCCTCTCGAACTTCAAATTTCAACAGGCGAGTCGATGGCTTGCGCTGTTGACGCCGCATTTCCTCATCAAAGCTCACCAAACTAAAGTAGTTCGATGATTGCATTGCCGTTGTCACAAACGACCCACGCCCCTGCTCTGTTTCAACTAATCCTTCATCAATCAATAATTGGATCGCTTTTCGCACTGTGCCTCGGCTAACCCCATGGACCTCAACAAGTGATTCTTCAGTAGGAATCTGATCGGCCGGTTTTAGCTGCCCAGAGGTGATTAGCTCACGCAAGTGCGTAGCAACCTGATAATATTTTGGAATCGGTGGGGAATTTAAACTCATATGATTTTAGATTTGCGATTTTAGATTCACGACCCCTCTGCCAGAATCAATTGGATTTGGCATCAGGAAAAATCGTCGATCTAAAATCTGAAATCGTAAATGTTATAGGGCTAAACTATTTTGATAACCGGCCCGAATCGGATCATAATCTGCATCTGTTATAGGGACCAGCGTTTTTAAGCGATGGGGCTTTACAAGCTGTTGAAAGCTTTCATCCTGACCTAACTCAACTATAGCCAGCTGAATGGCATTTTGTATCTCATGGGGTACCGATCGGTGAATCACAAATGGAGGTGCGGGTGATGGACCCACCTGATCGATAATCCGAATTTGGTCGATTAGTTCCGGTGTCGTATCAGCTACATAGTCAAAAACCCCATGGTCAATGGCGGCCGAATCTGCTCTCCCTTCAGCCACCATTCTTACTGATTTTGAATGGGCCCCACTGACAATGATTTCACTAAAAAAATTTGCAGACAACCCTTGCTCAAATAATTGAGCGCGCATTAGGTGGTTCCCAGACCACGAGGTGAATTCATTAATGGCATGTGTTTTCCCTTGTAAATCAGATAAGGATTGAGCTTGACTGTTTCGTGGCACAATCAAATGTGATGTGTAAATCGGTTTATTTGTGCCGGTAAAAATTGGTGCTGCCAGCAGATCAAGTAAGGCCTTGTCGTGATCAACTTTTTCAACATACAGCAAACCACAAATCCAGCCCATTTGTACATCGCCTCGTACCAGCTTTTCGGCCGCTGGCGTCGGCTCCGCAATAGGGTCAAATAAAAACTCAATCTGGAGTTTTTCAGTTAAGGCATTTGTAAGCTCCGTGCATATCGGAACTGTGTTTTCGCCTAAGCAAGTCATCATCCTAATTTGATTCATAATCTGTTTTTTGAAATTTGTCTATACAAGTAAACAACTGTATAAATACCTTATCATTAACAAATTTTTTGTCAAACAGGAAGTATTTTTAGGAGTTCTCAATGGCCACTATGCAAATTGACACCGATGTTATTCTCCCAGATCGAACATTTACGCATCCGGCCTACACCCCAATTGATTATCGCCAAATCAATTATATGTTGATGCGGCTCAGCCAAGTTGTCATGTCGATTTCCTCAGATACAAATCCAAATCTTTTTGCACCTGAATCACATGAGCTTTTTGAATCAGACGGCCGCCACCATCGGATTATTCCGATCCGCCCTCAGATGCTCAAAGATGCGGCCGAACTCACAATCGTTGGCTTTTTCGGCCAGCGTAACCTGTGCTCAGACGGGACGGGAGTCGCCTCCCGTGACAAAATGCTGTTTACAGAAATGCGCAACCATCCCGGCCTATTAAGCTATAGCTCTCTCGAGCTCACCAATGGCGATTATGGGAATTGCGTTATTTTTGAGAATGAAGATGCTAAAAACAATTGGGGATACAGTCAAGTTCATGCTGAAGCGGTAGATGTTCTTTCTCCCTTCTACTACCGATCTGTCAGACTTTACAACGGGACTGTGAAAGGCTCTATCTTCGACTTTTATAGGATGCGTTTAAACGTAGCAAAGTACTATGATTATTCAGAAGAATCAGTTTGGGCAGGCTACAGAGAGCTATGAAGTAGATTATAGATTTGTGTGGTGAGTCTAGTTTAGGAAGCCTTAACGATTTCGGCGGACCCAATGGTCTTTAGGTGATATTTGCTGTAGGTCACCTTTTGCCAAAACAAAATCAAGCACCAAGCGGTTAAACTTAACTTTGTCTTCTAGCATTGGAAAATGATCGCTTTCCAATGAAATATAGGCACGATTAGTCGTCGGTTCTGGCAAGCTGTTGCCAGGCTCTTTTACGATCTGGTCTTGTTTGCCAAAAACAAGCATCATCGGCCGTTCACAAGCTCGAATATCAGGTAAAAAGTCTGTTTGTCGCACTTCTTCAACTGATTGTGAAACCGCTCCCATATCTGATTTCCGCACTTCATTGTCGACTTCTGGCCATGAAATAGCAGACGTACGGCTAAAATTTGAAAATGGATTTTGCCCAGTCAGCCGCTCGTTCATGTAATCACCCTTAACTGGTAACGAAACAGCAGCGACTCGATCTACATCTTTAGGATGACGTATCGTATATCGTAATGCAACCGCTGCTCCAAGTGAATGGCCAACCAAAATAACCGGTTTTCTTACAGCCAAAGCATCTAAAAAGCCAGATAACATATCGACGTATGCATCTAGCGAATACCTACCATGATTTTGGCTAGAATCTCCGAATCCCCATAAATCAAACGCATAAGTTCTGTTGCGAGCTGAAAGGGCCTGCATTGTTGGCCACCAATAACGCCATGAGCCGTGCCAACCATGCACAAAAACAACCGGATTTCCGTGTCCGGTTACTTCGTAGTGCACAAGTTGGTTCTCTAGCGTTGTAATACTCACAAAACGTCTCGCTTAAAAACTCTAATCGTTTATTCCACTTGGCCAGGCTTGCCGCCATTCGCCAAAATCTGATTAATTCGTGTAATCAGCTCTTCTGGTGCAAAAGGCTTTAACATATAGTCAATTGCACCTGCACCTAATCCTTCACGTACTTCAGATGATTGCCCCTTTGCTGATAAAAATACAACGGGAACATCTCTTAAGGTGGGGATCTTTTTTATTTCTCGACATGCCTGATATCCATCTAAATAAGGCATTTGGACATCCATCATAATGAGGTCATATGGCCCAAGCTGAGCGAGCTCAACTGCTCGCCGCCCATCTTCGGCCGCTACAACCTCAAACCCTCCAAAGGAAAGGGTTATTTTTATAAGTTCTCGGATGTCTGCTTCATCTTCAGCAATGAGAATTTTTGTCATGTTTATTTTGATCAGATTGCACTAGGCAATCTAACTAGCTTTTCTTACTTGGTTCGACCACTGGAAGGTTGAAAGTAAATGTACTTCCTAATCCATATTCACTTGAAACAGTCAATTGACCGCCGTGCATTTCTACAAATGTTTTTGCAATCGACAAACCTAGCCCCGTCCCGGCTATTTTGCGCACGTTAGCATCTTCAGATCGATAAAATCGGTTAAATACACGGTCTAACTCTTCTGCTGTAATTCCGATACCAGAATCATGAACCGAAACAAAAACAAAATCAGCTGTCGAACGGGCTGAAATCGTAATTTCGCCCGGGTCAGGTGTGTAATTCAAGGCATTATCAACTAAGTTGGTTAACACTTGAACCACTCTGCCCTGATCGGCCAAAATTTCCGGCAGGTGTTCAGACAACTCTACGGAAACCGATATTTCGCGGTTTTCAACATTAATCCGATTCTTCAGATGATTATTTGCAACATCATCGATTATCTCTTTGATGTCGGCCGGTGATACCGTTAGAGGCATGTCACCACCATCAAACTGAGTAATCAACAAGATATCCCCAACCAAATCGTGCAAACGGGTTGCATTTGACTGAATAATTTTTATATATTTTGCGACCGCATCTGGCAACGTCCCGGCTGCACCCATTAACATGAGTTCAGCATACCCTCTAACTGAAGTTAACGGTGTTCGGAGCTCATGAGAAACGAGTGAAATAAACGAAGTCTTTGCCAAATCAGCTTCGATTTCCCGAGTAATATCTCGAAAAATAGATACTGTGCCTAAAAATTGCCCACCAGCAAAGACCGGAGCAAGGTTCACACGGACGGTTCGATCAGACGTTGTCAGTACAATTGTATCTTCGACTGTTTGTCCAGCTCTGCCGATTGGGCTTTTACTTGCCCACTCTTGCACCACTTTTAACCATTGAACTCCTGAATCAACAACAATGTCGCTCATAGTTGCAACATGTTTCCCTACAATCTGCCAACGTGGAATCCCAAAAATATCTGCAAATGCATCATTCGCCAGAATGATTTCACCTGATTCATCCGCGACTAGGACGCCATCTGCAATACTTTCAAGAATCGATTGATTCTTTGCCGCATTGACCTGCTCTTCCTTGAGCATGCCTCCTAAACGCGCCCCTTGATTCCGGATTAGATCATATAAATGAGCATTGTAGAGTGCATTTGAAATCAGGCTGGTTGCGTCTCTTACCAGCTCTAAATTGTCTTCAGTAAACTGATTTGGTTCTGGACTCGTTAACATGAGCACACCAATTGGCTCATGCCCAAATTCAAGCGGAGCTGCAATTGCTGATCTTTGCAGCTTCAACGGCCCTGTCTTAACTTTTCCTGTGCCGAATGGAATCCAGCGTTTGTCTTGCTGAGTATCTGGTACAAGCGTTGCCTGGCGAGTTCTTAGCACCCAACCTGCCAGCCCTTGATTTGGCCAGAATCCTGTCGGGCGCTCAGCTAGAAGTGGTTGGCCATCTCTGTCTAACTCGACTCGAGCTACAAATTCTCCGGTAATTTCATCAGTTAGGAGAATAAGTCCGTCGTCTGCTTTGACTAGCTCGTTCAGGAGTTGTAGTGCTTTTTTAAGTACAAGCTCTTCTTCTAGCAAATAAGATAATTCACGCGTTATTTCTAATAACTTTCTAGAGCGAAGCAGCTCTGGTGATTCTTCAATCGGATTATTTGTATTTAGCTTCTTTGTTTCAGTACCACTGATTTGAATAAAGCTATTTAAACCAATTTGCACAGATTTTGATTCTAAAAGCCAAACACCTTCCTCTAAATCAACTTTCAGACTGCCACCATCATGCAGCAAATTCATCCACGCTTGTTTTAAGCCTGGATCGGTATGAAATAGCATACCGGCCGACTCCCAAGTTTCATGTTGTAACAAGCCTGGTGAAAGTGTTTTTGCCTGTTTGTTATGCAGCCAAATAACACCGTCGTTGTTAACTAAAACAATGGCGATAGGGAGATTATCTATAATCTGTTGCAGTGTTATTTCAGAAAGTTTAGTCACTTTTTGGTTCAGCCTAAAAAAAAGTCAAATAGATTGATTAGACTGGGTGGCTTTCTTGATCTTTGCGACGCATATCAGCGGCGAGTTCAGTTACTTCGCGAATGTCTGAAAATGTGTGTGTGGCTGTTGAGACGATTCCGGCCGATAGTTTCATTAGTGCCGCAATTGAACCGTCAGCGCGTTCAATACCACCACGATCTATATCCATAAAGTTATAATGGGCTGATATTGAGTTCACGAAGCGATCCCGAATTTTGTCTATTAACTCGTTGGGTTCGACAGAACGCGAAATTAGCACAAACGTATCTCCACCTGTGTGGCCAACAAAATCATCGAGGGACCCATGCTGATCCACTTCGTCATTAAGCAACATCGCTGTAAACCGCAAGACTTCATCACCCGCTACAAACCCATATGCATCTGAAAAATCCTTGAGATTATCGATACCAATTAGCGTTAAAGACCAACTTTCGTTTGAACGCATCAGTTGAAGCAGTTCTTCCTCAATCAGTCGGCCGCTAGGGAGACCCGTACGTGGGTCGGTCATGTTATTATGCTTATATGTTGTAATCGCACGTCGAACCCGTAGGATCAACTCCTCAATATCAAACGGTTTCGTGATGTAATCATCAGCCCCTAACTCCAGCCCAGCAATACGATCACTACGCTCGTCACGCTGGGTTAGAAAAATAATGGGGATGTGTCGGGTTCGCGTTGTTGTCCGTAGTTCACGACAAACTGCATACCCATCCATATCAGGCAGCATAATGTCTAAAACAATTAGATCTGGAAGTTGACGTCTGCATATTGTCAATGCTTCGCTACCTCTTGATGCGACATCAACTTCAAAGTCCTGTCCAACAAAAAATATGCGTAGCATATCGGCAATATCAAAATCGTCTTCAACAACAAGTATTCGGCCATTTTTACTCATAAGCCATTCCTTTAATGATTGGTTCTACTAACTTTTGTTTTACTGCTTAAAAGATACGTTTTACTTAGCGTCATCACTGAGAATACCGCCGACAAAGCGCACCTGTATGCCATTGTAACAGTCTGCTATCAAGCACACAATTCAACTATCTACCTTACGGTGTGAAAGATTCGTAACATTTTAACAAATCACACATTCGAATAGGCTTACTGTCCCAGACCATTTGGTCGGCAAAGCTTAGCATTATATATAGTTTTTTGATCTTAAATCTGTGTGAAAAGGGTAGCTTAAATGTAGGAAATGTTGCGCATAAACTTAGCTACGCTTAAGAACGATTAGGCAATAACGACGGCAAGGGCATAGTTTCTTTTGGCTTTTCTTGACGCGGATAGAGCTGAGGGTGATCAAAACGGGCGCCAAATGCATGATGATCGCTTTCCTCAAACATCACGTTTTTCTTAATAAAATGCTGATTTTCTGATGGAATTAGGATCACGTCTGATTCAACGATTCTTGCTGGATAAATAACCATTCCAGAACCCAAATGGCAATGGTGACCCACACACCCACCAATGACACGCATTGGTACTTCTTCAAGTTCGTCGTTCCCATTTAAGGCTCTCATTGGGGCGGATAATACGCTAGTATCTGTAAAGGTTGACCCGGCCCCAATAAACGAATCCCGGCCGACAACGCAGAGTTGTAGACAAGTGTTTTGGGCAATCATCGTTCTTTCCATGACCGTTGTCATGAATAGGGATGCACGAAATGGCAGAAAGCTCCCATTTCCAACAACGCTAATGTGAAGTTGTGCTCCTTGGGAAATATTGACATTATCACCAATGATACAGGCATCAATGACGACCCCAGCCCCGATTGTAACGTTGTCACCAATGATGGCTGGACCGGTAATTTGGGCCGTTGGGTGAATGTTCGAGTTTTTACCTATTTTGACTAGAGAGCTTGTAGATAAAAATGGTTTTTGTTCAATTAGGGCTCGCCATAAAATTGAGGATTTAAGCTTCCAATCTAAATTAACCTTATCTTCGATATTGGCTGCATAAGTGAAAATACCAAATAAGATGTCAGCAATAAATATATGTACCCAACTTTCAATAACAACAAAGGCCTTTTTAGGGAGCTGATAAACTAAGTCCCCAGCAGTAGAAGCTGAGTAAGGCGGGATATGATAATAACCACGCTCTCGAGATTCTGTATTAATGACTAATGGCTCTGCTTCAGCTAATTGATCAATCCCATTTGGTAAATACCACATCTCTGCCATGATAAGGTTCCCAACCTTTTTGAGCTGGGTAGAAAGCGGTAATACATGATCCACAATCGCACGATCATCGGCCGAAAATGCGAGTTGAACTGGGCGAGCCACACTTTTTGATCGGGTTACAAATTCAGCAATTAATTCAGCATTGAAATATAGGTTGTCACGGTGAACAATAGTTTCAGTTGGGTTTGGGCTTTCATACTGGCGCGCAATTTCCCAATTAGGATATTCGATTTCTGACTCAATGTAGGGCGCAAATAATTCTCGTTGATGCAGCCACAGGGGGCGACTTTGCAACGTAACTTGCCTTGCAGGTTCATTAAATGGTGGAATAAATCTTGGAGCCTCAATTGCAATTCGGCGCATATAGTATAATTAGGGTGATTTTTAGAAATCAATCACTTACTTTGCAATGGTATCATCTTAACCATTTGCTGCCCTAAACCTCCGTAAATTCCTTTTCTGAATCAACCGGTGCATTTAAAAATTGATCGATCAACTGTAAAAATTTTTCTGACTCATCCATCATCGGAAAGTGACGCGATTTTTCCATCAACTCTACCGAAGCATCTGCTCTTGACTTCATAAGAAGATCTGCATTTGAAGGGGAAACTATATTGTCATTTTTACCGAAAATGCCAAGGATGGGAGTCTCATTTTCGGCTAAAGCTTCGCACAAGTCTGTGGCATAGAGATCTCCAATAGACCTGAAAAACGATTGCATATTTGCCTGACGCACGTCCCGCATCAACATTGTTCGCACAGACTCTTGGTCACCCGTGAGTAACAAGCGCATAACAATGTCTCGCAAAATAGGATAGTCCCAAACCATGCGTGCAATTAAGCTATTGCCGGAAAGCTTTAGAAAGAAATTAAGAGTGTTTCCTACAATAGGTGAACCCACTACAACTATTTTGCTAACTTTCTCAGGAAATTTAATGCCAAATTTAAGTGCAACCGTGCCGCCCATGGAATGCCCAAAAATTGGTGCCTTTTGGATGCCAAGTTTTTCCATGAACTGGTTAACCATATCTACATAGCTATCTATTTGAAATGCTGTTTCAGTAGATTCATTGTTTGACATCCCAAATCCCCAAAAGTCTAATGCATAAACCCTGTAGCCAACTATGCCATTTGCAAGATGGATCATTGAGTCACGCCAGACGTCCCAAGAATTTATCCATCCGTGAAGAAGGATGATCGGCTTCCCTCTGCCTAACGTTTCATAATGTAGTATGCCCTGTTCCGTAACAATGGAGCTCATCCAAACCTCAGTGCCCTTCGAACATCTTCTACATGGTATTAGTATTAGTTGCCAAAAAACAATTTATGACTAATTCCGAACGGTGTGTGGTATCGCTCAAGCGATAGTTTTGTGCAAAGACGTGATGGGTGTTTCCGAATAGATGATTATCCTAACACTTGGCGGCTAATCAAACTGTGAAAAGGCTGTAAAATCAGAGTTCCTTTAGAGAAGTTATCATTTAAATTGCAGTACCGTAGGCAGGCTTCTTTTAAAGATTTAACAGCAACAGTTGATTGTCGGATAATATTTAAAAACTATTATTAACCTTGAATGCTTCAATTAACCTTACTATCAATTTAGAATCCTGCATCTATTGCCACTTTGTTTCTTAGATGCTCAAGGGCAAATAACCTGATCCAAGTTGAGTATCTTGTTATTTGGGTAAATTAATCTTCGTCGCCTAGATGTTCAAGGATAGAGTAGAGTAACTCAAGCAGAACATTCTTAACACTTTCACGATCAATAGATACACATGGTAATACTTTTACGGAAGGATCGAGCTTTAGAATAATTCGTAAGTCTTCAGGTTGCCATGCATCTTCACTATCTTGTTTGTTAGCAGCAACAATGAAAGGGGTAGACGCATAACTTTGAAAAGTTTCGAGAATACGTCGTGCCTCACGGAAAGTTTCCGGCCGAGTGCTATCAACTAGCACAACAAACCCTAACATGCCCTCCGATAGGATTTCCCACATAAAATCGAAGCGTCTTTGCCCCGGTGTTCCGAACAAGTAGAGAACCAAATCATCATCAACGGTAATACGGCCAAAGTCCATTGCCACAGTTGTCGTTTCTTTGATTTGCTCAGATGGAGCTGTGATACGACGTTCTGTCTTGACAACGTCAATTTCGCTCACTGATCCGATAAACGCGGTTTTTCCTGCTGAAAAGGGGCCGGTAACGACCATTTTTACTGCCTGCATAAATATCTCACTTTTGTAGTGTCAATAGGTTAAGTTGCAACGAATTAAAGACTGCGAATCCGATCAATCAGTCGGTTAACAACGCCTCGTCTGTCTGCAACTGAGGCTTCGGGTTTTCTTTTTCTTGGTGATACGTGGCGTTCGGCCGGCTGAGCATCTGCGGCCGGTCGAATTGCTTCAATCAAGCCCGCTTCAATCAAGCCATAAATCGTTCTGCGAACTTCAAAATCTGATAGTTTGTTTGCTTCGGCAATTTGCTTAATCGTATTCTTCGGGCTGATGTAGTTAATAATGCGCCACTCATCAGATGTTAAATTCATACTGCCCAAGCGGTTTTCAGGGCGAGCTACGAATTGAAGACGAATATTGAGATCAGGTAATTCATCGTTTAAGCGTTCCGATTCTTCAAGTCGGCGGCTTCCTTCCACGATGATCATGTCAAGCTCGAGGGGAATTTTTATTCGTTGAGCTGCTGGCTCTGGATTTGCCTCAAAGTCAAAAGTCCCTTCACCCCAAGCAAACATGCCATAAGTTACATTTAGCACATGCTGCTTAATGCTTTCTAAAATGTCAGATTGGGTGATTAAATTGGACTTGATTAATTTATGCCCAAGATGTCGGTCACTTTGCCCTTTTAGCTTTTCATCAATTAAGGTTGCTTGTTTTGCGCTGAGTTTGCCAGCACGATACAAAACTTGGCCTAAATCGCCTCTTAGCCCATCTGTTTCTGCATAAATCAACTTCCCACTTTGAAAGCTGATGGTTGCTTTTTCCTGACCCTTTACAGTAAGGACACCTGTCTTTCGAGCAAGATTAACAAGATTCAGAAGCTGCGCAGTGGTGAAATCCCTTAGATTGCCTTTTAGTGCCATTTGATTAGTGAAAGTTAAAAAGTTTGCAGACTAAATAAATTAATAATATTTCGCTGAACTAAAAATAAAGCTGATCGATTGTAAATCTGCGAAGCATTATACAGGTAGCCTACTGACCAGGCAATTGCGTTCAGACATTTAGACAAAATGACAAATGATGAGAATCAATTACGCTGTTAGAATTATAAACTAAATGATTTATATTGATATATCTCCTGCTGTCCATAGCCGTGCTGGCATGGGACGCTACGCAGAAAAAATCGCAGACGAAGTCTCGAAGAAAAGGGAGGTTACCCTTTTTCACAATCAAGGCAAAGGTGCTTTGGTACCAACTAGCCTTAAACATCTTCCAGCCTATCGAATTCAAGCCGGTTATAAGCCATGGAGAATGGCTGTGTTGATGGGGCAGTATGTTCAGATACCTGCGCTCTCCCTAGATAAACGTTTGCCTAATGCCACAATTTTTCATGCGACCGAGCATCTACTACCTCCATTTTTAACAACCCCAACTGTCATCACAATTCATGATATTATTCCACGATTATTTCCTGAGTATCATAAAAAATTAAATTACTGGTATTTAAATGTAGCCATGCCATTGTATTGTCGTCGGGCAAACGCCATTATTACTGTTTCTGAAGCAAGTAAAAATGATTTAGTGACACACTTTGAATTACCACCTAAAAAAATCCATGTTATTCCAGAAGCGGCATCGGATGACTTTTTTCAACCTGCTGAAGGCGAAATCGACAGGGTTAAAGCAAAATACCTCCTGCCGGATCAATATCTTGTGCATGTTAGCACGATTGAGCCACGTAAAAATTTAGACAGATTGGTTGATGCACTATTAATTTTACGTGAGGGTCATCCGGAGCTCAAGTTAGTCTTAGTAGGTGCAAAAGGATGGCTGGTTGATGACTTTTTTCAACGACTGGGAGATGAAAATCTTACTGAAATTGTGATTTTGCCTGGTTGGGTTGATGACGAAGATTTACCCGGATTAATTGCAGGGGCTAGTTTAGGGGTTCAACCTAGCCTTTATGAAGGATTTGGATTGCCGATTTTGGAGCAAATGTCATGCGGTCAAGTTGTCGCATCTAGCAATACAAGTAGTTTGCCAGAAGTAGGGGGAGATGCAGCCGCCTATTTTGATCCAACTAGCGTGAGTGAGATGGTAGCTGTCATTGATCGATTACTTAGATCGCCGGACGAATATAGGCAGCGCCAAGAAATGGGATTAAAGCAAGCCAAAAAGTTCAGCTGGAAAAAAGCAGCGGCCGAAACTATGGCTGTTTATGATCAAGTTCGAGAGCAATATGCAGCTAGATAAACTCAGACAGCGGCAGGCTAAAATAGTTGGCCTAATTATTACTTTTGTGACCTTTGGGTCTTATCTGTCAACCATGGCACAAGGGTTGATTTTAGGGGATCCGACAGAATACACCGTTGTTTCTCATATCTTAGGAATCGCGCACCCGCCTGGGTATGCATTTATGACTGTTTTGGGGAAACTGTTTCAAACGCTTGTTCCTATTGGAACAATTGCTTGGCGGTCACATTTAGTTAATGTTTTTGCGGGAACTCTAATTGTGCTGGCGATTTACAATATTATTTTGCTAATTACGGCAAAGAGTAAAGACACAATTCAAATTATGGCCGCGACGTTTGGAGCCTTGGCCGTTGCATGGGCACCAAATCATTGGCAGCATAGTATTCATGCAAACCCACATCTGATAACGGCTGCATTTCTAATCGTTAATATTTGGCTTTTGCTACGTTGGCGGTCTGGAATGGATTCTACAGATCAATCAAAAGCGCATATTCTAATCTTTTCGTTTTTGACCGGAATAGGAGCCGTACACCATCCACTGACAGTATTTAGCTTTCCGGCTTATGCGCTCTTTATTTTGCTAGTGCAACCAAAGATTTTGCTTGATTGGAAGCTACTGCTCAAAATGATCGGGTGTGCACTATTGGGGCTGTCATTATTTGCTTACTATCCGATTGTTAGCGGTCAAGAGCCTGCGATGGGGCCACATACGATGAATACGATTCAAGGATTCTTAGATCATGTGCTGGCACGCGGCCTGTCTGATTCATTGCCTTACTACTCGCTGGCGGAGCAGCCTATTCGATTGACTGTATATGGATCAATCCTGCGCCTTCAATATGGCTTTATAGGGGCGATACTGGCTCTGTTTGGCGGTTTGAGCATGCTCAGGTCCAAAGCGCTGCGTCAGCCGGCTGCTCTTATTTTGGTTGCGCTTGGGATCAACTATGCCTTTGTCATTAGCCTAAAACAGCAAGATATTATGGCCTATATCATGGGGCCAAACTTATTGATGGCCCCGCTTATGGCTGTAGGATTTTGGCAACTCGGCCGTGGCTTAAAAGATCGTTTTAAGTTTCAGCCTATGGTTGCCAATGGTGCGCTGCTTGTCTTGTTAGCCATCGTCCCGTTTTGGACCTTGGCTGCTACTTTGCCACATGTGACATTGCGAAATTTTTCGGAAGGTGATGAGCACGTTGAACAGACTTTTGATTATTTTGCAGGGCAAGGTGATGGGGTTGTGCTGCTTAATAATTGGGAATTTATGACACCATTATGGTATGCGCAGCTGGTAGATATGCGTTGGCCTGACCCGGCCGATGTGCGTCCAGTATTTGTATCAGCTGCTGATCCATGGTTGCCAAGCGTATTCAACTATTTACCTGGTGGTCCTGTGTATTTGAACGGGTATCGGCGAGAAATCGTGGAAGCTGGATTTCGTCTACGCCCACGCTCAACATTTTACCAAGTGGTTGAACCGGGTGATAAGACGATCCCAGACGAGCTGGTTCAGATTAACTCGAAAGGTGATGGACCTGAATTAGTGGGCTATCTGTTTGAGGTTACAACTGTTGAGGGTGGCGACTATGTTTCGTTGACTTTAGCCATGCGTTTAACAGAAAAAACGGCCGATTTTTATGCCCCATCGTTAAAAATAGCGAATGATAGCCAAGAGCTCAACTTGCCATTTACAACAGACTCACATCTGATTACCCCATTATGGGAGCCTAACGAGGTCATTGTTGAACGCTATGATTTTGCGATACCACATGACTTTCCGGCCGGGGATTATGAGGCTGAGCTTACGATTGTTAATCTGAGTCAAAATACCGATAGCGGTTTATTCGCTGACTTAGGCGGACTTAAAATTCTTGATAATGAGGGATATCAGCCAGAAACTTCGGATCTATTGGCTAATTTTCGGCAGCGTGTGGGCTTAACAAGCTTAACGGTCCGTTCTGGCCTGCAGAGACGACAGGCACCATGGGAGGCACCTTTAGCCGTCAATAGAGGGGATGTAGTCATTGTGACACCGAGGTGGGAGGCACTTGATAGTGCTGAAGAAAGCTATACGATTTTTGTACATTTAATTGATGCTGGCAATGTCAGCTATGCCAATCTTGATTACACCCCTTTAGGAGGAGCTGTGCCGACGCATTTGTGGTTCCCAAAGTGGCTTCCGGGGCAAAAAATGTCAGATCCGTATAGGCTTGTTATTCCAGAGGATATTGCCCCTGGGTCTTATCAAATTGAAGTTGGATTGTATGAAATGACGAGCCGTAGGCGATTGGCAATGCATGACAGTTTGGGCAATCAGGTTGGGGATCGATATATTGCAGGCACGATTGAGGTGCGCTAAAGAGGTTCTGTTGCAGAGTGGTTCTTGAAGCCTTTTAGCAGATAGGTCTTTTCCATTGCGTTGCGCCCTTTAACTTTCATCGGCTCCCTTGGCTCCACTTCAACTAAATCTCGTACCCCATCGTAGACACTCTGACTAATGACAATCTCTTTCGAGTCAGCATTTTCTTCTAGGCGTTTGGCTAAATTTACCGCATCTCCAATCACTGTGAAGTCTTTGCGGAAACTGCTGCCTACGTTTCCAGCAACCGCTTCACCGGTGTGGATACCGATTGAAAAGTGAAGATGTCGATTGGCGGGAACGGTTTTTAGATACCCGTCTAATGCGGCTTGCATGTTTAGAGCCGTGCGTACAGCCCGCTCGCTATGATCATCTTGAGGGTTTAGCTGGGTGTTAAAGAGGGCCATAACAGCATCACCCATGAATTTATCAATGACACCAAACTGGTCGTTGATGGCGTTTGCCGCTACGGTGAAGTATTCATTGATGATTTCAACCAAATGTTCCGGCTCTAAATTCTCGCTGAATGTGCTGTAGCCGGTTACGTCAGCGAACATGACTGTCATTGAGCGACGTTGCGGCCGTTGAGCTGCATCTAAGTCTCGTACGCGGTCAACTAGGCTAGGAGGTAGATATTTTCGTACGCTCTCCATCCTTTTCTTTTCTGAGATGTCATCAACTACCATCGCCACACCCAACATTTTTTGCTGCACGTCACGCAAAGGCGATAAATTCAAGCTAATGGTTACACCTTGATCAGATTCTGGTGTGGTGATATCAAGTTCTGCGGTCTGTAACCGACCGCCATCTTTGACCTTTGATACTAGTTCCTCTATTGACTTTCCGAGAGCGGGGTCAACTTCATCGAAAACATCTTTATAGAAACGCGATTCAACATAGCTGCCAGGGATGCCTAAGATTCGCCCGGCCGCCGGATTGTATAAGGACACTTCATCCGCATTGTCAATGGTGATGACGCCACTACCCATAGAAGCAAACACGTCATCCATGAGTGTTTTCATCTCAGTGATTTCAGATAGCTGCATTCTGATTTGGCGGAAGAGGCGGGCATTCTCGATGGCTACGGCCGCTTGATTGGCGAACGCTGCCATTTGATCACGATGCGGCTCACGAAAAATCCCGGCCGTGATGCGATTGTCTACATAAATCACACCGATCGTGTCATCTTTAAGATTTAAAGGGACGCATAGAATCGAGCGTAAGTTGTAGCTGATAATGCTTTGGCGATTGGCAAAACGAGGATCGTCTTGAGCGTTTGTCGTGAGGAGGGGCTGACCATTGTCCATGACTTCATTAATCACCGAGGTAGAAATCTGGGACGGATCTTCAATTGATTCTTCTTTAATATTGCGTGCAGCTTGAACAGTTACTTCGCCAGTGTCCTCATCCATCAGCATTAAGAAGCCGCGTTCAGCCCCGGTAATGCGGATCATGGTGTCCATAACGACGTTGAGAACGTCGGCCGGATTAAGTGATGAGTTGAGGGCTGCACCTACAGCTTGCAAGGCGCGTAGTTGAACGCGTTCCTCTTCATGGTCTTTAAGCTGTCTTTCAAGCGTGTCGAGTATACGTCGGCCGGGTAATAAGATACGACTCAATGATCGACTGGCATCATTCAAAACCGCAGATTTTGATGTATTGGCGTTCTCGCGCTGCTCAACAACTAACTTGTCAAGATCATTGAAAAGCTGAGCCATGCGGGCAAAATCTTCTTGGACTCGAATTGTATACGAACCTTTACTCGAATTGTTCATGGATATGGTCTAACAAGAGAAAATTGATTAAGCGGACGGACTGATTTGAGCTTGAGGTGATTTTAGAGGATAGTTTAGTTGCTGTCTGAATTTTAAGATATTAATTCTTTTTATGCTTGATAAAATATAAATCCTCTAGTCAATATGTAGGTTTTTTTTGTAGATAATATTTCCTATAAACGTAAATTATATCCTTGAGGAAGTTGGAAAGAAACCTCAATTATCGTGCATTTAGCAAAAAAACCCCGCTTTATTCATTGGAGATTAACCGATTTTTTAGCGCGAAGCGTATTAATTCTGAAAGGCTTTCAAAGCCCATTTTCCCCATTACATTATTACGATGCTTTTCAACCGTACGGCGACTGATGTCGAGAATCAAGCCGATTTCATCACTCGTTCGTCCTTCAGCGACTAATTGGATTATTTGCCTCTCGCGAGAGGTTAATTTGTCCAATCCTTGGCTCTCTAGATCGAGCTTTTTGTAGAAATCGATTCCTTTGATCGACATGGGTTTGCCCAAATACCGCCGACCGATTGAAACTTTATCTACCGCCATCAGTAATTCGTCAGCCAGCCCAGTTTTTAGAATGTATCCGCTAGCGCCGTCTTTGATAGCAGCTGCGACCGACTCATCATCAGCGTGAGATGACAAAACGATGATTTTCGCCTTTTGAAAACGCTTCACCACCACCCGAATCAGTTCATGGCCACTCATTTTTGGCATCGATAAGTCTGCCACAATTAAATCAACTCGATTTTGATCTAAAAAGTCTAAGGCCTCTAATCCGTTTCCGGCCGCTCCGACAATCTTATGACCCGCTTGTTCAAGCAGCGCACGGACTCCCCCGCGGGCTACAAAATGATCATCGACTAAAAGGATTCGTCTTGCAATCGCCATATCTAGCTATCCTAAATTACTTATCTGAATGTTGGCCTTCCAGCCCCGAGAGACAAATTGGACAGGCCAAAAGATTTTAATTAAATTTTGAGTGACACTACACATTATCAGGTTATTTAATTTTAACAATATTGAAGTTCCAAACAATCGGCAGAACGTTAGTTGGCTTACTGCCATACACAGATTCTAATGCATCTGTTTCTAATAGTACCGGATAGCTTTGTTCTTGATCAAATTTGTTACTCGCCCAAACTGGGTTATCGTGACTTTCAGGGTCAAGATCGGCCCAAAAAATTACGAATCCCGCCTGTTGCCACTCCTCCACTAAGTTAGCGAGAGAGTCATCAGGGATGCTAGCTGTGTCACGCAAAACAAAAACATGGTGTCCATGAAAAAACCGGAGAGGGAGTGCCAGAAAATCACCTACGCCTACAGGGTCTGTTTGATTAAATAAGATGATGCTTTCGGCCGGTAGTTGGCCAACCGCTCCGCTTAACTGTTGCGGAGCACCTACATAATCAACCCGTGATGCAAAACCACGGGTGCCCCAAGCTAAACCGATGCACCAAATGATTGTTAGCAAGAGGCCTGACAGGCGTATGAGTTGTTGGCGATGTGCCAACAACCTGCCCCAAAGCAGTAATGTTGCAAGCATAACGAAAGGCAACACCATAGGGACATAGCGGCGCATGACATAGATTTGGACGGCGTTTGAACGGAGATTCCAAGTATAAAATATGAGGTAAAAGAGGCTGGGGATTAGAATATACCAGTGTGTCCAACGTTTATGGAGCAACATGTTCAGCACGCCTGCAAACGCGGCCCAAACGCCAAACGGCATCAAATACCAGCCCAAGCGGATGAGGTTTTCATGATTCCATGACTCTACTGGCACCCCATTGAGTGTTGAAAGTATCGGTGCGCCATCGGCCGGCCGGAAAAACCAGCCATAAATAAAATAAATAAGGATTATGAATGCACTCAGGAACCTGATCGGTGTGAATAGAGTTAGGATCTTATCTTTGAAGAAGCGAGCACTGAGTGCAGCTAATCCAACAATGAATATGGCACCGAGAATAAGCGGCAAGCCAGACCCCAAAGCGACGTTGCTCATATAGGTGGTTAGGCGTGAAATGTATTCAGGACTAAAAATTGATGAATGGAGTGTCCCATGCACGGCCAGAAGCGAGAACGGGATTGAGAAAATGAGAAAGTTTTTCCAGCTAAAACGATCAAGCATCGTTAACATCAACATGACGGCCGGAACAAGTCCGATAAAAAAGGTGTCGATGCGGACTAAAAAGGTTAATCCCCATGCAATGCCTGCAAGTAATCCCCATATCCAGCTTTGGTAAGTAGATAAATTCCAGCGACATAAGGCCAGCAGACCACTTAAAAATAACAGTTGGGTAAGAGGCTCTGTGGTTCCATACCGGACAAACCAAACTTGCAAAGCGGTAATCGAAAAAGCGGCTAATCCAACAAGCGCTAGCAAAAATAGATTTTTAGGAAGCAGGTGGCGAATTAAAAAATAAAAGCAGAGTGTGGACAATAATCCCCATAAAGGGGTGACCATTTGCCCGGCCGTTAATCCGCCTATCGACCAGCCTACCGCTTGCCAGATAGGGTGTAGATGATAAAAAGAGGGGTAGATCCGGCCGGAAAAATCTTTGATGTCCAGCGCTGGAGTTAGGTATGACCAAGCCGTGCGTGAAGCTTCGGCACGCCCCACAAAATAGGGAGCAAGGTCGGCCGGAATGTCGGTTAAAAGCGGGTCGTTAATGATGAGGCTGCCAGATTGTGAAATATGAGCCGCATAGTTGATGTAGACACCGATATCAGCCGCCCCCCAAATATGCTCATGCGGCCGGAAAAACAGCAGGATTGCAATAATTAGCCAGCCTGCAATAAAACCCCCTTCAACCCAAACGGGTAAATAGTTACCAGAGCTGATTTCCCAATGCAATGTGTCAAGTTTTGCTTGGGGGTTGATGATCGACCGTTGCTTGTTGCTCATTTGGCGACCAAGCCCCAAAGCCAGCATTCCCATTGAAAAAATCGCTAAAGCTGTAGTGGAAAATTGGGAGAGCTCCGTAAGTACAAAAATGATCCAGCTATTTAGTAGGACGCCCGTGATGAGGGTTAAAAAGAGTATTTCTAAGCGATCAGACCGGAAATGAGCATCGGCCGGGATCAAGAAAGAGAGCACCCCGTATCCGGTCGCCAAGCACATCAATAAAATCAATAAAATCGCCAGAAAAGTCATCACAAGTCAAGTTGGGTATATAAACGGCCCAAACAGTGGGCGATTATAGCACTCAGCCAGAGGTTGTTTAACAAATCACATAAACATGTCTCATACTATTTGACCTATGCGTTATAGGCTCTATCATTACCCGATATGCGTTCATCTCCAGCCTCCTCATCAGAATCGGATCGGCCCGATCAACCTAATAAAGATCGTCGACTTTACTTTCTACTGATCGGGATTATCTTGCTAACGCTTCCGTGCTATTGTGCCGGATTTACGCTATTGCAAATGGCGCCGGAAAATATTGAGGATGGGCTGATTCCCGCCAATGGTGGGGCAGCAACTCCGAATGCGCAGACGCCTGAAACGGTGATTATTGTTGTTACGAGCGATATCGTCGAGACGCCTAGCTTGCCAACAGCCATTCCGACCGATGATGATGTGACTCCACCACCAACCCCGACGTTAATTTATACACCCGTTACATTTGAGCCGGTTACGCTGGAACCCACACCCACTTTAGCGGCTCCGACCCCTTTCCAATTTTCGACACCAACACCTTTGCCAACCCCAACAGGTACATCTACTTCAACGCCGACTACCACTCCGACACCAACGGCTACTTCTACAGGTGTGCTAACGACGACTGTCACCACTACTGTTACACCGACTCCTAGTGTCACCGTGATTGTCTCGGCCACAATTGAGCTGAGTGCAACACCCACACTGGTTTCAACCGTCACATCTACCCTTGCACCGACACCAACTGCTACACCAACGCTCGTTGCTGTTGAAACACCGGCGACGATTCCGGCCGAAACACCCACTTCAACCGCAACTGCAACCTCGACACTAACGCCCATCGCAACACCAACTCAAGTCGTAGTCAATACACCAGAACCTACCGCGACAGAAACCCAAGAAGTTGTACCAACCAACACGCCGCTCGTGGTTGATGCCACAATCGAACTGCCTCCAACTGAAGAGCCGATCGTCGAGCCGACTGCGACGCTCGTCCCACCACCGGCGGATACGCCCGTTCCACCTGAGCCAACTGCAACAACTGAAGGTGGGTAAGCAAATACCTGAATAATCTTATGAATAGTTTTGATTTACTCCAGACATTGTGTGAGACCCCTGGACCATCTGGTTTTGAGGGGGATATTGCGGCTGTTATTCAACAGATATGGGAGCCGCTAACTGATGAAATATCGGTTGACCGTACCGGAAGCTTAAGCGCACGTCGTAAAGGCAGTGGCAGCATTAGAGAGTCGAACGAAAAACGGCCGACGATTATGCTCGCTGCCCATATGGACGAGCTTGGGCTCATGGTTACCAATCTTTTAGAACATGGTGGCAACGGTTTTCTGCGCGTCATTAATTTAGGTGGAGTTGACTGGCGCCAAACGGCCGGGCAAATGGTGGTTGTACACGGGTTTGACCCTGACAGCGGCTCACCTAAAAACCTGCCCGGTGTGATCGGTAATTTGCCAGGCTCAATGTTGCCCCTAGAGCACCAAGGGAAGCCGTATACCTATCAAACGCTGGTTGTAGATACTGGCCTGCCATTCGAAACGCTATCTCGTTACGTTTCAATTGGAAATGCGATTAGTTTTCACCGGCCGTTACAAAAATTGCAAGATATGCGTGTGGCGGGCAAAGCGCTCGATAATCGCTGTTCTGTCGCTATTGTTACGATTTGTTTGGAGCAGCTTGCTAGCCGTACTCATGATTGGGATGTGCTTGCGGTCGCAACTTCACAGGAAGAAACCCGACTGCTCGGTGCATTTAATACTGCCAATGCATTTAAACCTGACCTAGCAATTGCCATCGATGTAACCTTTGGCAATGGGCCCCTGGCTGCTGATGAACGCACGTTTAAATTGGGGGATGGCCCCGTTGTTGGTCATATGCCTGATACCCATCCAGGGGTGCGCGATGGGTTAAAACAGGCAGCAAAAAATCTCGATATGAAGGTGCAGAAAGAGTATGCAGCTCGCCCAGGCGGGACGGATGCGTTTCACCTGCAAATTGCGGCAGAAGGGATTCCTACTGGGATTATTGGCGTTGGGTTGCGTTATATGCACACGATGACGGAACACATCGATATTCGCGATGTGGAACGTACCGGCCGATTGTTGGCTGAATATATCGCAGGGCTTAACGATGACACGCTTAGCGATTTCCAAAAGATGATGATGGACTAAGTGGAGCCTCAACTTTTATGAATGAATTACTAAAACAACTTTCAGAAATCCCTGGCGTCTCTGGGGATGAAAAAGCGGTACGTAAGATGATCAAAGATTTGATCGAGCCTCACGTCGATGAATGGTCGGTTGATACGATGGGCAACCTCATCGTTCTCAAAAAGGGTACGGGTGAAAGTGACCTACGAGTGATGCTTGATGCCCATATGGACGAGGTTGGCTTCTTGATTACCGGCGTTGACGGGAATGGGACGTTTAAATTCTCGACCGTAGGCGGCTTTGATGATCGGGTTTTGCAAGGGAAAGTGCTGCAGGTCGGCCGGAAAAATATTACCGGTGTGATTGGTGGCAAACCGGTCCATCTATCATCTGCGGCCGAACGGCGCAAAATCACCCCTAGCAGCTCGATGCGCATTGATATTGGTGCTTCGAATAAAGATGCCGCTTTGGGCAAGGTTCAAATTGGAGAATACGCGACGTTTAAAACGGAATACACCGAACTTGAACATGTAGCTATCGGTAAGGCGTTAGACGATCGTGTCGGTTGCGCTCTGATTATTGAGCTGATGCAGGGTGACCCTTATCCATTTGATCTGTATGCATCCTTTACCGTGCAAGAAGAAGTGGGGCTACGCGGCGCACATGTCGCTGCGGCCGGGATCAAACCTGACGTCGCATTTGTGCTCGACTGCACACCTGCATATGACTTGCCAAATGAAGCGGATGAAAGCCCAAATGTGGCTTTGGGTAAAGGGGCCGCTATTTATGTGATGGATAGAGGCACGATTCAAGATCCGCGCTTAATTAGCTATCTGATGCGGACGGCCGAAGAAAATGATCTGCCGTTTCAATTGCGGCGACCAGGCGGTGGCGGCACCAACACGGCGAGTATTCAGCGGAGTGGCCCTGGGGTTGCGAGTGCAACAGTGAGCCTGCCCGGCCGATATATGCATGGTCCTCATTCGATGATTAACCTAGAAGATTATGCCAACACAAAGCAGCTGCTAGAAGTGGCTCTACGTGGCTTTACAAAAGAAACTATCGCGCGCGATTAGGCGCGGCTATTTACGATTTCAGATTTTGGCTTTACGATTTTTGCCTGAACGACTCTGCTCAATCATGGCAATGTAATCGTCAATTCGAAATCTACAATCCAAAATCAAAAACATGTTTGACTTAATTAAGAAACTAACTGAAGTGTATGGTCCGTCTGGCTTTGAAGATCGTATTCGCAAAATGATCCGCTCTGAAATCAAGAAATATGCGGATGAAATCAGCGTTGATACGATGGGAAACCTGATCGCTCTGAAAAAAGGGAGCGGTAAAGGCAAGAAACTCAAAGTGATGATCGCGGCTCATATGGATGAGATTGGCGTGATGGCCAGCCATGTCACAGAAGAAGGGTATTTGCGGTTTGCCAACATCGGCGGTGTGCGGCCGCATTCACTTCAAGGTGGCCGGGTGCAGTTCGAGGACGGCACAATTGGGGTTATCTATAATGATCGCCTAACCGGAAATACAAAGATTCAGCCATTAGCCGGGCACTATATCGACGTGGGAGCCACCAGTCAGGCTGATTGCCCGGTTGGGGTTGGCGCAGCGGCCGGTTTTCTGCGGACAACGATTATGCAGGGAAAGACTCGGGTGATGGGGAAAGCATTAGACGACCGTATCGGCTGTGTTGTTGCAATCGAGACGATGAAGGCGCTAAAGAAAACGCCTCATGATGTCTATTTTGTCTTTTCAGTGCAAGAAGAGGTGGGAGTGCGCGGAGCTGCGGCTGCAGCAAACGGCATCTTACCAGACGTAGGGATCGCCCTCGATGTGACTTCGACTGGCGACATGCACAAAGGGCCGGAAATGGCGATAGCGTTAGGAGATGGCGCTGCGATTAAAGCGAAAGACAGCGGTATGATCGCCCATGTTGGCTTGGTTAACCTCATGAAAAAGCGAGCCAAAGACGCCAAAATTCCACATCAAATCGAGGTACTGGTGGCCGGTTCTACCGACGCCCGTGCGATGCAGCTTGCTGGAACAGGAGCCGCGGCCGGATGTATTTCAATCCCGTGCCGTTATGTGCATTCACCCAGCGAAGTCGTGGATATGGTTGATGTACAAGCGTCTATTGATCTGTTGACTGAAATTCTCAAGAACAAGATCGATCTTTAAACTTTGATGATTGACGATTATCTTGCTTGATCCCATTGGTGGGATGAGGCGAAGAATCGCCAATCCAAAATCATATGAATCGATCTGGAATAATATTCGCCTTGCTTGCCTATTTGTGGTGGGGATTTGCTCCGATATATTGGAAGCTTTTAGTTCATGTTCCGGCCGTCGAAACGCTGGGACATCGGATGGTATGGGCTTTGGCTGTACTTATCATCTATCAAACAGCGCGTAAAAATTGGGGGTGGCTTAAAGAGTCGATCCGAAATCCGCGCCTATTGTTTGTAACGGCTGTGGCGGCCGTGATGCTGGCTCTCAACGCTTGGCTATACACGTGGGGGGTCAACAACGACCGGATTGTGGATGTAAGTTTAGGCTATTTCATGAACCCGCTGTTTATCGTCCTAGCTGGATTTTTAATCTATAAAGAAGAGATTCGGCCGTTGCAGTGGGTGGCTATCGGTGTGGCTGGTTTAGGCGTGTTGTATCTCACGTTTGTTTACGGTCAGTTTCCGCTGGTTGGGTTGGCATTGGCCGGGGCGTTTACCCTTTATAGCGTGTTTAAAAAGCAGACGACGTTGGGTACCTTTGAAAGCATGACGCTTGAAATGGGAATCATGTTCCCGATCTTTCTGATCTATTTATTGACTTTGGAACGGAGTGGGAGCGGTAACTTTGTTTCGGCCGGATGGTCAACCACTTTCTTTTTGATTTTGGGCGGAGCGGTGTCGGTCACTCCGTTTCTGCTGTTTTCAGCTGCGGCCGGCCGTATTCCACTTTTTTATCTTGGCATTATGCAATATATTGGCCCCTCGATTTCCTTTTTATTGGGGATCTTTTTGTATGGTGAGACGGTAAATAGCAGTTTGCTTGTTGGCTTTTGCTTTGTGTGGACCGCTTTGGTGATTTTTTCGGTTGAAGGTTGGATGCAGATGAACAGCCGTCGGGTGGCACTGGCAGGCAAGCCATAAATCTTGAATTTAGAGATTAAAGGCGGCCGGTAGAAATGGTGAAATTATGACAAACGTTGACTTGATCTTAAAAAATATCGCCCAATTGGTAGCTTGTGCTGGTTCGGATAAGGCGTTGCGTGGCAAAGGTATGTCGGCCGTCGGCATGCTTGAAAATGGGGCAATCGCCGTTGCCAGTGGCAAGATTGTTGCTGTTGGCCCTTCAGCCGATATCGAGAGCCAATACACCACCGACAACGTGATTGATTGTGCTGGCAAAGCGGTTGTACCCGGCTTTGTTGATTCCCACACTCACACTGTTTTTGGCGGTGATCGGGTAAATGAATTTGAGATGCGGATTCAAGGGGCCGACTACTTAGAGATTTTGGGGGCCGGGGGTGGCATTGTGAGCACAATGCAACATACCCGTGATGCGAGCGAGGCGAGCTTGGTTGAATCGGCCCGCAAGCGGCTGGATGAAATGTTGGCGTTGGGATCGACAACGATTGAAATCAAAACAGGCTACGGTCTAGACACAGAAACTGAACTCAAGATGCTGCGGGTGATCGAGACGCTTGATCAGGAACATGCTTGCACCCTTATCCCGACATTTTTGGGCGCACACACGCTGCCACCTGAGTTTAAAGAAGACCCGGCCGGATACGTTGATTTGGTCGTGGATACGATGATTCCGGCCGTCGCCGATTGGTATGCACAGTCCCATTTTAAAACACAAGGTGTGCCGCTGTTTGTCGATGTATTTACTGAAGACCATGCGTTTGATGTAGCCCAGTCGAAACGAATCTTGGAAGCGGGCCAACAGGCGGGAATGCAGGCGAAAATCCATGTGGATCAGTTTAATGCGTTTGGTGGAACTCAGATGGCGGTTGAGCTGGGGGCGATTTCGGCCGATCATCTGGATGTGAGCGGCCCAACAGAAATCGCAGCGTTGGCAAAATCAGAGGCAATTTGTGTCCCGTTACCGGCTGCGAATTTTAATCTGGGTCATGACGTTGGTGCATTCCCGAATGGCCGAGCGATGGTTGATGCTGGCTGTGCTGTGGCGCTGGCAACTGACTTGAACCCAGGCTCTGCTCCGTGCTATTCGATGCCACTAGTGATGGCGATCTCAAATCGGTATTTGCGCTTAACACCGGCGGAGACGCTGATAGCCAGCACGATTAATGGGGCGCATGCACTTGGTTTGGCAGGACGAGTTGGATCGATTGAAGTGGGCAAAGCGGCCGATTTGTTGATTTTAAAGGCGGCCGACTGGCGCCATTTGAGCTATTTCTTGGGTGGAAATCCGGTTGATACGGTAATTAAAAATGGGGCAATTGTCTGATGGATTAATATGATGACCATGGCGCCTATTCAATCATCATATTATCAAGCGTAAATATTATGAAATTAATCAGTTTAGATGAGATCAAGAAAGTATTGCCATCGATAGATTTGATGGCTGAAATCGGGGCTGGGTTTGGCGCTTATTCGGCCGGACGTTCCGTTGTGCCGCCGGTGGGTGAGCTGATTTTTTCAGAGCCTCCAGGTGAAGTGCATATCAAATATGGCTACATCAAAAACGACGATTATTATGTGATCAAAATCGCATCTGGCTTTTTTGAGAATCACAAGCTGGGCTTACCAAATAGCAACGGGATGA
This sequence comes from Anaerolineae bacterium, assembly GCA_045105475.1. Lineage (GTDB taxonomy): Bacteria > Chloroflexota > Anaerolineae > Promineifilales > Promineifilaceae > WTJY01. The sequence continues at coordinate 26,263 of JBGCDP010000212.1, forward strand.
TGCTGTTGTTCAGCCAAAAAACAGGTGAGCTGATTGCTGTTTTGGCCGACGAAGGGTATCTGACTGATGTACGTACGGCGGTGGCTGGAGCGATAGCCGCCCAGTATTTAGCACCGCAAAAAGTTGAAAAGATCGGGATTGTTGGTACTGGAATCCAGGCACGATTGCAGCTTGAATATTTGAAAGGGGTGGTGAACTGCACCGATGTGCTCGTTTCCGGCCGGAGCGAGGAAAAATTGGCCGCCTATAAAGATGATATGGAGCAGGCTGGCTTTTCAGTAGAAACGACAACCAATCCTGACGATGTCGCCTCATCGTGTAATTTGATCGTGACAACCACACCTGCGACTGAGCCGCTGATTCGGATGGCGGCTCTCAATACGTCAGGCGTACACATCACGGCGATGGGGTCAGACACGCCACATAAGCAAGAAATCGATGCGGACATTTTGGCATCGGCCGACCTAATCGTAGCTGACAGCATTCCGCAGTGTATGGCGCGAGGCGAGATATTCAAGGCGCTTGAGGCGGGTGTGATCAAGACGGAAAGTTTGGTTGAATTGGGCCACTTCGTATTGCGTCAGCATCCCGGCCGGACGGAAGAAGATCAGCTGACGATTGCTGACCTGACCGGGGTGGCTGTGCAGGATATTGCAATTACGAAAGCGGTTTATGAGGCGTTATGAGCAGATTAGAAAAATTCCTCGGCAATTGGAGCCTGATTCCTGAAAAATCTGATTATGGTTTGGGGCAACCGCCTCAACAAGGAACCTACGAAATCGTAGCAGATGGGAAAAAAGTCACTTTTTTAATGGATTGGATTGATCATGAAGGGGAGCACAAGACGATGTCTTTTTCTGAAATTTGCGATGGACAACTTCACCCTTATGAAGCGCCTGGCCCAGTTGATCAGATAAGTCTGACACTTGTGGATGAGGCTAATTTGAATTCATTGGCGAAAAATGGGGATGTCGTCGTTATGAATGCGACGCGTGAACTGCTGTCTGAAAAATTGATGAAAGTGACGATGTCTGGCCCGTTGCCAGATGGTGGTGACTATCGAAATATCGCATTCTATGAAAAGTAAACCTGAAATAAATGAAGAGCAGTTTTTAGCTGACTTAGAAGCTTTGCGCCAAATCGGTCTGCAGCCGGACGGTGCTGTGCATCGGGTTGGCTATTCTCCGGCCGATAGCGAGGCGCGTGAGTGGCTCATGGAACGTTTCCGCGATATGGGGATTGAGCCTACCATCGATGCGGCCGGGAATACGCTGGCTTATTATCCTGGCGATGGGCGAGCCGCTCCGATTGGGATTGGATCGCATAGTGATACTGTGCCGTATGGAGGTGCGTACGATGGAGCATTGGGCGTTGTGGCCGCGCTGGCGGTCATTGAAGCTTTATATAAGGCTGACGTGCGCTTAAACCATCCACTGGAATGGATCAATTTTGCGGCCGAAGAGGCGACGATGGCCGGTGGCACCACTGGTAGTCAGGCGATGACCGGCATTTTTAATCCGGCCGTACTTGATAAAGCGGCTTGGGACGGCCAACCGGTACGTCAGCATATTGAGGCGGCCGGACTCAAGCCTGAGAAGCTGTTAGATGCAGCTAAGGCCGCAGGCACCTTTTCCGCATTTTTAGAACTACATATTGAGCAAAGTGACCGGCTCGAGAAAGCCAATCTACCAATTGCGATTGTGGACGGCTTTGTCGGTATTCGGCGTTATGCGGTCCGTTTTGACGGTACGGCCAACCATGCTGGTACGACGCCGATGGGGGCCCGTGAAGATGCGCTTGTGATGGCCGCTCCGATGATTCGGTTTGTGCGGGACTTAGCTGTCGAATTAGGCATCGTTGGAACGATTGGAGATTTCAAAGTGTTTCCTGGTGCACCCAATGTGATTCCTGAACGGGCAGATATGATCGTTGAGATTCGTGGGCTCGATGCAAAAGTTTTGGATGAAGCCCAGAAACTGGTTCAAAAAGAGGCTGAGTCATTGGGTGGTAGCTTTGATCCGGTTGTGATCAAACCACCGGTCACGGCCGATGCTGTGGTACGTGATGCGATTGGCTTGGCTTGCGCAAAGCTAGAACTTGAAACGCTGACGATGGCGAGTGGGGCAGGGCACGATGCGATGAATATGTCGTTGCTGTGCCCACAAGGGATGTTTTTTGTCCCAAGTAAAGATGGGATCAGCCATTCAAAACAGGAGTTCACGTCGGCGGCCGATTGTGTGAATGGTGCCAAAGTGATGCTTGAGACAATCTTGCAATTAGACAAAATGTTGAGCCGCTAAAGAGAAATGAGATAAAGTTGAATGATGAACCGACTTTTAACCCTGTTTTTCGTTCTGCTCTTTGCAAGTATTTTTGTCCAAGCCTGTGACACAGCTGATGAGCCAATAGATGTTTTGCCTACACCTGATCCGACAGCCACGTTGATCGTTTACCCTGACACCGCCACCCTGTTTATTGTTGATCGGTCTGAATCACGCGCCCTTTATAAAATCAATGAGACTTTTCTTGAAAAGGTGAGCTTAGAGGTATCGAACCGTGAACCAGGGGAGAACAAAGCGGTTGGAAATACCCCATCTTTAGAAGGGGTTTTGGCGCTAGACTTAAACGCTGACCCTCCCAAAGTGATCGGCGGGCATTTTGTGGCAGGTCTTGATTTTTTGCGCACAAACCAACCTCGGCGTGATGAGCGGCTGCGTTTAAGGTGGCTAGAAACTAATATTTATCCAACCGCAACCTTTGTGCTAGATGAGCAAACAATTTTAGAAGAAAGCTATCTGTCTGGAGATGAGGTCGTTTTTCCGCTGACCGGCAACATGACGGTGCGTAATGTCACGATCCCCATTACGTTTACTGCCACGGCCTCGTTTGATAAAACAACGGGTGAAATACGAGCTTCGGCCGATGCGCCAATGTTGATTTCAGCCTTTGGCATTGAGCCACCGAGTCTGGCTGATATTGTGACTGTCGATGATGAATTTGAAATTGGGGCGGTGATTGTGGCCCGACTTGCGGAGTAGCGGGCCGGTGTTTTTACCTTAATCCTGTAAATCAGTGGCTTGCATAACTCAATCCCCGTTACAATTCCGGTGCCTGAAAGACCCCACACTAAATTTGAGCAGGCTAGAAGGAAAAAATGGCAGAAACATTTAACACAAACGTGACTTCAGAAACGGTTCTGATTTCACCTGAAGATTTAAGAAAAAAGTTGCCGACATCGGCCGAAGCTGACAAATTTGTTTACGAGTCTCGTCAGGTGATCCAAAATATTTTAGATGGGAAAGACCATCGTTTATTGGTCATCGTTGGCCCCTGTTCCATTCATGATGTTGAACTGGCAAAAGAGTATGCGAAGCGACTAAAACTCCTGCATGAACAGCTGAAAGACACGCTTTACATTGTGATGCGGGTTTATTACGAAAAGCCGCGCACAAGCATCGGCTGGAAAGGACTTATTAACGACCCAGATTTAGACGATTCATGCGATATCCAAAAAGGGTTGGCAAAAGCGCGTGAGTTGGGAGTTTGGCTGGCGGAGTACGGCTTACCGGCCGGGACCGAAGCACTTGACCCGATTACCCCTCAGTATTTGTCAGAACTTTTTGCATGGGCTGCCATTGGAGCCCGTACAACTGAATCTCAAACCCATCGTGAAATGGCTTCCGGCTTGTCGATGCCGGTTGGGTTTAAAAACGGGACAGGTGGGGGTGTTAAGATGGCGGTCAACGCGATCCAATCGGCCCAAGCTTCGCACAAATTTATCGGCATGAACGTCGATGGTCAGGTGACGATTATTCAGACAGGTGGCAATCGGTTTGGTCATGTGATTCTGCGCGGTGGCAAACAGCCTAACTATGACAGCGTCAATGTGAAGCTATGTGAAGATGCGTTGGTCGAGGGGAAGGTCCCATCGAATATCGTAGTTGACTGTAGCCATGCGAACTCATACAAAAAATTTGAGCTACAGCCGTTGGTGGCTGATAATATCGCTCAGCAGATTTTGAACGGTAACACGTCGATTATGGGCATTATGCTTGAAAGTCATCTTAACGAAGGGAAACAGTCGTTTCCGGCCGCTGATAAGATTGATCAAATCAAACATGGTGTTTCGCTGACGGATGGCTGTATTAGTTGGGAATCAACCGATATTTTGCTGCGCAATTTAAGCGATAAGCTAAAAGATGTGCTTAAAACACGAGCGGCCGCGCGGCAGTTTAGTGAATAATCTTTGATTCTTTCTGGGCAGTCTAAATTTTAGACTGCCCAGAATTTAGCTCTTTTGCAAAGCGTACTTTTGCAGTACGACACCGTTTGAATAACTTTTTGAGCCAGCAGATTGCCACACTGAGGATCGGCCGACACCTTCAAAAAGTTTGATCCCTTCTCCTAAAATAATCGGATTAATTTTGAGTACGAGCTCATCGATTAGATTGTTCTTGAGCATAAATCCAGCCAGATGGCCTCCGCCACATAGCCAGATGTCTTTGCCCGCTTGCTGCTTGAGCTGTTGAAGTGTGGCTAGCTCATCGGCCGAAACTAGGTTGACACTGCCATTGCTTTCAAAGGTCAAGGACTTTGAAACGATGATATGTTTTAGCCCCGGATAAGCCGGTTCACCAGCCTTCAGACCAAACTGAAACCCAAACTTATAAGTATTCGTTCCCATGATGACGGTGTCATAATCACTCAACGATTGCACGAACTCGTCTGCATGTTCTCCTGCCATCAAAAAATCTGAAACAGAACCATTTTCCCCTGCAATAAAGCCATCTATTGAAGTGGCGATGTGGTAAATAATTTTCCTCATAAAACAAATCACTCCTGAAATAATCTGGAATAAGCATAGGGTGTCTTAATTTTGAGGGATTGGAAAAAATTTACCTAGCTGTATCTAGAGAAATGACGTGGGGATAGTCGAGGGTCATTGCGTGATATTGGCTAGGGCGATAGCCGGAAAAGTGGCGAAACTCGTTGATGAAGTGGGCTTGGTCGTAGTAGTTGCAGGCTGATAGGATTTGTGAATAGTCGGCCGTGGGTTGTGCCGCGAGAATAGATAGGGATTGGCTAAAACGCAGAATTCGCTGGTACCGTTTGGGTGAGACGCCGACGTGATCTTTGAATATTTGAATCAGTTGTTTTTGAGAATAGCCTGCTTCTGTGCTGATCTGCGTGAGCGGCCGATTTTGGGTGCACAAACGGCCGATAATAAAGTGAATCAGCGCTTGCTTTGATTCTGAAGGCAAAACTCGCCCCTCTAGAAAATGGCATGTTGTTTTGATAATCCCTTCGGCCGTCTGGCATTCCAGCAGTTTCTCGCGTAATTCGTTGAGAGAGCATTCAAAGATAGAAGCGGTATCAATCATCGCATCTTGAAACTTTCTAGCTGGAATGCCGAACAGTGCAAAAAGCCCGCCCGGCTCAAACTGAATACTCAAGGTAGTTGCTTTTCTTTCTGATTGATAGATAACAGGTTGGGTTTGAATCCCGGTTATCCAGCCACGGTTTAGCGCAAGATCTACTCGCTTTTGTTTATCTTTTAGCACCCTGTCATTCCCATCGAGCTCAATGACCAATTGTGAATTTCCATCAGGTAGGAGCATTTCGTACGGCTTGGCAGCCGTGTATCCTCTGTAGTAGATGATCGACTTAACGAATGCCCGCAGTGGTGGATGGGGTGTGTGAATTTGAATAAACAAGTGCGCTCTTTTTAATTTTGCTAACTAAGCTTATATTACCTAAATTGTTGTTGAGTTGGTATGAATAGAGCTTAAACAGCCGCCATTTTTGATCGAACTCTATAGAATCCCATCTGTCTCAACTCTCTAAGGTGATTAAAAGATAGGTCATTCTTAAATTAGGTGGCTTGGGGCCCAAACTAAATTTTATGAATAAATCAGGCTTTTTATACGCTCTTGGGGCATTCGGTTTATGGGGCTTTCTGCCAATCTATTGGAAATTGGTGGCTGATGTTCCTGCTCTCGAAACGCTGGCCCATCGAGTCGTCTGGTCGATGATCTTGCTTATTGTCGTGCTGGTTGTGATGGGCAAGACCGCTTGGATCCGGCCGACCGTGCGCGATAAACGCAAAATGTGGCTAACGCTTTTAGCCTCGATCATGCTGAGCATTAACTGGGGTTTGTTTATTTACGCTATCAATATTGGTGAGATTTTGTCTGCCAGTTTGGGTTACTACATCAATCCGCTTCTGAGCGTTTTGATTGGCGTTTTGTTTTTCCGCGAAAAGCTACGGTTGGGGCAATGGGCGTCTATTATTGTTGCCGCATCTGGTGTGATTTGGCTGACTTGGAGCTTTGGCCAGCTTCCATGGGTTGGCCTTGTGCTTGCCGCTTCGTTTGGTGTGTATGGCGCCTTAAAAAAGATGGCCGTTTTGGGAGCCATCGAAGGGTTAGCTATTGAAACGGCCGGGGTTTTTCTGCCAGCACTGGCTTATCTAATCTATTTAGCAATGAATGGAACCGGGCAATTTGTGTCGGCCGGGTCGTTCACCAGCTGGGCTTTAATCGGTACCGGTTTGGCAACCGCCATCCCATTATTATTGTTTTCGGCCGCCGCTCAGCGGATTCCGCTGTCAATGGTTGGAATGATGCAGTATATCGCCCCAACGATACAGTTGATTATCGGTGTGCTGATTTACAACGAGGCGTTTCCGGTCGAACGACTTGCTGGGTTCGCCTTTATTTGGGCAGCATTAGTTATCTTTACAGTCGAAGGGCTCTACCATAAACGAGGAATGCAGGCTGCGCCTGCGATAGCAAAGTGACTCGGTTAACAGGTTTTAAAGGAGCAAGTCAGGCGTTGACTCCAAAAAAATCAGTTTCATTTTCCACCTATTCGGCCGTGTGGCTGACACTCTTAGGAGGGATATTTCGCTTTGCGAGCTTGGGAAGCGTGCGCCTGACGCATGATTTAGCTTGGCAAGGTTGGGAAGCGGCTCGTATCGTCAATGGGGTTTATCCGTTGATCGGTCAGCCATCTTCTGTATTTTTAGACAATCCGCCGCTGATGGGCTATATCCAGGCGATTCCGCTTTTCCTTTGGCAGTCACCGTGGTCGATTTTTATTTTTATCACGCTGCTCAATACGCTAGCGATTCCGTTTATATATTCGGCCGTTGAACAAACACTCGGCCGGAGGATTGCCATCCTATCAACCGTATTGTTTGTCATTAATCCTTGGATTGCCCATTTCAGCCGTTTTACATGGACACAAGGGCTGCTGCCGTTTTTCCTTGCTGTCATGTTTTGGGGATGGGCACCATCGCTTCGCACACACATACAGCCGAAGAGCAGTTTCGATCGGGCATTTCTAGCTGGATGGGTTGCTTTGACGGCGATGTGTATGACGTATGTTTTGGCGTTTGCTATGCTGGCCCCGGTCGGTTTGCTGATGCTAATCTTTTGGAAAAAACTGCCAAAAAGAGAGCTAGCCATGGGGGTTTCTGTGCTGGTACTGGCTTTTGCTTTTTATGGGTGGGCTGTATCGCAGAACCTGGACCAGAATAGCGGTAAGTTCTTTGACTTCTTGAATCGAGCAGGTGAAACAGAGCAGGTCGATGGGTCTGGCCAAATCTTGAACTTGACCGATGATGCGCTGAAGCATGCGCTGCGGTTTGTGACCGGCCGGGATTTTGT
>JBGCDP010000213.1:0-17670 GCA_045105475.1 Anaerolineae bacterium
CCCCGCCACATTTTTATCTCGCCAAACTGGGGTCAACGTTTTTCTTGATCCCAATATCCGTGCCATCGTGGGCGAATCTGCCTCAGCTTTTGATATCTTATTATTTCAAGCAGAACGTAATCTGAGATTTTTTGTTGATTCTGGAGATGTCTCATCCTTTTATTTTGGTGGGGCACCGGGATTAAATATGTATGCGGCCGTTTTGTTTTGGGTCGGTCTAATCCTTGCACTCTCTAAGTTACGATTTTTTCCAAATGCGGTCGTCCTAATTTGGTTTGCTCTTGGTTTATTGTTAGGCGGGATTTTGACCAATACGTCTCCGGCCGCCACTCGCTTGGTGATGATCTACCCGGCTATCGCATTGATGGGAGGCGTCGCGGTTGACCGAGTGATTGCATTGGTTCGTACGTTTGACAACGCATCTGGTTGGTGGCAATACGGACTTGTCATATTGATTGCAGGCTTGCTGGCACAATCTGATTATCGCACTTACTTCCGACACTATGCGGCTAATCCACCGCAGGCTCACATGGTTGCTGTCGGCCGTGAGTTGGCTAAGCATGCACCATCGGCCGATACATTTTTGCTCGGTGCTCCGATCTTATTTGTTGAGCATGGCACCATCCGATTTTTAAATCAGCCCCTGCAGGCTCGGAATTTAGCTTCAATTGATGATTTGGCTGAGGCAGATAACATGAAGCCTAATCTGTTCGTAATCGGGCTAGGGCCTTATGAGGAAGAGTTGCAAGCGCTCCAACAGCGATTGCCGGGTGGGGAAATCAGACAAGTCGATGGAGTAAATGGGCAAGTGCTTTACTATTCTTATCTGGTAGAAAAATGAGAGAGACGTATGAGCTAGTTAAATAGGGAGAACCAGATCAAGGTTGACTTGATCAATGATGTTATCCAGATCGCTAAACTTTACTGGTTTCGGCAATACAAAATCTGCACCCAGATTTGTAGCCTTAGCATAGTCTGGCTCAACCGAGCTTATGATGATAGGCACATTTGGGCTAAGCTGTCCGGCTTGGATTTCTTTTAAGGCTTCCCATCCGTTCATTTCTGGCATATGCAGGTCTAAAATAACCATGACGATATCGTATAGCTCGCTATCGATCATTCGTAATGCATCAACGCCGTTTGAGACACAAATTAGCTCAGTTGAAACAGTTTCTAAATGTTTTCGGTATAGTTTCATGATTACAGGATCGTCATCGACCAATAGAATTGCTCGAGATTTCCCACTTGTGACCGGTAGTATAGCTTCAGATTTTTCAGGTTTTGTTTTAACTTTTTCAAGCTCTACTTTCACTTCGTTCCTATCTTCTTCGACTTCCTCTGAAGCGTAGACTCTGGGTAAGTGGATGTGGAAGACGGAGCCTTTCCCAAGTTCGCTATCAACAGTGATTTTGCCACTGTGTAGCTGTATAAGCTCTCGCACGATCGATAAGCCTAGGCCGGTTCCCCCAGATTCAGGATAGATTGAATTGATACCTTGCTCAAAGATGTCGAATATGCGCGGCAATGCACTCTCATCAATTCCGGTTCCATCGTCAGAGACTGATATGATAATCGTATCTGGTGTATCTCCCGGCCGAGTTGTCAGCGATATCGTGCCGTCACGGGTAAATTTCGCCGCGTTTGAAAGTAGATTCAACAGAACTTGGCGGAGTCTAATTCGATCGGCCTCAATATAGCGGGTATCTGGGTCAATATCGACAACAAGGTTTGTGTTGTGGTCATGTACCAAGCCACGGGCAGTTGCCATGACGCTATTGGCTAAATCAAGCAGGTCGATGCGATCAATGACCAACGCCATTTTGCCAGCTTCTAATTTGGCTAAATCTAGAATGTCATTGATTAAGCTTAGAAGATGCTGTCCAGAACTATAAATCGATTCGAGATCAACATATTGCTCTTCATTGACCGGGCCATCCATCCCCTTCATGATGATGCGCGAAAAGCCGATAATTGAATTAAGCGGGGTGCGTAACTCGTGTGACATGTTGGCTAAAAATTGTGTTTTGAGCTGGTCTAGGGCCCTTAGGCGTTTATTCGCTTCTTGAATTTCCTTAAATAGACGGCCGTTTTCTAGTGTTGAACTGAGGCTAATGCTCACACTTTGCATTAAGCGCAAGTCTTTTTCTGAAAAAGCACCTCGTTCAGGATGCTCAGCGTTTAATACCCCGGCAACTTCACCAGAGATGACGATGGGTAATGCGATTTGGGATGCAACATGTTCTGATCCAACTTTTTGCTCAGGAGGCAGTAAGCCTAAATCTGGCTGATATTGAGTCGATTGCTCTAGCAAGGCACGGCCAATTAAGCTCTGCATCAATTTGCCTTGCTGCGGGATGATTGGTTTTGCCCCCTGGCATCCGGCTATATCTAGACTGCCGCCAGGGTCGAGCATCAAGACGGAAATATTCCCTCGGTTTAAGCTCGTATGTAGTGTGCGAATCACTCCTGTCACCCGTTCATCAGATGTGATTCCCGTTGCCATCGCTCGTGTTACATTGAACAAAGACCGTAGCTCAGAGACATGATTTTGTTCGGCCGCCAGTAAGGCCGAGTTCGACAACCCTAATGCCGCCTGATGCGAAACAGCCCGCACAATTTGAATGTCATCTGGCGTAAATGGCATGTCGTCATCAGAAAAAATCGCAACAAACCCATAGCCAATCCCACCATGAGCCATTGGAGAGAAAATGCAGTTCTCAGGAAGAGTTTGCCCATGGGTGTTTTTTGAAACCATGTCCCATAAAGAGAGCATTAAAGGATTGTTATCCTCGACAAGGACGGTCTCAAGCTCCCGAATCGCCCAGTAAAACTCTGAATTAGGTTTAATCTGAACTGGATCAAGCTGAATTTCATCCATGCCTTCAACCATAAGCAAGGGATGAATGAACAGATTGCCTGTTTCAACTAAAGCCAATAAAAATACTTTGCAAGATGTGAGATTCCGAATCTCAGTGTGAACGATCTGGGCCAACTCTTCATTGTTGAGGGTGCTTGAAATCTTTTCACTTACTTGGTTAAGTGAGATCAATTCCTGCGCACGCCGTAGTAGCTCATCAAACAGTGATAGATTTTCGAGTGTGGTATTCAGTAGGTCAGTCACTAAAGAGGCAAATTCAATTTCTTCAGATGAAAAAACGCGCCCACCGGTATCGTGCTCTAATGAAATAGCGCCACGGACCATTTTTTGGCTGAACAAGGGCAATAGCAGAAGCTGTTCGTACCGCTTGTTGAAATTGATTTTGCCATAACTTGCAGGCAAATGATGAATGTTTTGCCCTGTTTGTTCGTTGATAATGACCAGTGATGTTGGGATTTGCCACTCATCAGAATTTTGAGCTGGAATATGCCTGATTTTGCCGCCATCAGAATGTATTTGAAATGTCGATTCTTGCGCAGGGATGAAAATATAGCTATTGCTTAATAGCAATGTTTTAGACAGTAGGGTCAGCGTTGTTTGGATCGCATCATCGGCCGAAATTGAGTGAGCCATCTTTTGACTAAACTCTTGAATCGCTAGGCGTTCACGAAACAGCCATGTTTGGGAAATCGCTAACGATGTGATTTCAACCAAATGTTTAAGTATGGAGATTGTTTCAGGAGTGAACTCTTCTTTTTGCTTAGAGAATAGGACAACCTGGGCAAACTGATTCCCATTGATATTAATCGGGATAAAAACAGCTGACGCAAATTCAGATTTTGTGAGCCATGTTTCTCCCTTTTTTGAGAATGGACTTTTGTTAAAAGGGGCAACGGCTTGGAATAGTTTCTTCTTTTTAGAAAATGATCTTGGGGGAGGTGATAGGTTCGGGTAGCTTTCTACTAGATCTGATTTGACTAGCCCGTGATTACACCAAGTTGAGTCAATTGAATCTGATGTAAGAGCAAAGTCTAGTAGGTGATTAACAATCTTACGTGATTGTTTTTCATTGGTGATACGAGAAGCAACTTTGCAAACATCTAAAAAATGCCAGTTGCTCCTATTATCTAATAACGTCATTGAGCTTCTTTTCCTCTAAGGTAAGCGGATAATTCAGCCTCATACTATGCCTACTTATAAAGTAGCAAGTGTGTTAATCGCTACAGCTATACTTCATTTTACTATATGTATTTGGCTCGCTATAACTAGCGGGTGCTAGTCATGAGGCAAAAAAGGGGACGGAACATTAACCGAGTTCCCAAATTTCTTCGCCTTGTAGGATGCGCATAATTTGGTCTGGGAATTTGTCTGGGTCTAGCGGCTTAGATAGAAAGCCATCAAAGCCAGATGAGCGGGCACGTTTCATTTCTTCGGCACTTGCTTGAGCTGTTACCACAACAACCCGTGTATCTTTTAAAGCTGCATCCATACGAATTTGCTCAAGCGCTTCATAGCCATCTTCGTGCGGTAGACGCAGATCCATCAAAACAAGATCTACTCTTGGCATTGTTTGCGCGAAATCAACGACTCCCCAGCCAGTAGTTTTCCATTCACAGTTTTGGATTCCCATGAAAGCTAACATTCTAGCAATGAGGACGAAGTTTGGAACATTGTCTTCCACAACTAAGACATAAGCGTCTTGTGGTCTAATGCCACTATCATCTGATGAAGATCCATTTGTACGTATGCTTTGCATTCTTATTCACCTATCCAGGAATATAATTAATCAAGTTTGACTTGCATATACTTGCTAATCTCTTCCTGAAATTTATCGACGTTAATTGGTTTGGGTATGTATCCATTGCATCCAGAAGCAAGAATACTTTCTCGGTCGCTGCGCAATACATGCGCGGTAATAGCGACGACTGGTATTTTGTGAAACCCTTTTTGCTCACGAATGAGTTTTGTCACAAATTTTCCATCCATATTGGGTAGACCAATGTCGACCAAAATCAGGTCTGGAATATGATGTTCAAGATACGCCAGAGCCGATTCTCCATCTGGAACGATTTTTATGTCGTACGCAGCATTTTCTAAAATTCGGCTGACAAGTCTTTGACTATCAGGATTGTCTTCAATGTATAGGATGTGAGCGGCTTGGTCCATGAATATCAGGAAAATACTATTTTATAGTTGAGTGAATTCTGCCTTGATACATGACCAAGCGACTTAAATGTTGAACCGGCTACTTTGAAATGATATCTAATTTACTTTATTTATTATTCAATAAGATTAAAGCTGATTTTGAATCAGATTATCTCATAAGACTTGAACAATATTTTGAAAATTATGTGAAAGTTGATTTTTAGTACCGGACTGAGAATTGGATAATAACGTAATAGTTGGGCAAAGGCAGATGTATTTTTCGTATTTTCACCCCCATTTTACACTAGACCTGTTGTTGATTTTACAAAGCGCTAAGTGGCTTAAAATCAAGTTGTTATCTTTCGGTAATTCTGTCATTTATTATAGAGAATTGAAGGAGCTATGGCTATACCTTTTTGAATAGTTCTCTGTCTATTGGTGTGCTGCATGGTTTTTGGTAAGAATCTAGATGGCTGCCGGTTATTCTCGTAAGATAGGCTGTAATTTAGGATGGAGATTTAAGATGGAAAAAACTTTAGCGATGAAGCTACTTGAGGGGAGAAAGGTTAAATTTGAGGTTTTTGAGTATCCGGAGACTGAGCGAGATGCAGAGAAAATAGCGGTTTGTTTAGATGTGCCTGCGGCCGAAGTTTATAAAACCCTTGTGGTGACCCGCCCAAAAGGAAAGCCGATTTTATTCATGTTGGCAGCAGAGCGGCGTTTGAACCTGAAAAAGCTAGCCAAGGGTCTTGGCGAAAAGAAATTGGCACTAGCGACACATGCAGATGCAGAAAAAATGACAGGCTTAAAAGTCGGGGGTATTTCACCGTTAGCCTTATTAAATAAAGGGTTTGCGATTTATATCGATGAGGCAGGGAGAACGTGTGATCGGGTGCTTATTAGTTCAGGGAAAAAGGGGCTTAATTTAGGGGTGCCGGTGAAAGATCTAATCAAAATTACCGGAGCAAAATATGTAGGTGCGGCCGATCTTGCTTAATAATCAGCTTTCTTGGCTGTAAAGCTCAATAAAGCGCGGGATGACTTTACGCCAATCATAGGCTTCGGCAAAAGACCGGCCGTTTGTCCCTAGTTTTTGTTGCAATTGGGTAGAATCTAATAGCTTTAGCGTTTGTTGTGCAAAATCATCTTCTGAATCACCCAGTAGTAGTTCCTCTCCAGCTTGAACCGGATACCCTTCTGCGCCATTTGATGTGCTGACCACGGGTAATCCTGCTGCTAGTGCCTGGATTAATTTTAGCCGAGTGCCGCTACCCATGCGTAAAGGCATGACCATCACACGAGAACAGTTCAGCCATGGGGCGATTTCAGCTACAGCGCCTGTGACTGTAATTCCATCAATTTTATCAAGGGCAGAGATTGTTGGGCCCGGATTTTTTCCGACAATAACCAATTTTGCGCTTTTTTTGACTTGCTTAATGAGTGGCCAGATGCCTTGTGTAAACCACAGCATTGCATCGATGTTCGGCCGATAATCCATTTTTCCGGTAAAGACCAAGTCATATAATTTTTCCCCTTCGCCATCAACTGGTTGGAAGTTCGAAGTATCGATGCAGTTGGGAATTGCAGTGACTGGAGATTGCTCTGGTTTGCGAAAGTGGTTGAGAATTTGTGCGTCTCGTTCGCTAACGGCCGTCACAATATCTGATTCTTGGCAAGCCCATTGCTCAAAATGGCCTAACTTGCTGACTTGAATGCGAGAATAAATCGCTTTTGGCAGTTTTCTCAGCTGGCGAATGTCAGTCTCGTAAATTCGTTCTTGCAAGGCTGTTTCAGCGTTGTGGTTGTCAAAAACAATCTTTGAATGAGGTGAAGCTTGTTGGATGATTGGAATGGCTCGCGCTAACTCAATTCCTTCGATTTGAACAATGTCTGGCTTCAGCTCTTTGAGCATTTGCTCGAGCTTGCTAAAAAAGTCAGGTGAGTAGAGCCGATGCCCCATATCAGGAAAACGGCTGCTCGCCAGCTGCACCAAACGCCTAAGCATCGATCTTTTCGGGACCGCAACCGTTTCAAATCGTTTTAAAAGGATTGCTAAAGGGGCAACATCTGTTGATTGATCTGATTCTGCAAAGCTGAGAAGTGAGACATCTAGCTCGACTGATAAGCCCTTGATGATATTAAAGTTGCGTAAGCTAGCACCCTGATGAGGGGGCCATGGAATTTGTGGAGTGAGGATTAGGACAGACATAAAAGCTGTAGAAGGGGGAGTAAAGGGTAAGGAAATGGGTTGTAGCTATTTGTTGTTGACCACGTTTTTATAGATTTTGAGTGTTTGTTCTGCTGCCTTTTTCCATGAAAAGGTTGCGGCATGGGCATGTCCGGCCGCAATCATTTCCTGCCGGAGTTGCTCATTTGTTAAGACCTCTTCGATCGCATTGGCCCATTCGGCCGGATTATCTGGTGGAAGCGTTTTTGCTTTACCTGCTATTTCTGGGAGTGATCCTCGATTGCTTAAAAGAATTGGGCAACCGCAGTTCAGTGCTTCTAAGCCGGGTAAGCCAAACCCTTCATAGTGTGAAGGTGTGACCAAAACACCGGCCGCATGATATAGATGGGCCAGCTTCTCATCAAAAACACCTTCTAATTGAATGATATTTTCTGATAGGCCACTGGCTTCTATCTGTTTAAATAAATCATCGACCAACCAGCCTTTGCGGCCAACAAGTACGAGGGGAACATCAATGTTTTTAGATTGCTTGAGGATTTTATAAGCTTTGACCAGCATACCCAAGTTTTTGCGTGGCTCCAATGTGCCCACAGCCAAAATGAATCCTTTGGGCAGTTTGAGTTCTGCTAAGGTTTTGTCAATGTCTTTAGCCCCATACGCTTTTTGATAAAGCGGGTTGACGGAGAGATGTACGGTTGTGATTTTCTCTGGCGGAACGTGAAGAAGCTCTATAAGATCTTGGCGTGTGTGGTCGCTGTCGGCCGAAATGTGATCAGCCTGCCGAACGGCTGATTCAATTTGCCCAGCATAATAGCGGAGACTGTCGGCGGTTAAGAATTGGGGGAAATGGATGAAGTTTAGGTCGTGAACGGTAATGACATTGTGCTTCGCACCAAAAAATGGGGGGATAAAATCAGGGGAGTGAAGAATGTCTTGTCGGCCGTTGAGCATTAGTTCGCTGCTCAGGCTCCAGCGTTCCCAACGATGATGGCACGGTGTAAAGATGTTTTGGCGGTTAAAATTACCAGCGGCCGGTGTATAGTCATCCTCGTCTTTCGCCATATGATAGATTGTATACTGATTCACTTTGTCAGCTTTAGCCAGTGCTGGAATTAAGTGAAGTGTATATTGGCTTATGCCACCTTTTTGGTAAAAAGGCAGTCTAGCATCGATTCCGATCTTCATAAATAAGTGTGATGTGGGTTAAAGCCGAACAACCCATAAGAGGCGTTTTCCGCCTTTGTTTATTCTTTGCTCATCATAAGATGACATCAAATTGGTGCTTCGCTATAATGCGGGTCCGAAATTTACTGCGATTGCTTTAAAGTAGCACGTAATTTCATGCGATTGCTACGTCTGTCTTAATCGTTGATCATCAATCGAAAATCATAAATTCAAACAGTCTACTGGAGTAAGAATATGGCCCAGGATATGGGATCAGTCAAACGTCATGAACTCGAAGCTATTTTTTCGAGGATCGAATGGCTTGAAAATGAGAAACGCAAACATAATGCGTCGACTTCGTCTTTGCAGCACACAGTTGAAGCCCAAGACAAAATGATACGTGACCAAAAGAATCGTATTGAAGATTTGGAAAATCGCCTGCTAGATTTAGTTGGCGCAAGCAAACGGATCGGTATCGTCGATGAATCGATGAGATCGTTTCAGGGCCAAGTCAAAGCGATGATCGAGGAGGCTGAGCAACGGGTGAAAACTTCTGTGGATGAAACCAATCGGCTTCGGCGAGTTGAGAATGAAGTTTTAACCCGAGAAATTGCCAGTGTGCGGGCTGAGATCAAAGAATTTAATAAGCTAAATACAGAGATGGAGTTACGCCAGGCCGAAGAATCACGGTTGTCGAGCCTGTTGGGGGCAATGCAAGGGCGGTTTACGACGCTAGATAATCGGATTGATTCAACTGAGCAGGCAATCTCATTTGTAGGTGAAAGTGAGCAACAGCGGCAAAAAACGCTGTCTCAAGTTGAAATCACGGTAAATGAATTTAAGCGGCGTATTGAAAATATCGCCGGCCGGGTTGAGCTTTTTGGTACAAGTGTTACAAAATTTGATTCATCGTTTCGTGAGCTGCAAGATACACAGTCAAGCCTGACTCGTAGGCAAAAAGAGTGGGTGGATCAGATGCAGTTGGGCGAGTACGAGCGGAACCAGCGTCTTGAGAACATGGGCCAAACATTGACTGAATTTCAGAGCCGAATGGATATGTTCAATGTCGAATGGAGCCGCTATGCGGACCAGTCGAAAACGGCTCAAGACGCGGTGATGACGCTTGATAAATGGAAATCTGACATGGAAGTCTATCTGCGTGAGGCGACTGAATCCGGCCGGATTGAATCGAATCGACTCCAAAGCCGATGGGACAACTTTATTGTTGAAGTTGAAAATCGCTGGCGTACTTTTTCAGTTGATCTTGAGCAGGCGACCAACACAAACGACCGGCGTGCCCGAGCGATTGAGACAAATATTGCTGAACTACAAACATTTGTGCGTGAACTTGAACGTGAAAAGGATGCCATTTGGCGCGTGCAAACGGCCCAGCTTGATGCGATCAAGCAGATCCCTCGTTTGTGGGTGATGGAAGTTGAAAAAGCACGTTCTATGGACCCAGATCGCCGCCGCGAGCCTTCGTTAGTTCCGGTAGACGAAGAAATTTATTAAGTAGGGGCGAAGGGCAAGGGGCGACATCGTGCCGAATCTGATTTTGTGAAGCATACCGCCACACGAAATGACGGCCGGAATTATGTCGCTACTCGTTACTCGCCACTTGCTACCTCCCTATGTTTGTAATTGGTACCGCTGGTCACGTTGACCATGGAAAATCGACGCTTGTTCAAGCCCTAACTGGGATTGATCCTGATCGTCTCATCGAAGAAAAAAATCGTGAGATGACGATTGATCTGGGTTTTGCCTGGCTTAATCTGCCCGATATCGAAGCTGAGGTTGGTGTTGTCGATGTTCCAGGGCATCGAGACTTTATCGAGAATATGCTGGCAGGGGTTGGCGGGATCGATTTAGCCATGCTGGTGATTTCGGCCGATGAAGGGGTGATGCCGCAGACGCTTGAGCATCTTGCGATTTTAGACCTCCTCACGATCCGTAGCGGGATCGTAGCCCTCACTAAAACAGATCTAATTGATGATGACGATTGGCTTGAGCTGGTTCAGCTTGAAGTTGCTGAAACGCTTGAAGGGACCGTCATGGATGGGGTGCCGATTGTGCCAGTGTCTTCTAAGAGCGGGGCTGGGCTGGATGAACTTCGACGTACATTATCAGATCATTTGTTGCGGGTAGGAAAACGCAAAGATAACGGCCGTGCGCGATTACCCATCGATCGGGTCTTTTCATTAACCGGTTTTGGCACTGTTGTGACTGGGACATTGCTTGACGGCCGTTTGCAAACGGGTGATCCGGTTGAAGTGCAACCTACTGGTTTAAAAGGGCGCATTCGGGGCTTACAAAGCCATCGGACCAAGCGGGATGCGGTTGAGCCCGGCAGCCGAGTGGCGGTTAATGTGACCGGCATTGACCGTGATCAACTCGTACGTGGGAATGTGCTCACTGCCGAGGGGATTTTGCGCAGCACCATTTTGTTTGATGCAGTTTATCGGCAGTTGGCTGATGCCGATGCACCGTTAAAGCACAATCAAGATGTGAAACTATTTGTAGGTGCGTCTGAAGTACAGGCTCGGACCCGCTTGTTGGGCAAAGACGAAATCCCGGCCGGAGAGTCAGGTTGGGTGCAGTTTGCATTGAAAGAGCCTGTGGCGATTATGCGGGGTGATCGTTTTATCCTTCGACGGCCATCACCCGCAGCAACGATTGGCGGTGGGCAGGTGCTTGATCCGTTTCCGGGGCGTAAACATCGTCGCTTTCGGCCGGAGGTGGTTCAAAGACTCCAGACGCTTGAAAAAGGGACACCTGGGGATTTGTTACTACAAAAACTAGTGGGGAATGATCCAGTTAACTTGGCAAAGTTCAAGCGGTCGGCCGGGATGGACGAAGGCAAATTTGATGAGGCGTTGGCAGAGTTGTTTGAAACTGAACGAATCATTCAAATTGAAAAGCAAATTATTACTTGGACGAAATTTAAAAATCTAAGTGATGATATGAGCCAGATCGTGCGCAGCTTCCATCGTGATCATCCGTTGCGGTTGGGCATTCCTTTAGAAGAGGTGCGAAGTCGATTAAGGGTGCAGGCGGCCGTATTACAGCCGGTCATCGAGCAGTCTGAATTTGTGGCGGATGGGGCTGTGTTGCGTGAGGCAGACCACTCGGTTGAATTTACGGCCGATCAGACGAGCAAAATTGATAAACTCATGCAGCAGTTTGAGCGCAACGGCATTAACTCACCCAATGTTAAAGATGCGAAGTCGGCCGTCGGTAATGATCTGTATTTTGCTTTGATCGATTTGGGGCGTATGAAGCAGATCAGTGATGATGTGGTTTATCGAATGGAAGATTACGAGCGGTTTCGTGAGCAAATTGTCGATTACATTAAGAAGAATGGAGAAATTACAGCGAGCCAAGTTCGAGATTTGTTTGATACGAGCCGGAAGTATGCGATTGGCTTTTTAGAGCATTTGGATCATGCAAAGGTGACACGACGGGTCGGTGACGGCCGACAGTTGGCGAAGATTTCCAGTTGAGATAAACGTAACCAGAATGGTAAATCAGGGTTCCTACCCCATATAAAGAACTAAAAAACTTATAACAAAATCGGAGGTTGTCATCAGACTGTGGGAAGATTCTGGTGACAACTTTTTTACGTACGTGACTGACGTAACGGTCAGTTTAGGAAGAAACATATGCTCCACTCATTAACAGACTTTAGCTCATCAGAAGAAAGCGAGGCGATGCGGTACCGCAGACTATATCGCGGTTTGGTTAGCGTTCGAAGTAAGGTGCAGGTACGTGATAGCACCGCTTTGAGCTTGGTTTATTCTCCAGGTGTAGCCGAGCCTTGTCTGGAAATTGCGCGCGAACCTAGCCGCTCTTTTGACCTAACCTGCCGGGGCAACTTTGTCGCGATTGTTTCTAACGGATCGGCCGCTTATCGTTTGGGTAACATTGGCCCTGAGGCAATTCTGCCCGTTCTCGAGAGCAAGGCGGTTATCCTCAAAAACTTTGCAGGCGTTGACGCACTACCGATTGCAATTAAAGCTGAACGTACCGGAGAACTTGTCGATACGATTTTGCAGCTTAGCCCGACGTTTGGGGCGATTAGTATGGAAGATGTCGTCTCGCCGATGTGTATTTCAGCGACGAGACGGCTTGAGTTTGCGCTGACAATCCCCATTATCAACAATCATATGGAAGGGGTTGCGATGGGAGTATTGGCCGGGCTGATTAACGCGGCCGAAGTCGTGAAGAAAGACCTGCGGACGATGAAGATTGTGATTAACGGGGCGGGTGCGGCCGGATTAGGTACAGCTCTGATTCTGCATCAATATGGGGCGCGCAACATCATCGTATGTGACAAAGAAGGTGCCATCTATCTTTATCGGCCATACAACATGAACTGGGCGAAATGGGAGATTGCTAAGCTTAGTAATCAAGATAATTTAGACGGGCCGCTTAATAAAATGATGGAAGGAGCTGATGCCTACGTTGGCTTTGTACGAGGAGACATCACGCCAAACACTGTCACTAAGATGGCCGATCGGCCGATTATGTTCTTGTTTGGGGAGCCGATGTCGATGACCCCACGTGAGGCTGAAAATAGCGGCGCGGCCGTTGTTGCAACCGCGCATTCAACCTATCCAAACCACATGGACGTAACGGCGGTGCTGCCGGGCGTTTTCCGGGGCTTGCTCGATGTTGAAGCATGGCGTTTCCCAGTTTCGGCTCAACTGGCGGCCGCGCAGGCGATTGCGGACTCAATTCCGCGCGAAGATTTACACTCATACTATATCTATCCAAAAGTGATCGATTATCGGGTGGCTCCCAAAGTGGCAGCCGCTGTGGCGCAAGTCATCTTGGATGAAAAATTAAATAAAAAACAGGGGATTACCCCGGCCGATATCGCTGAACGGACCCGCCGTTTTGTATATGAAGGTCAATTTCCTGTGCCACCTAAAAGTGAAAAACCGATGACGATTCAAGAAGAATCACTTGAGTTACATGAGCGGTTTCGCGGAATGCTTGAAATGAACTCAAATATTCCGGTTAAAGATGAATTTATTTTGAAACAGTTCTACCTCATGCCAGAGGCGATGGAACCGGCCGAATTGATAGCACGTGATCGTTCAGAGGCGTTCAAGGTGACGGCTCGGGGTAACTTGGTTGGGGTGGTTACAGACGGCAGTGCGGTTTTAGGATTGGGCAATATCGGGAGTCGGGCGGCGATGCCGGTGATGGAAGGGAAGGCGATTCTGTTCCATACGTTTGCTGGGGTTGAAGCGTTCCCCATCTGCATTAATACGCAGGATGTTGACGAATTTATCGATACGGTGAAGCGTTTAGAACCGACATTCGGTGGCATTAATCTCGAAGATATTAGTGCACCACGCTGTTTTGAAATCGAAGAACGGTTGCGGGCTGAAATGAACATTCCGGTATTCCATGATGACCAGCACGGGACGGCCGTGGTTGTGTTGGCCGGAATCATGAATGCGTGCCGTTTAACCGGCAAGAACCCGGCCGAATTGCGTGTGGTTGTGACTGGTGCAGGTGCGGCCGGGATTGCGACAACCAAGCTGCTGATGGCGTTAGGGATCGAAGATTTGGTGATGGTTGACCGGCAAGGCGCGTTGCATACAGATGATGCGAGCCTGAATTGGATGCAACGCCGGATGGCTGAGATGACCAATCCTGATGGGGTTAAAGGGGACCTGAAAAAGATTATCAAAGGGCGTGATGTCTTTATTGGGGTGTCAGCTCCAGGGATTTTGAAGCCAGCCATGATTAAGAGTATGGCAAAAGATCCGATTATTTTTGGGTTGGCGAACCCGATCCCAGAAGTGATGCCGGACATTGCGAAAGAGGCGGGTGCCTCGATTGTCGCAACCGGCCGGAGCGATATGCCCAATCAGGTCAATAACTCACTCGTATTCCCTGGTATTTTCCGTGGAGCGTTAGATGCACAGGTTGCAAATATTACCGATGAAATGAAAATTGCCGCTGCCCACGCAATCGCTAAACTTGTAACGGACGATCAGCTTGATCACAACTTTATCATTCCTAAAGCAACAGACTTTGCTGTGGCTCCGGCCGTGGCTGAAGCGGTGGCTCGGCGTGCGGTAGAGACGGGTGAAGCCCGTTGTGAAGTTGATCCGGCGGCCGTGTCATCACGCGTACGCCAGTTTGTTTACGAGCAGAGAGACTAGAGATTTTCGATTTTGGATGGACGCTTGGTTTGCATGCTCGTCTTGTACGGTGTAATTCGAAGTTCGCTATTCAAATAGTTCATCTAAAAAGAAAGATATTAGGTTTGAACGACCTAAAAATCGTAAACTTAAAATCAACAATCCAAAATCTAAAATATGTACGACTATATTATTGTGGGAGCAGGTACGGCCGGAAGCATATTGGCTAGCCGTCTAACAGAATCATCTAAAAACTCAGTGTTACTGCTTGAGGCGGGGCTGCCTCAAGAAGCGATTCGTGCGACCCAACCCAGCAACTGGTATACAGATGTCAAGCAGATTAAGACGGATGCTGATGATGGGATTGAAACGCTGCCACAGATGGCGTTAAGCGGCCGAAAATTAAAAACAGTCTCGTTTAACGGAGTGGGTGGGGCGAGTCAAGTTAGCTATGGGCTCTGGCAGCCACCGGTGGTTGAAGATTTTGATCGTTGGCAGTTGGCTGGCTGGACGGGTGCTGATATGGCGCCCTTGGTCAAAAAAGCTGAGGAAACGCTGTCGCTCTATAAATCGCCACTGAGCGACATTGGGCGCAAATTTTCGGGGGCCTTTATTCAAGATGGATTTCGGGTGAACCCGGCTGCGTTGATGGTATCAAGCTCCGGCCGGAGTGGTATCGCAGAAAATTGGTTTGAACAAACCCGCTACCGATCAAATTTGACAGTGCGTCATGACTCGCAGGTTCTAAACCTGCTCTTTAAAAATGATCGTGCGGTCGGTATTCGTACCTATCGGTCGGGGGCGGAAGAGGTACAAGAGATCATCGCCAATAAAGAGGTGATTTTATGCGCAGGAGCGCTGCGCTCACCTCAGATTCTGCTACTTTCGGGTATTGGCACAGTGCCAGATTTAAATAAGCTGGGAATTTTCCCAAGAATTAATTTGCCTAGTGTTGGCGATCATTTTGTTGATCCCCCGGCCGTTGATCTCGAATTTGCGGCCCATGAGCCAACCCGAACCCATGCGACCGGATTTTTTAACCGTCAGCCTAATTTGAACAATTTACCAGAGGCTGTTGCTGTCGATGACAATGGGTTGATGGCACAATTTTGGCCGGAAAACTTTGAGGACCCTGCTAAAACCAGCTATCGGATTCGACTGATGTTGACGAACCCTGCCAGCTCCGGCCGCGTGTCGCTCCGGTCAACAGATGCGTTGCACATGCCACGCATGAACCCAAATCTGCTGGACAATGAGTCTGATACTGAACGCTTAACAGCTGGGGTTGAAATGCTGCGCAAAGTATTTGGGGAGCTTGAAATTCCAGGTCTCTCGTGGCCGATTGGCGCAGGTGTGGCCAATTTTGTAACGCAAAACGTGCGTTCATCGTGGGGGTACCAGGGGGCATGCCGGATGGGTCAAGCTGATAGTGAGTCGGCCGTGGTTGATTCGGAATGCAAACTGATTGGGGTTGATGGGGTGCGGGTGGTGGATGCCTCTGTGATTCCTCAGCCTTTAGCAGCGGGCACGCTGGCGACAACCGCTTTAATTGCGGAGCGGGTGGCCCAGATGTTGGGTGCGAAGTGACCGTTGATGCCTTTGCTCGATCAACGATTCAAACAAAATTAGATCAAAGTCCAGGTTACAAATTTTGGTGGCGGCGCATGGCGAAACGGGCTGCAACTGGGGCGTTGCTCTCAAATGATCCGGCCGTCACTAGTGGGGAAGGGACGCACGTACTGCTGATGAAGCGGGCTGATCGGCCGGGTGATCCTTGGGCCGGCGACATGAGCTTCCCTGGCGGCCGGATGGACCCTGAGGACAAGATTGTGTACACAACGGTGCTGCGTGAGTTTGAGGAAGAGGTCGGTTTTGATTTAGCACAGGGATCAGATTATATAGGCCGCTTGTCAGACACAATGGCGCGGCCGCCCAAGTGGAACCGCAAGCCGTTTGTCGTCGCAAC
Organism: Anaerolineae bacterium; assembly: GCA_045105475.1. Taxonomy (GTDB): domain Bacteria; phylum Chloroflexota; class Anaerolineae; order Promineifilales; family Promineifilaceae; genus WTJY01. The sequence goes on from JBGCDP010000213.1 coordinate 16,500, forward strand.
CTTCGTCTTCTGGCAGACAGAAATCCCTGTTTTTAAACCAGATCCAATTGAAGTCGCTGATTTGGTTTGGATTCCGCTGGCCTTTTTGGCTGATCGAAAAAATCGGCAAAAGATGACGTGGGAACGGGGAAAAATGTCTGTCGAGCTCCCGTGTTATTGGTATGGGGAATACAGGCTGTGGGGGCTAACACTGCGGATGCTAGATGAGCTTATTTACAAGCTAGGCGAGTAGATGGTAATTCATCTTTTCCAATAGCCGATCCAAATTTTCATGATCTTCAGCCCATTTAATCGGGTTCAATAGTAATCTTTTAAGATTTTGGAGGTTGCCAGTCAGGTGCATTCAGACGCCGTTTGCCATCAGATGAAAGAGTCACATCAGGCTGATCCCGATCGATACGATCCCAAAGATTGCAAGTAACCTGCAGATGGCGATTATCAAGTGCTTCGCAATAGTTAGTGTAGGCGCAAACGCGCACCTGATCTCCCAGTCCAAGTTTCATCTTTAAAAACCAGTCAGGATCAGCCAGCGATTGGCGTGCGGCCGCTATGATGTCTGCACCTTCGTTTTGCAAAATCGCTTCGGCTTGCTCGAAGCCGTGAATACCCCCGGCCGCAATGACGGGTGTGTTAAATCCGGCTTGGCGAACCGCATCTCGAACCAACTTGGTCGCCCCTAAATTCCGGCCGAACGGCCCAAATTCATCAGAGGTAAATTGGGGCATGCACTCGTAACCGCTTTTCCCGGTGTAGGGGTAAGCCGCATCACCCACTTTGGGCTGTTGCGCATCTTCAAACTTGCCGCCTCGTGACAGCGATAAAAAGTCCATTCCTGCCTTGGCAAACTCAACCCCAAAGTAAGCCGCATCATCGGGCCGTGAGCCACCCTCGACAATTTCGTCCGCCAAAAAACGACAGCCGACCGCCATCTGCCCCCCAACCGCTTGCCTAACCGCTTGATACACCTCAAGGGGTAATCGCACCCGGCCAGCCTTGTCGCCACCGTATCCATCGTTTCGGCTGTTTCGGGCAGACAAAAATGATGCCATCGTGTAAGCATGGGCATAGTGAAGCTCGATCCCATCAAAACCGGCCTGTTGCGCCCGCCCGGCCGCGGCCGCGAACAAACTTGGTAATACGTCCGGCAGTTCCCGGATGTGATCTAGCTCCA
>JBGCDP010000214.1:0-6019 GCA_045105475.1 Anaerolineae bacterium
TCTAAAATCGAATAGTCGTTGGTTTCATCGAGATAGGCTCGCAAGCAGACCGGTACCCAGATGCAGTGATCGGTATGCGGAATTTGATTAATGTATTTTAGCTCGGCGTCTTCGGTCAATAAGATGCCGTCTGGCATAGAACCTGAGGCTTCTTGTTGGCTTAGGGCATGTAAAAACGCTTTTCGTGTCACGCCCGGATCGATGTAGCTCATTCCCATATTGTCTTGCAAATAATTACGCGTTTGCGGATCAGTGGTCAGCCGATTGACATCACCAAGATAAAAGACTTGGCGGGGTAGCCAGTGATTGACGAATTGGTCAAGATGGCTGTCTGGCGTTTCGATTTGGATCGAACCTTGTCCTTGAGCGATGTGGGCTGAATAATCAGCGGCCGTTTGCTCAAACCCCTCATCCGCAAAATATTTGTCTCGTTTGGCGACAATTTCAACATCGTCTATGGCTGGACCTAGCAAGAAGCGATAGTTTTCAGTTTGGTCGGCCGCTAGATCTAGCCGAAATTGCAGAGCCGAGACAGGCGTTTCATAGATGGCATCCCCATCGTCCAACGTTGTTTGCTGAACGGCCGACGGGTTGTGCAGACCACCTTCCCCTTCAAAGATTTCCCGATTGCATTCAAATGCATCTGGTTGGCGGTCTGCCAAGAAGAAGGTTTTGTCTTTGTAATACTGAACCTTTTCCAGCCAGTCGGCTACTTTTTGGTACGGTGATACACATGTCGCGACGATGCCACCAAGATCCGGCCTGAACACGGCCGATTGATTCATCCAGCTCATGTAACCGATGGGGAAATAGGGATAGACGCTGATTTTTCGTGGCCGGCCGGAAAGATTTTTGACTGAAAGCTGCCAGAGTTCAACGACATCATCACTGGGCAAACTTAACTGCATCGTCACTTCGATCCCTAAATGCTGCACAACCCATCTAATGTCTGACTTGCCGACTGAAAAGCGATAGTTGTCTAGGGTTTGGCGCACCGGTTCATATGGGGCTGAAAATAACTCACCTGATTCCTCATCCTTAATATAGAAGAAGCGGCCGGGATGATGCGCATAATAGGGCTGCTCTGGCTGCATAAATGTTTTCGCTTCTAGGTTAGGTGCATACATGTATTTGGCAGGTTCAGGATTCATGTATTGGGCCACAGCATACCCACGGCAGTTAACTTGGATCATCATGTGGCGGTTCCACAAGAACCCGGCCGCGCGCGGCATGGCGGTTGGGGTGAGTAAATCAAAGCGCTCGCCGTTGTTAATAGGTTGTACGATCATCTGTTATCCTCGAAGTGACTAATAAATGAAATGGGGACAGGGGTGAGTTTTCGCATAAGGTCATGAAAGTTGGCTTTTATTTTACCAGACCCTTAAAGAGAAAAAAGATGATTTGCGGCCGAAGCAATATCTGGTAACCTGATACGAACTACTACTACATATCTACATGCTAACGTCTATATAAAAAGACTACATGTGAGGAGAGTACACACCCATGTCACAAAAACTGGCACGCTGGTTTGCTGATCTCTGCAAAGGGGTTGCATTCCATCATCATAGCGAAGAGATGAAAATGCTCTGCACGGATCTACAGATCGATTACGATCAATTTGAAAAGATGAGCCCCAAAGAGATTTCTCTTGAAGTTGGCGGTGCGGCCATATTTCGAAATCAGGTGGGCAAGCTGATCGGCTATCTGCGTAAAAACAAGCCACAGGTTCAACCTTTTGATTATCATGCACTTAACTGGGAAAGCATAAGCGATCAAGCTGATAGTGCTATTCGTATCGGCGATCCATTACTGGCCTTTCTTGGGCCTGGCCCACTGACCATACCGAAAAAGGGAGAATACAAGCTTTGGTATCATGAACTGGTCGATGCTTTGACCAACTATTATGACGATGATGAATTCCGCAAGATGTGTCTTGATTTGCGGATTAACTATTTGCTGCTGACAGATTTGAAAAGGCCACAAAGGGCGAGTGAGTTTGTACGCATTTTAATTGCCGTAAATGGGATTAGAACTGCTGTCACCTATTGTCGTCGTAACCGGCCGCGTGTTCAGCCCATGTGGGTACACAGTATTCCTTGGGACGATATAGTTGAGCGAGCTGCTGCGGCATTCAAAGAAGGCAACCCGCTACACGACCCGATTTTGGCTAAGCGTATTCAGAAAAAGCATTGATTCATTGTCAAAGTTGCCCCTAAGCTGGTTCAGTGTCATAATTCTGATTATGAACTTCGAGCGATTTAGTAGCTTCAGCTTTTTTACGAGTGCCACCTATACGGCGCGTCGCTAAACCTTGCCTGAATGATCTAAATCCTTAAAAACTCGATCACACCTTGCAAACTCTCAAAGACGCGGCCAAAAACCGCGTCTTTTTTATTGTCTGATATGGCGATGTAGCGAGGTCGCGAAGTCTGCGCAGGTAAAAAATCCTCCGCAACCTCGCCACTCCGCAACCTCGCTACCATATGAAGCGACTATGTTAGATAAACTAGAACAACTTTATAGTGAAGCCAAAGCATCTCTTGCCACAGCAGCTTCATCCGATGACTTGGCCACTTGGTATCGGGAATCACTGGGAACCAAAGGGTCGATTCAATTGATGACTCGCCAATTTGGCAACATCGATGCGGCTGACCGTCCCGCTTTTGGGGCGCGAATCAACGAAATCAAAGGTGAACTTCAAGTCGTTTATGATGCGAAGTTTAGCGAGATTCGGGCCGTTGAAATGGATGCAGAAATCGCTGATGGGGCGATCGATATCACCATGCCCGGTCGAAGCCAAGCGAAAGGCGGTCTGCATTTAGCGACTAAAAATCTGCGTGAGATTTACAAAGTTTGGGGCGATATGGGCTTTCAAGTCTATCGCAGTCGTGACGTCGAAACAGACGAGTACAACTTTGAAATGCTCAACATTCCGCAGCACCACCCGGCCCGTGACATGTGGGACACTTTCCACACGACAACCCCGGGAATGATCTTACGGACACACACCAGTCCAGGCCAAATCCATGCGATGCAGGAATATTGTCCTGAACCGATTCGGGTGATTTTGCCCGGTATGTGCTACCGATACGAGCAAATCACTGCGCGTAGTGAGATTCAGTTCCATCAGGTTGAAGGGCTCGCAGTCGGCCGAAATATCACCTTTGCTGACCTCAAAGGGACGTTGACCAGCTTTGCGCGGCGCATGTTTGGTGCCCAACGCCAAGTTCGTTTCCGGGCCAACTATTTCCCATTCACCGAACCATCGGCCGAAATGGACGTTGAGTGCATGTTGTGCAACGGGGACGGCTGTAATGTATGTAAATACACCGGCTGGCTCGAAATCTTGGGATGCGGCATGGTCCATCCAACCGTTTTGCAAAACGGCGGTTACGATCCTGAAGAGTTTTCAGGCTTTGCATTCGGCATGGGTCCTGAGCGGATCGCGATGCTCAAATACGGCATCAATGACATTCGCTACTTCTGGGGGAACGACCTCCGTTTTCTGGAGCAATTCAACTAAATTAGTGGGTTAGTTGGATGGTTTGATAGATGGGTAGCGGTCGATTGCTAACTACTAACAAACTAACTCCCCAACAAACTCGCAAACTAACATTATGCGTATACCAATTTCATGGCTTAAAGATTATGTAGATGTCATCGTATCCCCACGAGAGTTGGCGGATATGTTGACCATTGCCGGAATGGAAGTCGATGCGGTCGAGTACATCGGTATTCCTGATCCGGCTAAAAACGAAAAAGATGAAGATCGACTAGTTTGGGACCGTGATCTGCTCATCATCGGGCAAATTACTAAAGTTGAACAGCATCCAAATGCAGACAAGCTTGTTTTAGCAACGGTTGAGTACGGGCAAGCTGAACCGGAAGTTGTTGTCACCGGCGCACCTAACATTTTTGAATTCATCGGTGTTGGCGATATCACTGACAAAAATATATTCACACCTTTCGCTCTTGAAGGAGCGATCGTTTATGACGGCCACAAAGAAGGGCAGGTCAAAATGAAGCTCAAAGGGAAGGCTCTGCGCGGGATTCATAACCGCTGCATGGTCTGCTCTGCAAAAGAGCTGGGACTGGGTGAAGAGCACGACGGCATCTTGCTGACCAACGCTGAAGATTTGGGCGTTGATGCACTGATTCCCGGAACGCCGTTGCAAGATGTTTTTGGCGATGTGATCATCGACTTTGAAGTGATTCCGAACATCGCTAGAACCGCATCTATTGTGGGTGTGGCGCGTGAAGTGGCCGCGATTACCGGCCAGCCGATTCGCTACCCATCTTACGAGGTTCAGCAAGACGGTGAGTCAAACGTTGCTGACCTAGTTAAGATTACAACTGAAAATCCTGATCTTAATCCACGCTTTACCGCGATGCTCATCGAAAATGTTAGCTTGCATCAAAGTCCGCTGTGGATGCAGCGACGTTTAGAGATGGCAGGCATGCGGCCGAAAAATGTCGTTGTTGATATTTCTAACTATGTGATGTTAGAGATGGGGCAACCAAACCATACGTTCGACTGGGATTACATGAAATCGCGCACGGCCGACTATGACGCCGGTGGCAAGGTTCATATCAACACTCGCTTGGCTCAAGATGGTGAGAAACTCATCACACTAGATGGCTCTGAGCGTGAGCTGAAACCGTTCAGCATTTTGGTCACTGATCCGGCCGGAAACTTGTCATTGGGCGGAATCATGGGTGGTCAAAACTCTGAGATTAATGACAACACAACCAGCGTCTTGCTCGAAGCGGCCGCTTGGAATTACATCAACATTCGACGTACGTCTCATAGCTTAAAGCTAAATTCAGATGCTGGTTTCCGCTTTTCACGTGGGGTCCATCCGTCGCAAGCGATTTTAGGGTGTAAACGGGCGGCCGATCTGTTGCGTGTTTACGCAGGTGGTACCGTAGCTCAAGGAATCATCGATTATTACCCGCAACCGGCCGAAACAGTCACGGTTAAAACTGATCTAAGCTACGTACAACGCTGGTCAGGCTTGGTTGATATCACCGCGGCTGAGTGCAAAGAGCATCTAGAAAAACTTGAGTTTGTCGTTGAATTAGACGGCGACACGATCATTGCAACTGCCCCTGACCATCGTATAGACATTGTGGGCAAGCACGACATCGTTGAAGAAATTTGTCGCATGTACGGCTATGACAATTTGCCAGCCACTGAAATGGCAGACGCTTTACCCGTTCAGCGGGGGAATGTCATGCTTGAACGTGAGATGTTGCTCAAAGATACGCTGGTCAATCTAGGCATGCAGGAAATCATCACCTATCGTTTAACGACGCCGGAGCGTGAAAACAAGTTGCTGGCGACCGGACCAGCCGATGATCGGAGCTATGTGACGCTGGCAAACTATGTGTCGGCCGACCGGGTGGCGATGCGTCATAGCTTGCTCGCATCTGTGGCTGAAATTGCGGCCGAAAATAGCCGTCATACCAAACGGATTTCGATCTTTGAAGTGGGCAAGGTTTACTTGCCAAACGAAGAGGGAGATTTACCGACCGAAAACACCCGTATCGCAATAGTGATGACGGGTGAACGGGGCAAGGTCGCTTGGCAAGATGCGGATGCACCGGCCGAATTTGATTTCTATGATATCAAGGGTGTGGTTGAAGATTTGATTGGTTCGCTAAACATTTTGAATTTCAAAATGGAATTGGGCGAACATCCAACATTCCGCCCAGGTCGGACGGCGAAATTAATGCTGAATGACAAAATCTTAGGTTGGATGGGTGAAGTCCATCCGTTGGTCAAAGAGAACCTTGATTTTCGGGGCAGCTCAGCGGTGATGGCGGCCGAAATCGACCTAGATATTTTGTTGCCAAAAGTGCGTGACGCGGTCAAGTTTGATCCCATCACTCCTTATCCTGCGGTTCAAGAAGACTTGGCCGTGATCGTGGACACCAATGTTAATGCGGCCGATGTTCAAGAGGCGATTAATAAAGGTGGTGGTTTCTTGCTTAAGCACGTTGAGCTATTTGACGTTTA
>JBGCDP010000215.1:0-3349 GCA_045105475.1 Anaerolineae bacterium
GCCGCCATCGTGTCAGAGATAAAGCTTGTGCCTAAAATTCCCCAACGGAGTTTTTCGTCTTTATTCATAAATACCTGTTGCTTAATATTAAACTAGCATACCTCAGTTTATCGTGCCTGTATAAACCAAATCGTAGGACCACACTCGTTTTAAATCCAGTCTAGCCTTGGGCGACCTAACCTGGACGACTTTTGATTTAGTGGGATCATTAAGAACCATCAAATAGCGGCCAAAATAGTACAGGAGAAGTAGCATGAACGAAAGGGAAAAGAAGGCACTAATAGCCATACCGATTATTATATTGATAGGAGCAGGCTTGGCCTTTGCAGGGAGTCAAGGTGGGCTTACTGTAGGGCGTTTCCCGCTGTATGCATTATGCATTGCGATCGCTTTTATTATCAACTGGATTGTTTTTATCCATGCCTATAGCAATCGAACTGAAAAGTATTTTGACCTAACTGGTGGGATTACCTATCTTACGGTCACAGTCCTTGCAGTTGTGTTAAGCGGCTCAACTGATCCACGTTCTTTAATTTTGGCAGTGATCATTAGCGTTTGGGCGTTGCGCTTAAGTACGTTTTTATTCCGGCGGATTCAGGCTGATGGGCATGACGGCCGCTTTGATGAGCTTAAACATTCATTTGCACGATTTTTATTTACTTGGACGGTTCAAGGGCTGTGGGTTAGCTTTTCGCTAGCGGCCGGGCTTGCTGCGATTACCTCAGCCAATAAAGCTGACATCGGACTCATTGGTGCAATTGGCATCCTCGTTTGGATTATCGGATTTGGAATTGAAGTAACGGCCGATAATCAGAAAAAACAGTTTCGAGCTGACCCTAACAACAAAGGGAAATTTATTACCGGCGGATTATGGTCATGGTCGCGTCATCCGAACTATTTTGGCGAGATTGTGTTGTGGGTTGGTGTCGCTTTAATCGCACTGCCCGTTTTACGCGGTTGGCAATATGTGACCCTCATCTCTCCAATATTTGTCTACTTGCTTCTGACCCGTTTGAGCGGCGTACCGTTACTAGAAGCCCGCTCTGATGAGAAATGGGGTGGCCAAGAAGATTACGAAGCGTATAAAGCCAAAACACCAGAGCTGATGCTCTGGCCGCCGTCGAAATAAACTAGATGATTCGATGAATAGTTCGTTGGTTGGTTAGTGAAACCGCCCAGCCAACCATCCATCGAACAAACTAACTCATCTAAATATGAAAACATACCGAGCAACTTTAGAACATTTAGAACCGGTCGCAGACCTGTTTGATCAATATCGGCAATTTTACGAGCAAGAGCCAAACTTAGAGGGCTGTCGAGAATACATTCGCAGTCGTCTCACGAACGATGAGTCGGTGATATTTGTAGCTGAGGACAATACCGGCACAATAGTCGGATTTACTCAGATGTACCGCTCATTTTGTTCGGTGGAGATGAAACAAATCATCTATCTGTATGATTTATTTGTGGCACCGGCCGTCAGAAAGCAGGGTGTCGGCCGATTGTTAATGAATACGGCAAAAGAGTTTTCTGAAGGATTTGGGGCTAGCCGAATGACATTAGAAACAGGGATAGATAATCACCCCGGGCAGGCTTTGTACGAGTCATTGGGATACAAGCGAAATACGGAATTTTATGCGTATGATTTAGGCTTAGACTGATCCAAGTCTTTTAGTGGGCGTCTACTTTCGCACCCAATCATACTGCCTGCTCACCACTGTAAACCCGGCCGACCGGTAGAGCTTTTGCGCATGTAAATTGGGACTCTCCGTATAGACCTGAGCCAATCGCATTCCGGCCGACTGCATCTGCTGCATTCCGGCCCAAAGCACACTTTTTGCAAGCCCCAGTCGCCTAAACTCAGGATGAACACCCACCGGTTCAAACATGCCGGTTTTTAGAATAGGATCAACCCAGCCTAGCGCAAATGCGGCCAACCGGCCGCCGGGCGCCACAACCACGAGATCATGCTCCAATTGATAAACGCTTGAACCCATTAGCTTCAAATAGCTAGCCCCAGTTACGTCTTCTGTGAAGAATGCCTGATTGTGTAGCTCCGCTCGCTCGACCGTGTCTTCGGTCGTCATCGGCCGGATTGAAAAGCCATCGGGCAAAGGAGGTGTTTCTCCCAGTTGTGCTAGATCATATCGGAACCAGATATAGTGAAACATATCTCGACGATAACCCGCTTCATCCATCACACGTTCTCGCTTTTTGTCCCACTCAAAAACTTGGATTTTTACCTCTGCATAGCCACGCTTCTCAAATGGGATTTGGCGCAGCTTCTGCTCCGCCCATGTCAAAATGCGAGTTTCTAGACCGGTGCCTCGATATGGGTTTGCTACAAGCAAATCAACCCCATGATGGGCGGCCGTATACCAGCCTAAGCCTGCGACCTCGCCGGTTTGAACGTCTTCCCAAATCTGGATCGCTTCCGTTGGTTCGAAGAGGTTCGAGCGGAAAAAACGCCAAGCGACATCCCCCGGATGCATATTTAGCTCCGGCCGTGCAGATGTTTGAGCGATGTGACATATAAACGCCAACACTTTCTCAAAATCCTCGTTTTGCCCAAATGGGCGTGAAATAATTTCAGCAGTAGTCATGCACAAGCCCGAAAAATAGTAACTAAGCTAGATACTCCAGCACGTCGTTAATATTTTTATCAGGAGGGAAAACAGGGTAGAAGACCTTTTCGATTTTGCCATCAACGGCGATCATTGTCAGCCGTTTGTAGAGTTGCATGCCAGCGACATCGGCTGGGTTCATCATTGGCAGATTTAAAGCTTCTTTTAGCTGGTGAGCTTCATCGCTTAACATATCAAACGGCAAGTGCAATCGAGCCTTCGCTTCCTGCTGATATTCAGTCGGTTGAGTGCTAAGGCCGTAAACCTGCGTATCAAGTGCCTTTAGCTCTTGATAGTGGTCGCGAAAGCTGCACGACCGGGGCGTACAGCGCCGTGCTCCTGGCACTTGTTCCCAGCCGTCTGGCAAAGCCACATCCGGTCGGCCGGTCATCGGGTAGATATAGATCACGACCCGCCCAGATATTTGATCAAGCGATACCCGGTCGCCATTGGTAGCTGCTAGCGTCACCGCAGGCAGGCTCATGTCGGTTAAATGGTCTGCGCCACCGTCATCGATTGGAATAGGAAGGTCTGTTGGGAGGTTTTCTAAAGCCATATCGGTTGTAAGGGCGAGATACGCCCGGTGCAATTTGCAATTTAAATCAATTTGCTGGCGGAACTCGCCCGACGGCATGGCAATATCTAGCGTGCCGATGAATTGTTTTCATGCCAAGGGCGAGTTCCTCTCATTTGATTGTTCACGAAATGTTTGTAATCAAACGGGT
>JBGCDP010000216.1:0-18470 GCA_045105475.1 Anaerolineae bacterium
GTCAATGATCTAGAACAGCCTTGGTTTTTAGCCGTCAACTTCATCACTCCCCATGACATCATGTTTGACAATATGGGGGAAGAGCACGAAGCAACGATGCTAAACATGGTTGCAGCGGCTGAAACCGAGCTTTATCAGCAAGAGTGGGATGTAACGCTGCCAGCCAGTTTTGGTGAAAATAGTGATGAACATCCGGCCGGAGTTGCAGAGTTCAGGCGGGTCAACGGGCGCTTTCAAGGTTGTGTTCCCATTGAAAACACAAAAGCTTGGAAACGATATATCAACTACTACCTCAACTGCTATAGAGATGTTGATCAACATCTTGGCACCGTCATCGACGGCTTAGAAGCGGCTGGTCAGCTCGACAACACAGTTATTATTTTCACATCTGACCATGGTGATATGGGTGGCGCTCACAACCTGCGGGAGAAAGGATCAATTTTATTCAGAGAAGTGGTCAATACTCCTCTGATCGTTTCTCATCCAGATGGCCCTGATGGGCAAACAACGTCAGCCGTTGGCTCTGCGCTTGACCTAGCCCCTACGATTTTGTCGCTGGCGGGAGTAACAACGGCCGAAAGAAAAGAGCGCCATCCGCAATTAAAGGGCGTTGATCTATCAGACGTTATTTTAGGCCATGATCAGACCGGACCGCGTGGCAATGCTGAATCACCCGGAAAAGGAGCCTTATACACCTATGACAATCTTTTCACCTATGATTTTGGCTGGTTCGCATCACATCTCAATCGCTTATTAAGCGATGCCCCAGTTGTACAAATGGAAGAAAGTAACAAGCCGGTCATCACAGATCCGACAAAGATTTTCACTGAACTAGGGGCTCCGGATTTAAATAAGCGAAATATGATTCGTGGCATATTTGACGGCCGCTATAAACTAATCCGCTATTTTTCAATCGGCAACTATCATTTGCCGGCCGATGTTGACACCCTTTTGAAAAACAATGACGTCGCCCTCTACGATTTGGTTATCGATCCACACGAAATGGTGAATTTAGCTCGCGTAGATCATCCAGATTATGATAAAAACTTGCTGGCCACGATGAACACAAAACTGAATGATCTAATCGAAAGTGAAATTGGCTTGGATGAAAACAAAGTAGGGATTTAAATGACAGATTTAATGCTCAAATACCCGGCCGTTGCCGACTTGCACAAAGCGGCAGGAAAGCGACTGCCCCACATCGCTTGGGAATATTTAGAGACCGGCACAACGCACGAGCAAGCGGTACAGCGTAATATTGACCAATTCAAGAAAGTCACGATCCTGCCACGCTTCGTCAAAGGGCACTTTGATCCGGATGTTTCAACATCACTATTTGGCCAAAATTACGCAGCTCCATTTGGTGTGGCACCCATCGGTATGTCAGGCCTCATCTGGCCCGAAATGGAATGCATTATGGCCCGAGCAGCGGCCAAGCATCAGATTCCGTACACGCTCAGTACGGTAGCGGCCGAAACCCCAGAGACGGTTGGCCCACACGCAGGCGAGATGGGTTGGTTCCAACTTTATGCTCCCCGTGACAAAACATTGCGCGATGACATCTTAAACCGTGCCAGAAGCAGCGGCTTTAAAACATTGGTGGTTACGGCCGACACCCCCGCTCCGAGCCAGCGAGAGCGGCTGAAACGGGCTGGTTTCCAGATGCCGCCGGCACTCACACCACGGTTTATTTGGCAAGGTGTCACCCATCCAGCTTGGTCAATGGCCACGCTCAAACGCGGCCTGCCCAAGCTGCGCACCATGGAGAAATATACAGATTCAGGCCAAATGGCGACTCTGGCTAATTTTGTGCGCAAAAAGTTAAACGGCACACTCTCTTGGGACTATTTAAAAGAGGTGCGGGACCAATGGGACGGCCCGATGATTTTAAAAGGGATCATGCACCCGGCCGATGCTGAACTGGCAATCGGAATAGGTTTCGACGGGATTCAGGTGTCAAATCACGGCGGCCGTCAGTTTGATGGTGTCCCCGCCTCAATCGATATGCTGGCTGATATTTCAGCAGTTTGCCAAGGTAAAGCGGCCGTACTTTTTGACAGCGGTGTCCGTTCCGGGCTAGACGTTCTGCGCGCATTGGCTTTGGGCGCAGACTTCGTCCTGATGGGTCGGCCGTTTATGTATGGGGTCGGTGCATTGGGTGAAGCGGGCGGCGCACACGTTATTCAACTATTGATCAATGATTTAAAAACAAATATGAGCCAAGTCGGCGCACAAAATATCGCTGAGGTAAAAGCATTAGAGCTTGGCCCGTAACCACAAACTATGTCGAAACCAGATTTTCTCGCCACCCTGACTGACTTATAAACATACCGATACAACTGGTTCAAAGAATGGCGGAGCTTGCCAATCTCCGAAGAGTGCCGATCATACTCGTCTAAATCGCCTCTTGTAGTTGGTCCATGAGCTGTTGAGTGTAATCAACCTCATGTTGAATACCGATTTTTTCCCAAATCGCCAAAGCCTCACCGTGCGCATGGGCCGCTGCTGCTTGTTCCCCTTGATCACGCAGCAGCTCCCCAAGTGCGTTGCGAGCAGGGGCTTCTGCCCAAGGGTCCTCATTCTCCATCGCCGATTTAATCGCAGCATGGCAAAACTCTGCGGCCGCAGAAAAATCTTTTTCAACACGGCTGAGATGCCCCAAAATGTACAGACAATACGGTCGAACGCTAGGTTCTTCACGCCGCAAGCCAGATTCAGCGTAGTGACGAGATTCTGCATAATGGCTCAAATAAAATGTGATTTCCGCTAAATTAGCCTCGTTAATAGCCAGCCAGTAAGGTTGCTGTATGCCAAAATAAAATTCATGTGCATCTTTTCCTGGCTCATAAGCATCTTCGTACCTGCGTTTGGCTAAATAGGTGAACGAGATATTTGTGTTTGTTAAGCCTTTTGCATACACAAGATTGCCACACGCATGATGATATTGGCCAGACTTCTTAAAATGGTCGACGGCCGCCTCAACATGACCATAGCGGGCCTCCATCACCCCCAACGCCTCATGCAGCTTTGCCAAACGAGAAGGGTTTGTCACTTGTTCAGCCACAGCCAGCGCATTGGCATAATGCAGGCGAGCACTACTGTAATCTCCGGCCGCATCTGCCAGCTGGCCTTGCAAAATATCGAGGTCAAATTTTGCGAGCTGGGCTTCGGTCGTCGCTTGGCCAATATCTGCCAAAAGGGTATGGGTCCGGCGGGCGATGTGAGTACGCAAGTAAATTTCTTGGGTTGAACGTAGGTTTTCAATCGCTTCTAGGCTTTTACGATACTCACTCAGAGACAGTTCGGTATCACCCATTTCTGACAAAAGCACACCCCGATATTCATGGGCCAGCGCGCTGCTAACAGATCCGTTTGACCATGTCGTGGCTTCAAGTGCCGCTAAGCCCGAGTCAAACGAGCCTGACAGTGAACTCAATTGAGCGATTAAAAGCGCCAGCGCCTTATGATCGGCCGGATGCGGCAAACTGGTTCGAGCAAGTCCGTTAAAAAATTGCAACGCGGTGCCTGCTTGCCCCTGCTCAATTTCAGACTGCCGATGTGTGTACCACGTCCAAATAGCAAACTCTGGGCGGCCACCTTCAATAAAGTGGTAGGCAGCCTGAGTAAAGTAGCTCCGCTCTGCTAAAAGATGCCCCACACCGCAATGCATTTCAGCTCTCACAGCAAAAGGGGTTTGCTTATAAATTAGGCTGCGTAAAGCAGGGTGCAGTCCAATCGTATCGCCAGAAGCCTCCTCAAGAATCCCGATTGAAATCATTTTTTCAACCAGCTTGCGATGCTTACGCCACACGTCTTTAGGTGCGTTGCCGGGAAATATCGCAACTTCTCGCAAAAGCGCAGACTCAGTTTCATTCAGCCGCTGGCGCAGATTTTGCCAAAACCAATCCAGTGAAATAGCAGAAGGCAGAATGTCGGCCGAACTTGACTCTAAAACTGAAAAACCCTGCTGGTGCAGAATCGCAAAGAAGCGTAACAACAAAGGGTTACCCCTAGTCAACTGATGCAATTTCTTAACATCAATCAAGTTCGGATCAAGGCTCATTGATTGCAAAACATATTGGAAATCGGCTTTGTTTAGCTGAGATAAAGCGAACAAACAGTCAGATTCTGGCTCGAATAGGATTCTTTGCCCCATATTTAGGATTGGGCTGCCCTTTCGATCAAGGTTGGCCCATTCGGTCAAAAATCCACGCAGCTGAATATGTGTTTCAGAGTCATTTAAATCATCGGGCAGAAGTATATCAACTTCATCAAAGCAAAATAAAGGTGGCGTTGCTTGTAATTCATCAAGATGCTGGCTCAACATCATCAATGCACGGTCAGGCTGAATGGCGCCTTCATGGCTTGACAAATAAAGCCATAGGTTTGACAAACCTTGCTCATGCAAGAAAAATGCCAATGCAAACAAGAGCTGTTCAAAGCTGTCAGTCAATTGCGGCCGGAAGGTGTACCAAAAAACAGCATGTTCCCACTGGCTTGCCAAAGCTGCGCCTAAACTTGTCTTTCCTAACCCACTCCCCCCAACCAGGTGAACGACGTTTCCATTTCGCAATTGGCCCAGCGCGCTGGCAGTCTCAGATTCTCGTCCAACTAACGGCCGAGCTTGTGGCTGTTCTAATCTAAGGGCGGGTCGCAAATTCTTCACGATTTCATACCCGAGCGTTTCAACCGCCCGGTCTAAATAGCGATAGTAAGTCGAACGGCCGACGGCAAGCGTCTTGATGACCTGGCTTTGTTTAGGCTGATCTAAATCAAAATAAGTTAGAAGGAGTACGGCTTGAAACTGATCATCTACATCACCAGCAAGTTGCCCAATCGTGTCCCAAATCAATGCTTGCAACGGTGTTTTTGCTACATCTTCCCAATCACGCCAAATCAAGCGCAATTTATCATCGACATCCGGCCGATCCAAAAGCTGAAGCTGGCTCATCTGAGTCGATTCAATAGCTGGATTAGCGAAGAAGACAGAAGTCAGTGGCGAATTCTTCTCTAACCACAGCACATCTGCAATATGCTCCAGCGTTTTACGCAATGTTTCCAAAAAGATATCGGGAACATTAGGCGCAACTTCCTGCTCTTTGACCTTAGACATAGCACGTTTTCCTCTTTGTAGGCGCAGAAGTGAGACAAAATATTAAAAAATTGGGACTTTTTACCCATATCTCAACGTTTGTTCAATTATAATAACTTTTATTTGAAGCGTTACTCTCAAAAATATTCATTCTTTATCGTTTTATTCCACCCTATTTATTAAGGAGAAATATTTTGGCACTATTAATTTTACAGAAAAGCAGACGCGTTTTATCTGCTCTAGGGCTCACGCTGGCTATCGTCACAGCCGCCCTGTTTATTCCATCTGGTTTTGAGCCGGTAGCAGAAGCAACTGGCCACTCACTCACACCAGGCGCAAGCTGCCTCAATGACAACGGAGTTCCGGTTGAGCCACTTGAGTTTGCAGGAGCTTGGGCTATTATTCTTAATTTCAATCACGGGCTATCTACCAAATCCACGACAGCTTGCTGGGCCATCCGTGATAATTCGCCAAATATGACCACATGGTACATCGATAATATTCAGTGCCAGTTGAGCAATAATGTGAATGGAGCGAAAGCAGGAAATGGGAAAGTGGATTTTGATGGAAACTTCCACATCGCCTGCCCAAAACGAGGGGTAAGCCCAAGTTCATCACAGCTCTATAATCAGTTTTATGTTCACACGATTGCTGAGTTCCCCACACTAGCTGGTACTTACCCGCTCGTCTGGCATCCTGATTTGTCAGTTTCAACCGAGTTAGTCGGCCCATTAACAGATGGATCATGGCAAGCCTCGATTGATAGCCGATATGGTTCGCCCAATAGTCAGTTTGGTTCAACATCCTTCTCAGACACAGGGTTTGTTTCCTCAATTGCGGGTGTTCCTTTGGGGTATAACTCCAGAGTCCACAACGGAATCGGCACCCACTACATCACTCAAGAATTAAACACGCAAGCACAAGTTAGCGATTTTGAGTTTGATTTCACGAATCATATTCGAATTGGCGGTGGTGCAAATCCATGGACTTTACATGAAATCGTCATTGACCCGCCGGGGTTATGCAATAACTGTTAAGCAAAATAGAGTTCTATAGAGTAGTTTAATTGAAGACGGCCGTTCCGAAATATTTGGAACGGCCGTCTTTTTTTGTCTACATATATCTACCAGCAAAGCCACCCAAAACACCGACTTTCGCCTGAGAAAAAATAAAAATCAATAAAACGAGTTGAGACTTTTTAAGCTCGTATCGGGACTTTAGTCATAGATATACCTCCACCTTGTTTCTAGAATGAAACTGATTAGGGAAATGGGAAAATTTATTTTATTCCTTTCATTTATTACCCCATGGAGGCTTTATATGAAATCACCAGCAGTATTGTCCGCGTTAAAAACGCAAAAGCGATCTCAGCACACAAAGACGGCCGATTTACCGCCATCAGACAAGGTAAATCCCCATCTTTCAACAAGGCGTAAATTCATGCCTTGGCTAAGCTGTAGATGGCCCCAGCCTGTACAGACGTTTTTATTATTTAGAGGAAAGCTAATTGAGCCTATCAATCCTAAACAAGGAGAGTTAAACCATGAAGCGTAGAGCAATTTTATTGTCACTGTTTTCAATGCTTGGCTTATTTTTAGCCATAGCAGTTTCGTTGCAACCGCAAGTTGCGGCCGGGCAAAATCTGACCCAGCAAGAAACCCCTACCCCAGTGCCTGTTGCAGGGGATTATGGAGACGCCCCTGACAGCAGCAACAATCAAGGGGTAAATCCAAACCTAGCTTACCCAAGCGTCCCTGGAAATTTCCCAACATCATATCAAAACACGGCCGCTGGCGACGCGGCCGGACCCGTCCACCTGAATCCCAACCTGGTTTTCTTGGGTGACGGTGTTTCCGGCGAGTTTGGTGCTGACTTTGGCTTAGACCAAGATGGCCCTAACAACATCGTTGACGGCGGGCTAGACAATGCCAACAACGACGGCTTTGATGATGGCTGGCTCAACCAAGATGTCCCGTTCCCCCACTGCGACCGTACCACGTTAGACGTGCGGGTTTCACGCAGTGCGGCCGTTGTTAACCCGACCGACATGTATTTGAACGTCTGGTTTGACGGCAACCGAAATGGCGAATGGGGTGACCAAGCCCCTTGCCCACAAGCGGAAATTTTCCCAGTTGCCAATGAATGGATCGTGCAAAACAGCGTGATCAACGTCGCCGCAATCCCGGCCGGAGGGTCGCTCGATTTTGTGATCAACACAGCTCGTGTTCCAAATGGAGATGAAACCGCAAGCCACTGGATTCGTTTCACATTAACCGAAGACCCTCTGCCAAACATTGCACGGGACGGTCGTGGAACTTTCCCTCCGGCCGGACATGATTTTGGTGAAACGGAAGATTATCTATACACCCCATTGCCAACTGGTGGTGATCCAGGGACGATCATTATCACCAAAACATTTGGCACGACCGATCCGGTTGAACCGGGTGACACAGTAGATGTGATACTCGCAGTCAAGAATGAAGGGGGCACCTTAGTCCGCACCGGAAGGATTCAGGATCTTCTACCTAGTGGCATCAGCTACCAAGGGCCAATCACGGTTCAAAGTTTGGGCGTCGTCTCAAATTTGACAGCCAACTACAACGGAACGTTAAACGGTGTTAGTTGGGGTGGCGCGTTGCATCCAGATAGCAGTGTTCTAATATCGTTTCCAGTTGAAGTTGATTACTGCTTCGGCCTCGAAAACGAAACAATCACGAACACCGCCAGTTTTACCGGCCCAGTAGGCAATGAATGGAAAGATGAGGCAGTTCTATCGGTTGATTGCGTCGATGCTGATAGCTCTGATATTACAATTCAGCGAACTATTGCAGATTACAGATATGCGGGTGGTGATTTTGACCCTCAGGCAAATCCGAACGTGTATCTTCCTGGCCAAGACGTACTTATCGCAACAAAAATCACCAATAGCAGTGGAGAAGTTCTCTCGTTGGGTGTCGAAGAAAAGTTCGACTATGCTCGGCCGAGTATGTCGCCAACCCTCATCTACTCAGCCACTAAGGTTCAGCAGCGATACATTCAACCTAACGGCGGGATGATCACAATCTTTAGCCGAATCGATTACAGCACGATGCAGAATGTTGGCATTAGTTTTAAACCTGATGACCAGGTGATCAGCACAATTAATGTCTGTTTACTCGACTTAGTTGGTAACGATTGCTCAAATGCTGAACACATCATTGAAGATACACCTTTTGTATTTGACGTGAAAAAAGGAGACTTGGGTGACGCCCCTGACAGCAGTAATCATTATGATGGTGCAGAAATGGAAGCATATACAGGGGTTCCAGCAAAATTTCCAACCGTGCATGACCCTGCGTTACCAGGACTCCCTGGACCAATGATCTCAGATGCTCAACCACTGCGTCTTGGCACCTGGTACAGCTACGAATCGGAAGCCGATAGAGGTCCCGATGCAGTTTTCAGCTCGGCCACGCAAGGAAATAATATCGAGCCCCTGCGAGGTATATCGAACCAAGATGGTTCAACCGATGATGGTTTGCAGCAACGTGCGCTTCATGTTGCAGACTGTGATGTCACAACCATTGACTTAGAAATGCACTCTAGCCCCATCGCTCTCGATTATTTCAGCAACCAATCAAGCAGTGGCAATGCATATGTCAATATTTGGGTTGATGGAAATAGAGATGGTGAATGGAACGACGTCCATTTTTGCGGGTCGGATCTTGTGAGTGAGCACATTGTCGTAAATGACCCGGTTGATATTACAACGATAAGCAGTAGCTTAGCGCATGCTTTCAGCGTCACTACAGGGCAGGTACCGTGGGACAATGGAGAGTCAGCGAGCGGCCCAGCACGCTGGGTGCGTGTCATGCTAACTGACCGGCCGGTTACTTTGCCAAGCAACGGCGGCAGTGATAGCACCCCCTATTTGTTTGGTGAAATCGAAGATTACCTCATCCTTAACACGTATTACCCAATTATTGGTGAAGTTGGGCCAATTGATTTCGAGATTGGTCTTCAAGACCCACTCCCGACCGAAGCGCCAGTTGGATTTCGCCGTGGAGCAGGTTTAACCGGCCGAGATTATTATCGATTTACGGCCGACTACGCCAATATCGGCAGCAGTCCATCTTCTCCGTCAATGACCCTGTCGCTTGATGGAACAGATATGATCATCGAACGGGTCACAGTTTATAACCGAACAATTAGCGAACTCGTTTCAGATAATCAGTCGCCTTGCTCCGATCCAACTGATTGCACTATTCCACTTGGGGAAATAGAAAGTGGTGAAGTTGGAATTGCACAAATATTCTTCTCAGTTCCGGCCGGAACCACGCAGAACGATATCGTTATCGATGGTGAAATTGTTGACCCGCTCGACCAGAATCCGGCTAACAACAAACAGAAGGTAACCTTCAAACCCAGCTATATTCCCAAGCCACGTGTTGAAGAAGTTGCCGTTAGCGACAACGGCTCAGGTCAATACGAGGTCACAATCAGTGGATTATCCCTTCCAAATAGCGACATTCAGGTGGGCATCCAGAGCAGCGCAAATGGGTATTCAGCCACAGTGGTAACCGATGTCAACGGCGTCTGGTCCACAACGCTTGATCCGGTTGAACCAGGTAGTTATCAGGCAGTCGCCAGAATCATGGCCGACAGCCCTGGCCCACTATCCCGCGTCATCTCTTTCATCGTGTCAGATCTGCCAACTGTCTCCCGCCTCAGCTTAATCGATGCGGACGGCCGAGATGCAGCAGTCACGATTCACGATCTTGATTCGATCTTTGATTGGGGATTACTGTTCAACTTGGCTCCAGGGGAATACGAACTTGAAGCAGAGTTAAACAATGCGGGTGACGATGTTGAGATTGTCCTCTACAGCCAGTCATTGGATCAGTTCGTCTTACTTGATGACATTGACGGTGACGGAACATACACCGGCGACTTTACAATCGCTGAGCCGACGGTTCGCTCAGCAGAAGTCGTGAGCCATGATTTAATTATCTCCATTAAATCAGATGATTCAGAAACGATCTACACGGCCGAAATCGGTGTAACAAGCGAAGCCTCGTCTGTGACTGATACCGACAGCGGCGCATCACTAGCAGGTGCAACAGTCACCGCATACGCCGACAGCAGTGGTAGTACAAATGGCCAAGTCTTTGAATTATTTACCCAATGGACCAGCACAAGCGGACAGTCTAATCCGGCCGTCAGCGATGCCAATGGGCAATATAGTTTCGTCGTTGAGTCAGGCAACTATCGGCTCCAAGCCAACGCTGCTGGTTACCAATCCTATCGATCAGCCGCAATGCCCGATACGAAAGGATTGCTCAGCAGCCCATTAGGCCTCACTAAATCGGTTAGCGATAGTCCAGCTGCGTTGGTTTTGCTGGACGAACAAGGCAGCACACCAGCCGTCATCATTGAACCAGGTGATGTTGTTGAATTCAGCAATGTCGGGAATCAAGGGCAAACTATCGGTAATGGGATGTGGGACAGTGGCTTGCTGCTCCCAGGTGAAAGCTACAAACGGCAGTTCAGCACGGCCGGAACGTACACCCTCACCAGTAGCGACAGCCAAAACGACATTACGGTCATTGTTGAGGATGGCGAAGAGCCTTCTTCGGTCACTACAATATTCCTGCCGATGACGTTTAGATAGCTAGATGTTGTAGACAGAACCCAGTAGCAGGCTTTATTTTCGGCCGTATCAGAGTGGTTACCCTCATCAACCACTTTGATACGGCTTTTTATTTGATTCGGTTTAGCGGCTGCCCAACACTTTCAACTTATCCACGGCCGCATGCAGCACCTCATCCCTTTTACAAAATGCAAAACGGGCCATGTTTTCACCCTCAGCTTTGTTCTTGTAAAACGCACTTGGTGGAATCGCAGCCACCCCTACTTTCTCTGGCAAATATTTACAAAACGCGACATCGTTGCCTAATCCCAATTCAGAAATATCAACCATCACAAAATATGAGCCATACGGTTTGATCGCTGACAATCCAATCTCAGCAAAGCCGTTCATCAAGATGTCTCGTTTGCGCTGATACATTTTTGAAAGCTCTGCATAGTAGCCGGTTTCTTCGGCCGCAATCAAAGCTTCGGCTGCAGCTTCTTGAAACGGATTAATTCCGCTAAACGTTGCCCACTGATAAATGCGCATGATGGCGGTCGTCAGTTCAGGAGCCGCCACCGTCCAGCCGGTTTTCCAACCGGTGACGCTAAACGTTTTCCCCAAACTCGAAATCTGCACCGTACGCTCTGCCATCCCGTCAAGACAAGCCATCGACAAATGCTCAGCTCCATCATAAACAATGTGCTCATAAGCCCCATCAACGGCCGCAACCACATCATATTTTAAGCACAGGTCAGCGATCATCTGCATTTCGTCGGCCGAATACACTTTGCCGGTCGGGTTGTGCGGCGTGTTAATCATGATCAGCTTTGTTTTGTCGCTGAACAACGCCTCTAGCTCATCTGGATCGATGCCCCAGTCTGGTGCTCGCAAAGTGTAAAATTTCGGTATACCGCCTGCAAACTCGATGGAGGGAATGTAGCTGTCGTAAAAAGGCTCGAAAATGATGACTTCATCGCCGGGATCAACCAATCCTAAAATCGTTGAGAAGATCGCTTCGGTAGCCCCCACCATGACAGCGACTTCGCTATTCGGATCAACCGTGCGACCTTCATGTTTGAGTACTTTATCAGCGATAGCTTGGCGCAATTTCGGCCGGCCGGGGAGCGGCGCATATTGATTGATTTCAGTTTCAATCGCGTAAATCGCCGCCTGTTTAATGAAATCTGGGGCCGGAAAATCAGGAAACCCTTGCCCTAAGTTGATCGCATTGTGATGCTGAGCGAGAGCTGTTATTTCAGAGAAGATGGTTGTGCCAAAGTTACGCACACGGTTTGCAGAAAATCGGTATGTCATGAGAGAATTTTAACGATAGATTTGAGATAGGACCAACCCAACTCGCACTTTAAATAAACCCCTAGGGTGGGCGGTTAATCGTACGGCAAACCTAACAAAAGGCTCAACTAACTGCGATTAACTCGCCCGATGTCTGCCATTGAAATAACCGTGTAGGTACAAAACCAACTTGTTCATGTACCTACATCATTACTTTCCATGCAAACATCGGGCGAAACATTCGCTGGAAATGCTTGCATCTGCCAGAACGACCTTGCGAATGTCTGCGCCCCCTACGATTGTTGGCGTGTGTTATGGCCCGTTCGTAACCAAAGGCAGATAGAACGGGTAAATCTTGTCCGCAATCACCAAACGCAGTTCATACACCTTTGGGAACTCGTCGGCAACCGGCTCAACATTTACCGTCACCTGTCCCGTATACGTCCCAGTCACCAAATCGCTAGCTGTAATCACCATACTCAGGCTACTACCCTCTGTACCGGTAATCACCGCACCTAAACTGCCAGACAACGTCGGCGGAATATTCTCAAACCCGCTAATCGAAACTGAATATGTTAGTGGTGCATTTCCTGTGTTTGAAATCACAAGTCCGGCCGTCATCGTGTACGGCTGATCACTCGCCAAAATTAAAGCTGACCACTGGCCCGATTGTCCGACAACTGGCTCCGGTTTTGGAATCGTGAACTCATACGCTTTCTTGAGCTCTTTTAAAGCGGTTTCGGCCGGCCGATCTTGCACGCTGTAAAACGTCATCTGTTCACAGTTGCTGTAATAACCGGCTTTATTGAAATTCAGATTAAACAGAATCAAACCACCCATCCAATCCCAATTTTTAGCCGCATAATCATAAGCACCAGCGATATTGTTAGACTGTTCCTGCAATGTCACCATTTGCCAGCCGCGCCCTTGATCAATTAGCGTTTGCTCACACTCCGGTTTACCAACTTCATTTGGATTCACAATCCAGCCGAACTCTGTCGTCCACACCTGCTTTTCTTCAAATCCCTTATCAACCATGATCTCACGAATCTTTTCGACACCCCGGAAACAAAACCCGTTAACGCAATCAGGTGAAGCATCAAATGGCTGATCAAAGCCATAATTGTGATACCCAACTGCATCAAAGCAATCAGAGGATTTTGCTGTAATAGCATCAAGCATCTCACGCAAAAAACCATGATCATCTTGGTAAAGGCCGTTGTGCCCTTCGCGGCCGTTCCAATCCCCCGTCACCCGGCCGGTTGGTGCTAACCCGGCCGAAATCACAATCGCAGTCGGGTCGTGCGCCTTAATCTCTGCGTAAGCCGTACACAGAACTTCTACATACTGATCCGCTTCAGGGGCCGTTTTCCAACCATAGCTCGCATCTAAATTGACCTCATTCCCAATCTCATATGCATCAATGTAATCTCCATTATTTTGAGCGATATCACGCACACGCGTTGCGATACCGGGTAAATTCCCCACATCAGATGAGTCAACATCGATCCGGTACATCACATTTACAGGCTGTTTGTCACCAGGAGGATTAAAAACTTTGATCCAGTTAAAGCCCAACTCTTGCACTCTACCTGTGTCCCACGCTGCGACGTTAAAGCCGTATCCCATATCAGGATTAGCAATCGCAATCTGAGCTTCGGCCGTCGACGATTGCCATCCGACCCACACAACGGCCGACAAAAGCCCTGCTACGATCAACCCTATACTTAAAATTCTTTTAAACATGCTTTTCACTCCATCTAAATAAATATGAGTTCCCAATTTTTGTTAGAATATTCCATCTAACAGCAATCCGCTTTACAATCTCATCAACAAAAAACAATTAAAAACGAAAAGGTTTATGAAAATAGCAATTCTTGCCGACATTCACGGCAACAAACGGGGACTAGAAACAGTAGCAGATCATATCGCAAACTGGGGAGCAGATCAGGTTATCGTCAATGGAGATGTGGTCAATCGCGGCCCCTGCAACTTAGACTGTTGGGATTTTGTATGGCAAAAGCATATCAATGACAATTGGAAACTAGTGCGCGGCAATCACGAAGGGTACTTGCTCAGCTTCTATGCGCCTAAGCCTCGTGAGGTTGAAAAAGCCAACGACCTGGATTTGTTTGCCACATGGGCTTGGCAACAGGTTAAACATCGCGCAAAAGAAATCGTCACGATGCCTGATCGTCAAGCGGTTGTTGCACCGGACGGATCAATGCTATTCGTTACTCACGGAACAGTGGCTAGCAATCGGATCGGCATTTTCCCAGATTCAACCGATGAAGACATTCGTGGCCTAACCTCCCCCGGACCCGCGATGTTCGTAACGGCACATACTCACCGGCCGCTGATTCGCACGGTTGACACAACCACCGTCGTCAACATCGGCTCAGCCGGATTGCCTTTTGACGGCGATCCACGTGCCAGCTACGGACAACTGACCTGGACAAAATCGGCCGGTTGGCAGGCAGAAATCATTCGTTTAGATTACGATCGTGAAGCGGCCCAGATGGACCTAGTTACCAGCGGCTTTTTAGATGAAGGGGGTCCATTCGCCAAGCTCGTACTCGTCGAATATCGGCTGGCTATCGGCATGATTCAACGCTGGCACCGCCGTTTTGGTGAAGCCTTCTTCGGAAGTGACATCGATTTAGCAACGTCTGTAGACAACATGTTGGCTGAACCAGAATTCTGTGACCACATTTGGCGACCGGGAACACCTAGAACGTAATACGTTTCGCCTGTCACACATCACCTTTGAACCACACAATTTTAAATAGGCAACAAAAAAGCGCACCAGTTGGTGCGCTTTTTACATGTCCTATCTGGACCAGTTGCGGAGACAGGATTCGAACCTGCGACCTCCGGGTTATGAGCCCGACGAGCTGCCACTGCTCTACCCCGCGACGAGGAAAAAGAAGTATACAGTTTCAAATGATTAGGTCAATATCTTTCACTAAAAACTTACACAAAGGCTAGAAAAGTCCTTCATGCACGCTTCTATTATAGATAGCCAAAAAGACGATTCTAATTGACCCGATACAAGCAGTTTAAAACAAAAAAGCGCATCCAATTGGATGCGCTTTTGCTTGGTCATTCGAGACCGATTGCGGGGACAGGATTCGAACCTGCGACCTCCGGGTTATGAGCCCGACGAGCTGCCACTGCTCTACCCCGCGTCAAGGGATGAGAAGTATACACATTCGAATTTAGGATACAAGATTTGTTAACAGTTTGATTACAAAGGGGCGAAACAAGGTCAAAGATATTGGTGCTTAGTAAAAGTTCAAGCCATCTTTCAACGTAAGGCTTCGAATTTGATATGATTAGATCATGCCACTTTTGAACGCCATTAACCTCGAACTCTCCTTTGGTGACAAGGATCTGTTTGAGGAAGTAAATCTCAAAATCGAAGAAAGAGAAAGCATCGGCCTGATTGGTCCCAACGGGGTTGGTAAATCAACGCTTTTGCAAATATTGGCAGGCCTACTGGAACCGGATACCGGCGAAGTGCATCGAGAAAAAGGGCTAACCCTTGGTTATCTAAGACAAGAGGCTGTTGCAGCTTTCTCGGGTAAAGACAACACCATCATGGCTGAAATGATCGGCGTGTTTTCAGCCATCCTTGAAATTGAAAATGAGATGAGGCAGCTCGAAGAAACGATGGCAGCTGGAGAGTTTAGTGACGACGTCATGAACCGTTACAGCAAGCTTCAAGCGGAATATGAGGCGGCCGGGGGGTTCGAGTATCGAGTCGAGATCGAGAAGGTACTCAACGGGCTGGGCTTTGGCTCTGAAGAATGGGACACGCCGCTTAATCACTTATCCGGTGGACAAAAGACGCGCGTTTTACTCGGCCGATTATTGCTCGAACAGCCTGATCTTCTAGTTTTAGACGAGCCGACCAATCACTTAGATGGTGAAGCGGTCACATGGTTAGAACAAACTTTAAACAAATGGCGCGGCTCACTGTTGATTGTCAGCCATGATCGCTACTTTTTAGACAAAACGGTGAATCGCATTTGGGAAATGGTCAACGTTGGTGAGATTGGTTCCGTGGCTAGCTACAAAGGGCGCTATTCCGACTATGTGGTCCAGCGAGAGCTAGAACGCCAACATAAACTGACCCTGTTTGAGTCGGAAAAAGAGCGGCTCCAAAAAGAGTTCGACTTCATCCGCAAACATATCGCAGGCGGCAAGCACGATATGGCCAAAGGAAAGCTCCGCCGTCTAACCCGTGATATCGTCCTCATGGAGGAGTTAGGTGTGGGGGGAATGGAAAACAAAAGCTGGTTAGAAGTCGGCGGCCGAGTGCGTACGTTTAGCCCCAATGAAGCGGCCGCACGGCTCAAACAACTCGTACCGCCCAATGTGGCTCCAGCGAAAATCAATGTTCGTCTTGAAAGCGACATCAAAAGTGGCGAACTGGTTTTTCGCACCCAGCGGATGACGATCGGATATGCTGGCACTGAACTATTTAAGACTGAAAAGATCAAGCTCTACCGCAATGAATGTGCGGCGATTATTGGCCCCAATGGCAGTGGTAAAAGCACGCTGCTCAAAACGGTTCTAGGGGAAATCCCACCGTTGAGAGGCTCCGTTGAATATGATGATAGCCTGCAGGTTGGCTATTTTGCCCAAGCACACGAACAGCTAAAACCGGAACATCGAATCATTGATGAGATTTTGACCCGCTTCCCAGTCGGGGAGCAGCAGGCGCGGCAGCACTTGGCCCAGTATCTATTTCGGGGGCAAGATGTATTCGGCTTAGTCGGAGATTTGAGCGGCGGCGAGCGCGGCCGACTTGCACTTGCAATCCTTTCGCTCGAAGGAGCCAATCTGCTGTTGTTAGACGAGCCCACTAACCACTTAGACATCCCGTCTCAAGAGGTGCTACAAACAGTCCTAGAACAATATAACGGCACAATTCTACTGGTGTCACACGACCGCTATTTGGTCAGCAGACTAGCCACTCAAATCTGGGAAATAAAAGATGGCCAACTGCTCATCACTGAAGGGAGCTATGCGGACCACACGGGTGACACAGCATCAAAAGATAAAGACAAACGAGGCGAAAAGATCGACACGCAATTGGCGATGCCGCTGCCAGACAAGGCTGACTTGTCTTGGGTCGGAGATTTAGCAGATCCGGGTGAAAGCTTGAGCAAAGTTGTCTTTATAGATGAAGACGGCACATTCGAACCAGATGAAGTGGAAATCGAAGAAACCAAACGAGATAAACCACGGTCTAACGCTAAAACGGTCCGTCTTGAGGCGTATCTAAAACAACTGAACGAAGAACTTGAAATAATGGTTGAAGCCGGTGATGAAGAGGAAGTCGCTTGGCTTGAAGATGAAATTTTCGGAATAAAACAGGAACTAGAAAGGAGTGGGTAGTCATTAGTGGGCAGTGGTTATTCTTAACCGCACTCCCCACTAATCACCACCTACTAATCACTTTGATATGGCAACACTAGAGGAATACACACAGTTTTTTAAAGAATTTTCAGGGGATAGCGTTGGGGTATCGGCCGTAGCGCCAACATCTGCTTTTGCAGCACGGGAAATGGCCAGTGAGATGGCTAGACGAACGGGACCACGGCGTGTGCTAGAGGTCGGATCAGGGACAGGATCGATTGCGGCCGAAGTTGCTAAGTTTCTACGGCCGGATGACGAGCTTTGGCTTTGCGAATACAACGAGGAATTTGTCACATACCTGCACAATCGGGTGGCAACCGATGATGCGTTTGAGGCGGTTCGAGAAAATGTGCATATTTTTGGTGGCAGCATTTTAGACCTGCCGGAATCTGCCAAAGGGGCAAAATTCGACTTTATCATTTCGTCGCTGCCGTTTAACAGTTTCCCCGGCGAGTTTGTTCAACAGGTGTTTGATCTATATCACGAGATATTAAAACCAGCCGGAAGTTTGAGTTACATCGAATACATAGGTGGTCGTACGCTCAAAAAACTAATGGACCCGAATGAAGCGGTCAGCGAATCAAATGCGATCACGGAACGACAAATGGAGCAATACGAAATTCGCAAAGCGCCCGTGTTGTTCAATCTGCCACCCGCATGGATTCACCATCTCCGCTTTGGTGAACCCGAAGCTGAAGATGCTCAAGACCTACTCAACGTCCCGCGCGACCAAATTCAAGCAGGTGAGATGGCCTTTGACCGAGATGCGCTACTTTTCGTTGGGCCATTACTCGCTTGGGCGTTGCTACGCAAACGTTGGTGGCCTGCCTTGCTAGCGGTTCCAATTGCACTATTCTTCCGCGACCCAAAACGGAGCACGATACGCCATGAAGGGCGAATTTTAGCGGCCGGAGATGGGGAAGTACTCGAAATCGAAACGGTGAAAGAGGATGGGTTGGGTGATTCTGAATGGCTCCGTATCGCTGTTTTCTTGTCGATTACAGACGTGCATGTCAATCGCTCTCCTGTGTCCGGCCGAGTGCAAAA
>JBGCDP010000217.1:0-9964 GCA_045105475.1 Anaerolineae bacterium
GCCCCCAGCCACACCAAAATCGATCTCCACAGCTACCTCACAGCCACCAACTGCGACAGCGACATCAAGCCCAATTCCACCAACAGCAACGCAAATACCTACGGCCACGATTGATCCAAACTACGAAATCCATATCGCGGCCGTGGGTGACATCATGCTGGCTCGTGGTTTAGGTGAGATTATTAGCGGTGGGAATCCAGCCTATCCTTTTGAGAAAATGGAACCTTGGCTGGTTCCGGCCGATATTACAGTAGGCAATTTTGAATCGGCCTTAGGCACGTTAGGCCAGCCGATTGAAGGGAAATCTTTTCCATTTCAAGCGTCACCCGAAGTGGTTGAGGCTTTAAAACTAGGCGGGTTTGACGTTGTGTCGCTCGCCAACAACCATGCCCTTGATTACGGTTCTGAGGCTTTACTTGACGGGATCGAGCTATTGCAAGCGGCCGGAATTGAGCCGGTTGGGGCCGGTTCAAACGCCAAAGCCGCGCGTGCGCCAGTCATTATCGATGTAAACGGGGTCAAGCTCGCATTTTTAGCTTACGTCAATGTCCTACCTGAAGAAAGTGGTTTTGATGTTGCTATTTGGGAAGCCACAGAAACTGAACCTGGCTTAGCTTGGGGGCGGCCGGAAGAAATCGCGGCCGATGTTGCTCGAGCCAAACAGTCGGCCGATCATGTCATTGTGCTTTTACACAGCGGCATCGAATATTTACGTTTCATCACCCCTGAACAACAAGATCAAGCTCGTAGCGCCATCGATGCGGGGGCAAGCTTGGTTGTGGGGCACCATGCCCATATTCTGCAAAAAGTAGAAGAATATAAAGGTGGTTTAATCGCTTACGGTCTAGGCAACTTTGCATTTGATATTGATGGTGATCCTAGCACGCTCATCTTGCACGCTTGGCTCAGTCAGAATGGAGTGGCGCGCTTTGAGCTCATCCCGGCCGTTATTCGGCCGGGCGGTCAGCCACGGCCGGCCACGGCCGAAGAAGGGCGTGAGATCTTAGGCCAAATCGGCCGATAGTCTTAACCAATTAGTCAACAGCGCCACAGGGTTTATTTTGATCTTTTAGCTGTGACTCTTTTTTTGTTATTTAAGAGCGAACCAGAGTATTCTAGGCCTAACAACGACCGTATATTCAACGTCATTTTAACGCCAATATGACCAATGTTTAGGTTACATAATCCAATTTGGACATAAAATTAGCCCTAATATGAACAAAGCTATAACCGCACCTAAAAATATTAACGCTAGCAACTTTAATGGACGGTATATTTTAGAAGATGAAATCGGCCGGGGGGGAATGGGAGTTGTCTATCGAGCCACTGACCGCCTGACGGGTGATGTTGTTGCACTCAAGCAAGTCATCATGAGTGCTGATGAAAATGATGAAGAACATCTCATCGCGCTCGCGCATGAGTTTCAGACTTTAGCCGGATTACGGCACCCGCACATTATTAGCGTTTTGGCCTATGGATTTGATCCTGAAAAACGGCCGTTTTTTACGATGACCTACTTGCCTAAATCACAAACCATTTTGGAGGCAGCAAAAGGAAAATCTTTTGAGCAAAAAATAGAGTTTGTTCAACAGTTACTGCAAGCACTTGCTTATCTTCACCGGCGTGGTGTCTTACATCGTGATTTAAAACCAGAAAACATACTGGTTTGTGATGGCGTTGTGCGAGTATTAGATTTTGGCCTTTCAGCGAACAGCGAAGTTAGAACAAGTTTGTCAGCCGGCACACCCTTATACATGGCTCCTGAGCTTTTCAACGAGGTAGATTACACAGAATTAGCTGATTTGTATGCGCTGGGCACTATTTGCTATCAATTATTTACCGGTCAGCACCCGTTTGAACCATTTGACTATCGATTTATTGATCGTGTTACCAATGAAGAGCCAGACTGGACACGCATAGATAAACGATTGCGGCCGTTCCTTAGCCAATTGCTCGAAAAGCAACCAGAAATGCGTCCAGCAAGAGCAGCTCAAGCATTGACCTTGCTTGCAAAATCACTCGATCAAACATTGCCTAAAGAAACTAAAGCTATTCGTGAAAGTTTTCTTCAAGCAGCAACATTTATCGGACGAGAAAAGGAATTCAGGCAACTTACAGGAGCCATGGATCAGGCGAAAGAGGGTAACGGCAGTGGCTGGCTGATTGGTGGCGAGAGCGGTTCAGGCAAGTCGCGCTTGGTACGTGAATTGGAAACCAATGCGCTGGTTGCTGGCTTTCATGTACTGCAAGGGCAAGCGATGGATCAAGGTGGAGCACCCTATCAACTCTTACGCCATCCACTCAGATATCTACTAACCATATCGCCAAAAATCGATGCTTTTGTTGCCTCAAGGCTCAAGCTAATTATTCCTGACATAGAGCAAATTCTTGGCAGATCAATTTCTGACCCGCCAATACTTGAAGAAAAGCAACAAAAAGAACAGCTTGTCGAGGCGGTGGTTCGGCTATTCCAACAACAAACTGCACCACTGATGCTACTTCTGGAAGATTTGCAGTGGACGAGTGAAAGTTTGGCCGTCGTTTCTCAGCTTCACGATATTGCCGCTACAGCCAAACTAATCATTGTAGGAACGTATCGCAGCGATGATTGGAAAACGCTACCAAGCCTCATTGCCAATATGAAACGAATCGAGGTAGCGCGGTTTACTAAAGAAGAAACGGCCGATTTTGCTAAAGCGATGCTGGGTTCGTTCGGTGCAAGCGAAAAGTTATGTGATATTTTGCAAAAAGAAACCGAAGGCAACCCTTTCTTCTTAGTCGAGGTTGTGCGTTTACTAGCTGAACAGGCAGGCCAGCTGGCTGAGATTGATGAAGGAAATATTCCTGCAAAGTTGCTCCCTGACGGCATCCAAACCATCGTCCAGCAACGCTTATTCAAATTGGCTCTGCCTGAACGCAAGTTAATGCAGTTAGCTGCAATTGCAGGTAAACAGCTTGACCTTGATGTGATGGAGACGCTAAAAAAACAGTCTGATCTCGAACACATTTCACTTGCACAATGGCTGACAAACGGGAATATAGCCGCCATACTTGCGGTGGAAAATGATCAATGGCATTTTGCGCATGACAAAATCCGTATGGGCATTTTAGAGGAAATAGACCCAGCCAATAAAGGGCAGTTGTACGGAGATGTGGCTTGGGCATTTGAGGCTCATTATGGAGAGATTGATGATTTCGCTGAGCGCCTTGCCGGGTTATGGCGTGGGGCGGCCGATCCTATCAAGGAACAACAATATTCGTTCACGGCCGGTCAACTAGCCGCAAAACAGTTTCGAAACGACGAAGCGCTAACCTTTTACAAACGTGCCTACATCCTAACTCCAGAAGAAAAACTGAGTAATCGACTTGATATTTTGCTAGCCCAAGCCAAGCTCCTTTTCACGCTAGGCCTAAACAATGAGCAGGAACAGCTCTTCAATCAGATACAGGAACTAGCTGAAGAGCTTGGGGATGCAAACTATTTTGCTGAATTTTACTTACGTCGAATTTTTTACGATTTTTCAGTTGGTGATATGGTACAAACCATCAAAAACAGCCGCGCCGCACTCCAATATGCAGAGCAAACTGACAACCGGCTTGCACAGGGGACTGCCTATCGCTTCCTAGGCAGTGTCGATGTCGCACTTGGGCAAATTCAGTCTTCAATTACCAACTTCGAGCGCAGTTTACAAATCAATTTAGCCAATGATAATCCCTATGAAATTGCTATTAGCAAGATGCTTCTGGCAGGAACAATTGGAACATATGGCCGTCACATTGAAGCACAAGCTCTTCTTGATGATGCTGTCACCTATTTGCAACAGTTCGAGGTGAAAAACCGTGAAGCGATTAGCCTCTCATACCGCGCAACAAACGGGTGGCGTATGGGGCAGCTTGAGATGGCTCAACGAGATGCCCAGCATTGTTATGAACTGGCTTTGGTAACAGGTGATCGCATGGCAAACGACTTAGCACCCAGCACACTCTCCTTAGTAGCAAATGCAAAAGGGAATCTTGACGACGCATGGGAGCTTTCTAATCAGGCAGTTGCGATCATGCGAAAGAACAAGAATCTTTTTTACCTCGGGATCGCTCTACAAGATCAGGGAGCCATCGCCATTCGCAAACAAGCTTGGCCAGAGGTGCAAGCTGCTTACAAAGAGGCATTAGACATTTACCAGCTATTTGGCGATCAAATCACGATCTTTGCATGTCAAGCAGGGCTTGGCCGTGCAGCCATCATGCTGGACCAACCTGCTGAGGATTTTACTGCATCCATATTGGCTTATTTAGATGGAAATTCAGATCTGCAATATGTGCGCTACCCTATAACCTTTTGTCTCAATGCTTATTATGCTATTCGGGAAAACCACCCCAATAAGGCAGCCTTAATCGTTGAACGCGGTCATCAGCTGTTGCAAACACGTGCTGAGCAGTTTGCAGTCGCGGAAGATCGGTCGGCTTATTTAGACAAACTTAACCATCACCTTGAGCTCATTACGCTGTATGAAACTCTCTCCAGAGAAGAAGCGACTTCAAATATAGACAAATCAAGACTAGCTATTTCAGAAACAATTAACGGCCGTTACCAACTTCACGATAAGCTAGGTGAGGGTGGTATGGGCATCGTCTATCGTGCCACCGACCGTTTGACGGGTGACACCGTGGCACTCAAACAGGTCACAAATACTGAATCTGAAAATGATGAAACGTACCGCCTTGGGTTGGCTCACGAATTCCAAACACTGGCTGGATTACGCCATCCTCACATTATCAGCGTTTTGGATTATGGTTTTAACAATGAAAAACGGCCTTTTTTTACCATGACCCATCTGGAAGATCCAGAGACGATTTTAGTCGCAGCGCAAAACCGTTCTTTAGATGAAAAAATCGGCCTGATTCAGAAACTGTTACAAGCACTTGCTTAC
This sequence comes from Anaerolineae bacterium, assembly GCA_045105475.1. Lineage (GTDB taxonomy): Bacteria > Chloroflexota > Anaerolineae > Promineifilales > Promineifilaceae > WTJY01. Next base: position 4,929 of record JBGCDP010000217.1, read on the forward strand.
TTACATCGACGCGGTGTTTTGCACCGTGACCTCAAACCAGAAAATGTTCTGGTTAGTAACGGCAACCTACGCGTTTTAGACTTTGGGCTAGCAGTTAGTGAAAAGGTGGCCCCGAACAGTTTAGCTGGAACCCCTTATTATATGGCTCCTGAATCAATAAATGATGGAGAGTACACTGTTGCGGCTGATCTATATTCTGTGGGCGTTTTATGCTATCAACTACTCACGGGTAAGCATCCGTTTGAGCCGCTTGACCATGCTTTTTTAAATCGAGTTTTGGGCAATGAGCCAAATTTAGAAACCATTGATAGCCGTTTACGGCCGTTTCTGGCAAAGATACTTGCGAAAACACCCGGTGATCGCTTTGATAATGCCACCACAGCCATAATGGCGCTGGCCAAAGCCGTAGACCAGCCATTACCAAAGGAATCCGCTGCCATCCGCGAAAGCTACCTACAGGCGGCAAAGTTCATCGGGCGTGAGAAAGAAATGGCCCAGCTAGAAACCACACTCAAACACGGTGCAAGAGGGAAGGGTTCCGCATTGCTCATCAGTGGAGAAAGCGGCGTAGGTAAATCTCGCCTACTTAATGAGCTGCGTACTAAAGCGTTGGTTCGGGGATTTTTGGTTTTGCACGGACAGGCCAAACAAGAAGGGGGAGGGCTACCCTTCCAATTATGGCGTGAGCCGCTGCAGCAAGCCTTAATGATGGCCTCAGAAGTAGATGATTTGACAGCCAGCATTTTGCGGCCGCTCATACCTAACATCTCAAAATTGTTACAGCGAGATGTCGCTCCAGCACCTCAGCTCACAGATCAAGCCGCACGGTTACGCTTATTTAATGCCATCGCTACGCTTTTACAAAAAACAGGGCAACCTGTACTACTCATACTAGAAGATTTGCACTGGACCAGCGAGAGCTTGCTCCCGATACCCTATTTAAACCAGCAGATAAGCAAGCAACCATGGCTAATCTTAGGTAGCTATCGGCATGATGAAAAGCCAAATCTACCAAGCATATTGCCAACGATAAAGGTGTTAACCTTGGATCGCCTGACTCCGGAAATGGTCACTGAATTCAGCGCAGCAATGCTAGGCGAAGTAGGTAGGCGGCCAGAAGTAGTATCATTGCTCCAACGCGAAACGGAAGGAAATGCCTTCTTTGCAGTTGAAATGGTGCGCGCTTTAACTGAAAAAGTCGAGCAACTGACGGCTGTAGGCGAAATTGTTTTGCCTGAAACTCTTCTACCTAATGGCATTCAAGATATCATTAAAAATAGATTAGTCCGTGTTCCAGCACCAGCAAAAGAGCTACTTGTTTTGGCAGCTGTCGCGGGGCGAGAACTTGAAATACCGCTTATCACCATACTCGCCAATGGGGTTGATATAGAAAACTGGTGGCTGCCGATCTGTTCTGAAGCGGCCGTTTTAGAAATCCGCCACGGTACTTGGCAATTTAGCCACGCTAAAATTCAAGAGGGCGTTTTAGCTCAACTTGATAAAAAATCATTGACAGCCAAGCACGAGCAAGTGGCATTGGCAATTGAAAGGCTTCACCCTAATGATCCAGAACAAGCAGGCCGTTTAGCTTACCATTGGCGTCACACAGATAAAGTCAAAAAAGAGATCGCTTATAACTTGCAGGCAGGAAAGCATGCCTCCAGTCAGTTTTCACATGAGGATGCGATCATCTACTTCAGTGAAGCCCTAAAAAAGACGCCCTTAGATCGGAAAACAGAACGATACAATATTTTATTAGCTCGTGAAAATACACTTGAAGCAAGTGCTCACGACCGCATAAAACAGCAGGTAGACCTTACCGAATTAGCAGAATTAGCAGATCAACTAGACGATCCCGCTAAACGCGCAGAAGTATCCCTCAGGCAGGCAAAGCTTTATGGTTATACATCGCAATTTGAAAAGGCCATGGTGGCTGCTCAATTTGTGATAGAACAGGGAGAATTAGCCCAAAATGAAAGAATCGCAATTGCAGGTCATACTCAGCTGGGTCACATCGCTCGCTGGTCAAACCAATATGATATTGCCCAGAGTCATTTGGAGTACAGCGTCAAACGGAGCCGCGAACTCGAAGATGCACGAGAATTAGGGGCTGCTCTTAATAATCTGGGGCTTTTCTATGCAAGCATAGGCCAATTTGAAAGGGAGCGAGAATGTTATGATGAAGCACTCGTGATAGCGAAACAACTAAATGAAATGAGGCTCGAATCCCGCATTTACAACAACCTGAGCCTAAACTCAGGTATGCGGGGCGACCTATCAAATTCCAAGATCTACATAGAAAAATCATTGCAACTCGACATCATGAGGGGAGACTTAACTAGCCAAGCTATCTCTGAGGTTAACTATGGTATCTACTTCTATGATACAGGTGATTACCAAGCCGCATTTACGCCGCTTGAAAATAGTGTCGCTAATTTTCAAAAGCTAGGCGATCAATATGGATTAAATTTAGGGCTGTTTTATTTAGCTCTGTTAGCAGACAAAACCAAACAATATGAAGACACGATCCAACTTGTTGAAGAAAGTATAGAGCAGGCAAAAGAGTTAAATTTAAAAGCGGATACAGGAAAGCGCCTAACGATATTGGGTTATATATGCAAACAACAGAAAAAGTTTGAAAAAGCTCAGGATCTATTTTCTGTAGCGGTTTCTACCGTTAATGGATTAGACAGTGTAAAACAGCTCACTGTTTTGGCAAATCTTCGTTTTCACCAGGCGGGCATAGCACATGAACAACAAAGCTGGAATATCGCAGCAGATCATTACCTTGACTTGTTAGAAATAGTAAAAAATGAACCACAAACGGCTGACACAATTCACCTCGCAGCACAGAGTGGACTGGCTGCTGTTTATCTTGCTCAAGGCAAAGTTGAACAAGCTTTAACACAAGCGGAACCGGCTATTGCCAATCTGCTCAATGACCCATTAACGGGCAAATGGAATCATATGTGGGCAGCTTTGCACTGCTTCTACATTTTACAGGCTGCTCATGATGCGCGGGCGATGACTATTCTGAAGAAGGCCTATAAAACTCTTCAAACGATGCATGAGCTTATTGAAGATGAAAATGCCCAAAGATTCCTTCTCGAGCAGGTCCCAGAACACCAAAAAATAGTCGGGTTGTATAAAACCCTTACTTTTCAAGAACCAGAAAAGAAGGTGCTGGAGACTGTTAGCACCAATGGTCAGCACCTTGATGCAGTTGAAAAAGCTGAAAGCTACTTAGACAGCCTGGCTTCCAATTCGGGCGGGGGGAGCTTAACTCAGTCCGAGCGAAAAATCCTAAAAGGTGAACCGCTACTGGCACGACTATTGGCAATCAGTAATCGGATGGCTGAAATTCGGACCTTAGATCCCTTATTATCCTATGCTATTGATGAAGTTCTATCATTAGTTGGGGCTGAGCAAGGCTATATCGTACTCGTCTCGCCTGATGGAGAGGTTGAATATCGGATGAGGAGACAAAGTGATAATAATCATGTACAGGTCCAGAATGATGCTATCAGCCATTCGGTCTTAAATGAAGTTATACAAACCAAAAAGGGATTGGTAGTTAGAAACGCGCTATTTGATCCGCGCTTTGCCGCAGCTGTAAGTGTCGTTAATATGCAGTTACGCTCAATTATGTGTGCCCCACTCGTGAGCAAAAACAATATTATCGGTGCAATCTATGTGGAGAATCGATCCAAATCCGGCCGTTTTAATGCCGAAGACTTAGCCCCCTTGGAATTCTTTAGCAATCAAGCCGCCGTTGCGATTGAGAATGCAAACATCAATGATGAAAATGTGCGTATCAACGAGAATTTAGAAACCTTAGTAGATGAAAGAACAAGGGAATTAGAAACTGCTAAAGATGCAGCTGAGTCGGCTAATCAGGCCAAAACCACCTTTCTATCTAACATGTCGCATGAATTACGCACCCCGCTCAATGCCATCCTCAATTTCTCAGCGTTCGTGAAAGAGGGCTATTACGGTGATGTAAATGACGAACAGTCACTCGCTTTAGGCAATGTGATTGACAGCGGGCATCACCTGCTCAACTTAATTAACGATATTTTGGATGCAAACAAAATCGAAGCAGGTATGATGAGTTTATTCTTCGAAGATGTTGATCTAACTGAGGCAGTGCAAAGCGTTCTCCAAACGGCTACAGGGCTTGTGACAGACCAGGATATAGAATTGATAGTACAAAATACGGATAACTTGCCCACTATCCGGGCTGATAGACTTCGCTTACGCCAAATTTTACTTAATATCTTGTCAAATGCCGTGAAGTACACCCAGCAAGGGCGAGTCATTTTCGATTTCAAAGAAGATCACGAATCAGTCACTTTCTCTATTCAAGATAGTGGAATTGGCATATCAGATGAAGATGCAGAGCTCGTCTTCCAATCGTTTGTGCAAGCTCGCAGCAACCCCGGCAACGTTGTTAGCACAGGGCTAGGACTCCCCATTACAAAGAAAATGGTAGAGCTCCATCATGGTCAAATTTGGTTTGAAAGCACCATTGGAAAGGGAACAACCTTTTTCATTCAGCTTCCAAAAAAACAAAAGTAGTGCAACTACAAAGATGTGAGATTATAATATTTGACCAAGTCAATATTGACATCACAACACCTAGTTTATGCACATAAGGTAAAATTTTAGATGAATACACTCCAGAACAAAACTATTTTCGTGGTTGAAGACGATGCCTTTAACCTCGCCATCATCCGCACAATATTGCGCCGCCAAGGGGCATCAGCTCCTTTTGACCATTGGGGCGATAACACATTGTCGAGAATCCTAAAATTCTCAACGCGGCTGGATATGATTCTTTTAGATTTAATGCTTCCAGATAATATTTCTGGGCACGACATTTTTGAGTCAATCAGAACGCAGCCAAGCCTAGAAGGAGTCCCGGTTGTTGCTGTTTCGGCCGCCGATCCTAGTGTCGAAATTCCGCGTACCAAGGAAATGGGGTTTAGTGGTTTTATAAGTAAACCGATTAAGCACAACCTACTACCAAAACAAAT
>JBGCDP010000218.1:0-3889 GCA_045105475.1 Anaerolineae bacterium
GCCGACGCGCAGCAACCTCACTTTCTTCATAGCTGTGTTGCCGCAACCATTCCGGAGTAAATTCTGTCACATGGCCATCATTGGACCACTCGATTTTAACGGTGCCATTTACTGCGATGCTTTTCGCTGTTAAATCAAGCGGAATCGAAAATGTATCGATAAGCTTTTGCCCATTGGCATGACGATTTTCAGGTGCATTGTCACGCAACCACATATAGTGATAACTGCTTGCGTGACCATCACCCCATTCAATGTTGAGCTTTTCAGGATCAACGGTGTGACTCTTAATTGTTGTTTTACTCATAAAAACCCTCTGCCTCAATTCGGCATATAATCGGCGTGTGATTTCTATGCATTATACTTTTTGAGAAGCTGACCAAAATGGAAAAATCGAAGACAAAGATGGACAAAACACAGGCTCAGCCGCTGAAACGGCCGATATTGGGCGGGACAAAAAACGGCACCCGACCGCAACGTTACTCCTATTGGCGAACGGGTTACGCTGGACCGGTCCCATCTATTCTGCAGTTTTGGGTTAAGCAGGCTGGGGAATATCACACTGACAAACCGTTTGTCTCTGGTGATTTTGAATATAGCGATGTGGATCAGTTTTATTACCACTTAGAAGGGGAAGCAAAGTTCAAATTTGAGGGGGGAGAATATGCGCTGCAAGTGGGTGATCTTCTTCTTATTCCTAAAGGTGAGGCGTATTTATATGAGACGACAGAAGGGGTACGCCTCCACTGGTTTTGTCTCAGTGGTCGTTTTTCGTATTTAGAGCAAGATAAACAGGTCAGCCGACTGTCATTGGGGCCAAATCAATTGATTGAGTCAACATTTGTTCTGATGCGTGAGGTGTTGATTTTAAACCGGCCGGGGAGCGCCATGCGGGCTGTTTCGCTCGTCTATGAACTGTTGTCATTGATCGAGGCGATCCAAGCCCCATTGGATAAAAAAGCGATTTATCCTGACGCCGTACGCGTTGCCATTTCATATATGCGCGAACATTATCAAGAGACATTTGTGGCTGATCAAGTTGCGCAAGCTTGTGGTGTGACTGCACCTCATTTACGTACATTGTTTCAAAAGTGGGTCGGTGAGTCACCGCATCAAAGCCATACGCGCTACCGCATTGAACGGGCGGAACAACTGCTTTTAGAACAGGATTTGACGGTGGCCGAGGTCGGTTATCAGGTTGGCTATTCTGACCCATATTATTTTTCAAGAGTGTTTAAAAAACTTACCGGATATCGGCCGAGTCGATACAAAACTGTATTGGTATCAAAAGTTGCAGAATGATCTTCACTTGAAACGATAAATAGATTTGACAACTCTCTAAATGGGGATAATCTTACTGCCAAGTTGAACCTAACCTAATTTTGGGTTTAGGTTTCAATCGTTAAAACAATCTATAGTTGGTTTCGAGAGACGGCTTGAACGTAGTTCAAGCGGCCGAAGGTGCAAGAATTTGAAACGCCATTTCAAATTTGAAACTCTCAGGCAAAAGGATCGACACCAATCATAAAACTCCTGGAAAGCATGGCGATATATCGCCATCACCGACGGGGCACGTTCAAACAATTTTGACTACAGTCAAAACTTGTTTTGACACAATCTCTCAGGTCCACAGACAGGCACAAGGCACCTTTTTTTGGTGTCTTTTTTATTGCCAAAAATTAGACCTGCTAGGTTCGCAAAACCTGACGGGACTGGGACGAAATCAACTATGGATGAAACTTTAAAACGCACGCCAATCTATGATTGGCACGTTGCTCAGGGTGCTCGCATGGTCCCTTTTGCTGGATGGGAAATGCCGGTCATGTATAAAAGCCCAATCGAGGAACACCATCTCACCCGACGGTCGGCCGGACTTTTTGACATTGATCATATGGGGCAAGTCGAGGTCACCGGGCCAGATGCCAAAGCCTTCGTCAACAACCTCGTATCATGGGACATCGACAAAATGGCTGTGTGGGACGCTCACTATGGCTTGATGTGTTATGAAAACGGCACCATCGTCGATGACGTGTTTATCTACTATCTTCCCGAAGCTTGGTATATCGTGATCAATGCAGCGAATCGAGATAAAGATGTGGCTTGGATGCATAAGCATGCTGAGGGCTTTGACGTCCAAATCGATGACGTATCTGACAATACGGTGATGCTGGCTCTGCAAGGTCCAAATGCATTTCGCCTGCTCGATCAGATGAATACGTCAAGCATTAGCGATATGCCCCGATTTTCGGCCGCGATGACTTCGCTAAACGGCATTCCCGTTCTGGTCGGCCGGACCGGCTACACGGGTGAAGATGGGGTTGAGCTGTTTTACGAAGCTAAGAACGGACTTGAGCTGTGGGAAGCGATTCTGAATACTGGCGAATCGTTTGGGATCGAAGTAGGCCCTGTCGGGCTTGCCGCCCGTGACAGCCTCCGTTTTGAGCCATCGTTCCCCCTTTACGGCCATGAAATCGACGACACCACGACGCCGCTGGAAGCTCGTTTAGGTTGGGCCTGTAGCTTCGAAACTCCTTTCATCGGCCGGGATGCGATCCTAGACCAAAAAGAAGCCGGTGTGCCACGCAAAATTGTCGGATTCAAACTGCTCGACAAAGGGGTGCCGCGCGAAGGGTATGAAGTCGCCAAAGATGGGGAGATTGTCGGCAAAGTCGTTTCTGGCCTCTATGGACCCACGATTGAGCTCTATGCTGGGCATGCTTATGTCCCGTCTCATCTTGCCAAATCTGGCACTGAAATTGACATCATGATTCGCAATAAACCAAAGAAAGCCGTCATTGTGAAACGGCCGTTTTATAAACCCTCGTATCGTTAAACCTACCCTAATAATCTCATGATTAAGAACCTAGAAAACCAAAAACTCCAAGAATTATTTGACTATGGCGAGGATTTCTCTCGCCGCCACATCGGCCCAAATGAGTATGAAATTGCGCATATGCTCGAAGTACTCGATTTGCCCAATGTTGCTTCCCTAATCGATCAGACTGTCCCTGACAATATCCGCATGAGCGGTGAGCTAAACCTACCGGCCGCGCTCAGCGAAAAAGAAGCGCTAGCAGATATGGTCGACTTGGCCGGGCAAAACAAAGTCTTTCGCTCGCTTATCGGGATGGGGTATTACGGCACGATTACTCCGGCCGTCATCCAACGGACCATTCTTGAAAACCCAGCTTGGTACACACAATATACCCCGTACCAGGCGGAGATTTCGCAAGGGCGGCTTGAAGCGTTGCTCAACTTCCAAACGATGGTAGCTGACCTGACCGGCCTCGACATGGCGAATTCATCGCTGCTCGATGAAGCGACTGCCGCGGCCGAAGCGATGATGGTTGCTAAGCGGAGCCAAAAACGTAAATCAACCGCCAATACCTGCTTTGTGGATGCCAACTGCCATCCACAAACAATTGCCGTGATTCAAACCCGGGCTGAACCATTGGGCATTAATGTTGAAATCGGAGATGCGACCAGCTATGAACCAACGGCTGATACCTTTGGCGTGATTGTTCAGTATCCTGGCTCAAATGGCGCAATTCACGATTTTGCTGACTTAACGGAAAAAACGCACGCACATAACGGGTTTATGATCGCGGTGACAGACATGCTGGCACTCACTCTACTCAAAGCACCAGGTGAGTGGGGGGCTGACATGGCTGTTGGCTCAACCCAACGCTTTGGGGTTCCACTAGGATTTGGCGGCCCGCATGCTGCATTTATGGCGGTAACTGACAAAATAAAACGAAACATCCCCGGCCGGATTATCGGCGTATCACAGGACTCAAACGGCAAGCCCGCTATGCGTTTGGCTTTGCAGAGTCGCGAGCAACATATTCGCCGTGATGGTGCAACTAGCAATATCTGTACGGCTCAAGTTTTG
>JBGCDP010000219.1:0-65377 GCA_045105475.1 Anaerolineae bacterium
GATGATGTAGTCAGCCAGTTGATCGAGCGACGTGAGCTTGAAATCATCCATCATCTGGAGCAGTTGGTTCCCCCCCACTTCGCAACAAGCGATCAATGCGTAGGTGTCACCCTCGTTCTGAATCGGCTCACGGGAATTGGCCTTGACGATTTCTAGTAGAAACGTGTTGACTTTTCCCTGATCGACCAATTTGCAAGGTGGAATTAACAATCCTTCATCGTAGATGTCGCTTCCTTGTGGCCCCATCCCTCGGCCGCCCAAGTCGATCAGATGGGAGGTGCAGGATGTGAATCCGATGACGGCAGGTTGCCCAGTTGGGTCGTCCTTGAAGACCGGCTGAACCAAGAAAAAGTCGTTCAGATGCCCAGCCGCGAGCCATGGATCGTTGGTCATGTAGACATCGCCTGGCCGCATGTCGGCGATGGGAAAAGCATCGAGCATGTATCTCACCCCTTCCGCCATCGTGTTGATGTGGCCCGGTGTGCCGGTCACCGCTTGGGCCAGCATTCGTCCTTGCAGGTCGAAAATTCCGGCCGAAATGTCGCCACATTCCCGCACAATCGGGCTGAATGCGGTTCGGATCAGCACCTGTCCCTGTTCTTCAACGACGGCGAGCAGACGGTTCCACATAATTTGTAAATCAACCTGGTTTTTTTGCTGTAGAACGCCAGCTTGCTGGTGTGATGACTGGACACCAGCAAGCTGGCGTTCCACGATTAGATTTTTAGAATGATCAACAACCGCTTCAAATTCCGGCGTCAACAGCGTCGTTGTTTGGGCTTCAACGATGAGGGCTGGCCCTCTGATTGTGTCACCAGCAACCAATCGATCCCGATAAAAAACGGGGCAATCGGCCTTGCCCAAATCCCGGCTCAAATAAACTTTTTGTGTTTTTACTGGCTCAGGCGCAGCACGCCGCGCCCCTACGGTTACTGGCTCACTGATTACCGACCCACCGTCCACCGACCCACTGGAAACGGTCACGCTCCAGTTCATGATCTCAATCGTAAATGCCGGAACTGACCGTTGGAACTGTGCCTGATATTCTGTGTCATACGCCTGGCGTAACAGCTCAAGATCGGCCGGTTCTAAGTCCCGATTCGGGATCGTCACTTCGATCTCGTGCCCCTGCCCTTTGTAGCGCATAAACGCCGTGCGGACTTCGACAAGCTCAGCTTGCATGGCGCCTGGCTCAACGATGGCGGTTGCCTCGGCTGACATCGTGCCGAGCAAATGATTGATCCCCTCGAAATCAAACTCTTTTAGCGTCGTGTACCCACTGCGAACAATTTCGTAACTGACCGGTGCATACAAAAAGCCGATGGCCGACCCAACTCCCGGATCATTGGGGATGACGAGCCGTGTGACCCCCATCTTTTCAGCTACCCGAGCGGCGTGTAACGGGCCGTTGCCGCCAAAGGCGATCATCGTTCGTGAGGCCAGCTCTCGCCCTCGCTCAACCGCATGGATGCGCCCTGCGCTCGCCATATTTTCGTCAACGATCTGACCAATCGCAAAGGCGGCATCGTGGCTCGATAACCTCAATCCCACCCCGATGTGTCGGTCGATGGCGGCCGACGATAAGGCCGGATCGATCTGTAATCGCCCTTCGGCAAATGCTTCTGTATCGATGTGGCCCAACGCCACGTCGCTGTCTGTGACGGTCGCATCTGTCCCCCCTAGCCCAAACCCGGCCGGCCCTGGCTCAGAACCTGCGCTGTCAGGGCCGACTGTTAGCCTGTTTAAGCGATCAAGTCTTGCAATTGAGCCACCCCCTGCACCGATCTCGATCATTTCGATCACAGGAATGCGCACCGGCAAGCCTGATCCTTTCATAAACCGTTCGGCTCGCGCAATTTCGAAGTTGCGGGTCGATTGGGGCGCACCGTCGTCGATGAGGCAGATTTTGGCCGTGGTGCCACCCATATCGAATGAAACCGCCTTTTCAATCCCGAGCGCTTGGGCGACTTCGGCCGCCAAGATCGCCCCACCCGAGGGGCCGGACTCGACGAGACGGATCGGGAAGCGTCCGGCCGTTTCAAGCGTCGTCATTCCCCCGCTGGAGGTCATGATGAAAATCGGGCAGGTGATCCCTTCGGCCGTTAACGCTGTTTCTAAATCGGTCAGATAGCTTTGCATCAGCGGCCGGATGTAGGCGTTCGCCACTGTCGTACACATCCGGTCAAACTCTCGCACTTCAGGGCTGACTTCGGAGGATAGGCTGAGCGATATTTCCGGCCGTTTATGTGCGATGAGTTCAGCCAGTCGCTGTTCGTGAACTGGATTGGCATAGGCGTGTAACAGACAGATGGCGATGCTCGTCAGCCCACTCTCGTCGATCTGTTGCAGAATCTCGTCTAGCTCAGCCTCATCCAATTCGATGAGCACATCACCGGCCGCCGTGACCCGTTCGGTGATGGTGAAGCAGTGTTCCCGTGGCACGAGCATGTCCGGCTTGTCGAGAAAAACGTCGTACTGGTTGTAACGCCGCTCATAGGCGATTTCGAGGATGTCTCGAAATCCTTTTGTGGTGATGACGCCGACGGCCGCACCTTTCTTTTCGATGAGGGCGTTTGTGGCCAATGTGGTTCCATGGATGAAGCTCGAAACTTGCTGGGGTTGAATATCGCTGCCGGCCAAAGCGAGTCGAACACCGTTAATCGCTCCCTCAACCGGGTTGGTGGGAGTGGTTGGTGTTTTGGCGGTGATAAACTCTCGATTATTTGTACTTTTAAGCTCAAGAGCAACATCGGTAAATGTTCCGCCGATGTCTACAGCGATACGGGCAAGTTGTTTAGGTTCAGTCACGGTTCTGCTCCAAAAATGTTAATTTTCGGAATGGTAACGTTGACTTAGAATGCGTCAAGCGTAACTAGATATTGGCACAGTCCCCAAAAATAAAAAAACCCGGCCGTGTTTTGGAACACAACCGGGTTCGAATCATAAATCTGAAATACTAAATCGAAAACTACACAAACGCGCTCTGTCCCGTAATCGCCCGGCCGACAATGAGCGAATTCATCTCATACGTCCCTTCATATGAATAGACCGCCTCTGCATCGACAAAGAAGCGAGCCACATCATGCTCAACCAAGATGCCGTTGCCGCCCAACGTACCTCGGCCGAGTGCAACCGTATCTCGTAACAGGTCAGACATCCACGCTTTGCTCAGCGAAGCTCGCTCGTGCGAAATCATCTCATCCCGTTCTTCAAGCTGAGCCATACGCAACGCCATCGTCTGCATCGCTGTTAGGTTGCCCAACATTTTGACCAAATTCATCTGCACAAGCTGGAATGCTGTAATTGGTTTGCCGAACTGTTTCCGGTTGTTCGCGTACTCTAAAGTTGCTTCATAGACCCCTTTAGCAACGCCAACCGCTTCCCATGCTACGCCTGCCCGCGCTGAGGCGAGCTGACGGCCGGTATCTTTAAAGCTTTTTACACCTGGTAAACGGTTTGATTCATGCACTTCAACCTCATCTAAGGTGATGAGTACATTTTCAACCATCCGTTTTGAGATCTTTCCTTCAAGTTTTTCAACCGTATAGCCTGGCTGATCTTTTTCAACCAAGAAGGCGTTGACTTGGCCCGTCTCCATATTTTTAGCCCAGATCACATTGACGTCAGCGATGGTGGCGTTGCCGCTCCATTTTTTCTGCCCGTTGATGATCCAAGTGTCTCCATGCTTTTCGGCCGTCGTTTGTAAGCCTGCGGCCGCAGCTGAGCCTGTTTCAGGTTCTGTGAGTGCCCACGACCCGATTTTTTTGAACTTTACCATGTCAGGCAGCCATTTCGCTTTTTGCTCTTCGGAGCCAAACATTTGAATGGATGCCATACAAAGTCCCCACTGCACACCAAAAAACGTCTGGAAAGATGGCTCGATGGCGGCCATTTCCATCATCATGATCCCTGTTCCAATCGGATCTGAAGATGGGTATTCAAAGATGTAATCTTCACCCAAAATCAAAGTCATCAATTCACCCGCTTTGGTGATGAACTCTTTTGGCGTTTCCCCCTTTTCCCAATATTCAGCCGCCAATGGTTTGATTTCTCGTTGCATAAACTCACGAGTGACTTCACCCATCCGCCGCTGGTCTGGTGTGAGGGTGTCATAAATGTCGAAGAAGTCACTGTTAACGGGTGGCGCTTGGCGCGGTTTTTTTCCGCCTCCGGCCGTTGCCATTAATGTTTTTTGGAGCGTGGCAGGGTCCATTTCAGCCAACGTGCGTAAAATAATATTTGGATCGATGTGCTTTGAAAGTTTTTCAAATGCTTCAGTGTCGATATTTTGGTTAAGTGCTGGAGTCATAATTTTATGTTCCTTATTTGTTAAATTTGCGAATGCATATCGCTCTAGCTGCTAGGCGGTTTGGGTAATAAATTGTGAAAACCACCTGAAAGCTACCGAATAAATCAGCTATTGAAATAAGCTGTAATTCATGCTGACAAGTTACTTACTTATCAATCAGTAAGTAACAGTTTAAAGCATAGACCTTACGAAGAAAACATATCTTTTGTACCTTTACGAATTTCTAATAAGTCGATAGGTGTCGAGAAATTTCAATTTCAGCTTTTGCAGATTTCTTTTTCTGATAAACTAGGTTTTTGCAAAACAATCATCCCCCTAAGGAAAACTTCCATGCGCAAGTACTACCACATTAACTTAAATGAAAAATCAATTAACCACGAAGAGCTCGAGGGCGAAGCGTTGGTCAAAGCTGGGCGACACTTAATCGCTAAAACTTTGCTCGAAAAAGGGGCCGCCACTGTTGATCCACTGGGCCCTGACAATCCGCTTATTTTTTCGGCCGGTCCTTTTGCTGGGTCAAGTTTTTCAAACGCCAATCGCACGAGCGTTGGCTGCAAAAGCCCATTAACGGGTGGAATTAAAGAGGCAAACGGTGGTGGGACGTTTAGTTATGGGTTAGGCCAGCATGAGATTGCAGGCGTTAATTTATACGGTCAGTCGGATGAATGGGTCGTGATCCATTTTGCCAAAGACGGGACTGTGAGCTTTGATCCGGCCGAAAGTTATTTGAAGATGGGTGCATTCGAATCGGCCGATCTTTTACGTGAAAAATATGGCAAGAAAATCGCTATCGCTATGATTGGTCCAGTTGGCGAATATATGGGCTTAACGGCCGGTATTTCGATAACCGACAGCGACGGTCGGCCGTCACGTTTGGCCGCTCGTGGTGGTGTAGGTGCCGTAATGGGGAGCAAGAAAGTCAAAGCCATTGTTGTTGATCTCAAGAAAATGCCTGGCTTTTATGATCGTAAATCGGTTGTTAAAGACGTACGTGATTATTCAAAGATGTTGCTTGCTGATCCGGTTATTACCGGCTTTTTCCAAAAAGTGGGCACTATGGGGATGGCTGACTACACCAATACAATTGGCGCACTTCCTACAAATAACTTCAGTCTGGGGCAGCAGGTTGATCCTGAAAAAGAAACATTCAAGATGGGTGGCGAGTACATCACCGACTTGAATAATTCCCGTGGTGGGAATCACACCCATGCCTGTATGCCAGGCTGTGTGATCCAGTGTTCAAACGTGTATGTTGATGCAGATGGGAACGAAGTTGCTTCACCGATTGAATATGAAACACTTGGTTTGTTAGGAACCAATTGTGGCATTACTGACCCTGATGACTTGGCGGCTCTAAACTATCTCGCCAACAATTTAGGCGTCGATACGATTGAAACAGGCGCAATGTTGGCTGTTGCAATGGAAGCGGGGCAAGCTGAATTTGGCGACGTTGAGTTTATGACCCAAGCGATGGCTGAAATGGCGGTTGGTTCTGAAATCGGAAAGATTTATGCATCAGGCACCTATCGGGTTGGCAAACACTTTGGTGTTGAGCGGATTCCTGTCATCAAAAAGCAGGCGATCAGTGCATACGATCCACGTGTTATCGAAGTGACCGGAATCAGCATGCAGACAACGGCTCAAGGTGCTGACCACACGGCCGGAAATGTGGCCCGTTTCAACTCTCGTGATAAAGATGCGGCGTTGCTTATGGATGTAAGCCTCGAATCACAAAAAGTGATGGCGCAAACAGACTCTTTAGGATTATGTATTTTTGGCCGTTCAGTCACCCATCAAAACCTCGATTTCTTGAAAAATGCACTTAAAGATGCAACTGGCGTTGAGCTAGATGATGCATTCTTTGATGATTTAGGGATCGAAGTGCTAAAAATGGAAAAAGAGTTCAATGACTTGGCTGGATTTGGCGCTGAAGATGATGATCTTCCAGAGTTTTTCTACAATGAGGCACTTGCTCCAACGGATCAAAAAGCCCGTTTCCGTGGAAAAGAGCTCCATGGCATCTATGACGAACTCTAATAGTTAGACTGCTCTACTAATAAATAAAAAAAGGCTCGTATCCAAATTTGGATACGAGCCTTTTTTTGTTTAATGCATGGCACTTGCCAGTAAAACTAAGCTTTTAAGTAGTGGACTTTGGGCAGTGCTCTCAGCTTTTCTGCTGCTTGCTCAGGGGTTAGATCTCGCTGAATTTCACCTAGCATTTCATAGCCAACCATGAACTTTTTGACTGTGGCTGACCGTAGCAATGGCGGGTAGAAATGAGCATGGAGCTGCCAGTGAGACTGATCCTCGCCTTCGATGAACGGCATCCCGTGAAACCCGGCCGAATATGGGAACGATGTTTCAAAGAGATTGTCATAGCAAGTCAAGAATTGGCTCATGATTTTGGCTAGATTTGTCTTTTCTTCGGCCGTAATTTGATTCAAGTGGCCGATGTGCCGTTTGGGGAGCAATAAAAGCTCATAAGGCCAAGCTGCCCAATAAGGGACGACCACGATCCAATCTTTATTTTCAAATACAGTCCGCTCACCATTTGCTGATTCCTGCTGTGCATAATCAACCAAGAGAGGCGTACCGCTTTTGAGCATATACGCCATCTGGGAATCATCTTCACGCAGAGCTTGGGTAGGCAGATTGTTTTGCCCCCAAATTTGGCAATGGGGATGGGGGTTTGAACAGCCCATCATTGCCCCTTTGTTTTCAAAGATTTGAACCCAGCGGTATGTTTTGCTTAGCTCGTTGATCTGATCTACCCACATGTCGATGACTTTTTCAATATCAGCTGGTTCCATCTCCGCCAATGTCAAATCATGCCGACCGGAGAAGCAGGCAACACGGCAGTCCCCATCTAGCCCTTCAGCCGTAAACAGCGAGCTTGTATTTGCTTCAGGTGCTGGTGGCGCTGATAAGAGCACTGGAAAGTCGTTTGGGAAAACAAACGCACCCTCGTAGGATGGGTTTGTTGTGCCATTTGAGCGGCTATTGCTCGGGCAAAGATAGCAGCTTGGGTCATGTTCAGGCAGGTTAATGCGTGGTGGGGTTTCAACTTTGCCCAACCACGGCCGTTTTAGCCGCTGGGCCGAAACAATGACCCATTCATTGGTTAGCGGGTTAAGTCGTCTGTGGGGATGGTCGGTTGGATTAAATGTTGTCATTAATTTTTACGGACTTTGCGTTCACTATTTTTGGCTCTGCGGGCAACTGCATCGATATGGCGAAGCAATGTCCCAACTAGCTTTTTGACATTTGGTTCTTTGATTAAGGCTTGTCGATCCCCTGGAATTTCGTGGATTTTGAGCGAAAGGGCATATCCCTTCCAACCTCTGTCAATGCCTGCATAATTTTCAGAAGCGGCGTTGTCTGTTGAGGTAATTAAGAGAATTGAGCCTGCAAACGGCCGAATTTGATATTTAGCAATCAAATCATTTAATAATTTTTCAAAAATAACTCCTCTAAAGTTAGGAGAAATGATTGTTTCATGATTAATTGGGCCGTTTGCACCACTGTTGGCTGCCATCTTTGAGCGGCCGGTTAGACGTTTAAATAGTGCTCCGGCTGGTGCAATCGCTAGGCTTTCAAAGCGATTTTTGAAAGATTTCTGAGGGCTAGTGAGGATGGCTGGATTGATTGAATCGATGAGGGTAAGCATCGCAATTTCTTCGCCCATTTTAGATAGCTGTTGTGCCATTTCGTATGCAACGACACCTCCGGCTGAATAGCCACCTAGATGATAAGGGCCCCGAGGTTGTAATTTCTGTAATTCATTGATGTAGTCCGCCGCTAAATCCTCGAGAGATTTATACGTTTCTCTGGCACCTTCGATCGCTGTGCGTGATTGGAAAGCATAAAATGGCTGTTCGCCCAAATGCCTAATCCAATGTCTCAGAAACGATATATCTCCATCTTCACCATGTACACAGAAGAAACGCGGCCGTGATGAGATACCGACTTGAATTTCCAGTAGTTTGTTTTTGTCTACTAATGCGTCACGACTGATGACTTTCATCTTTTGCGTAAACGATTCAACGAACTCTGCATTTGAGATTTCATCTTCCTCATCGCGAATATTACGTGCTTCTCGAATCAGCACTGCTAACTCTGCAATGGTTGGCTTGCGAAAGACTGTCTCAGGTTCTAACGAAATTTCAAACGTGCTTTTTATTCGATTAGTGAGCCTAAGGGTGAGAATTTGGTTGCCACCAGCTTCAAAAAAGTCATCACTGATATTGACATCTTCGCGGCTCAAAATTTGTTTCCAAATTGCGATGAGCTGTGACTCAATTTCGTCTCTAGGTGGATTTGTAGAACGCTGACGTTCAGATGTTTTTTGATTCGCTGCATGTAGCTGCATCGTTTCATCACCAAGAGGGAGGTTTGAGTTTCGATTGGTTGACTTTAGCTGATAAATTTTTGTGGGCACCATGTATTGTGGCATCTGATTTAACAAAAATTTGCGCCAATTCTGCACGGAATAGGTTTGATCTCCAACAAGCAGATATGCATTGATCAGTAATTGACCGCTTGCATTAAAGCCTGGTGAAATAACCGCCTCTTTGACTTGAGCCTGCTTTAGCAATACTTTGGATATATGGTCAAGATTGATTCGGTTTCCGTAAGCTTTGATTTGCTTGTCTGTTCTGCCAAGGTAGATAAGCTTGCCGTCTTCGGTTAAGCGGCCGTAGTCACCAGTTCTAAACAGCTTTCTATTGGTGCTGCTGTTAACTGTCAACGAATCGGGAGCAAATCGTGATTTCGTGAGTGCCTGATTCTTGAGATAGCCAACTTCGGTTCCTGGGCTGCTGATGATGATTTGACCTGCGCGGCCGGGGTCAACTTGGAAACCTTCGCTATTAAGAATATATATTTTTGTGTTGTCTATTGGGCGGCCGATGCATATTCCATCTACATCTGATTCAATCGTCGTATCGAGACTCGCTACAATTCCACCAGCCTCTGTCACACTATACAGATTGATGATGTTTTTTCCTTGGGCCACCTGCTTAAATCTTGCTAGCAATTCTGGATGAAGAATTTCACCACGTAAGAACCATGAATTTAAATAAGGTAATGCGTCTCCTAATTGAGGAAAGGCCTGCAAGAGCATTGCCACGATAGATGGCGGCAGTTGAATGCGTGAAACATGAATGTCATTTAAAAACTCAACCAGTAGCTTCGGATCTACTACCACTTCATCGGGGATTAGAATATTAGGGATTCCTTGTAGAAGAGGCGACCATAGTTCTGTAACAGAGTCAATTCTTGTTAATTGAGCTGTTTGACAACAAATTTCTTTGGCAGCGAATGGGTAGTTGTGCCACATCCAATTCAGTTCATTTAAAATCGTTTTTGAGAATCCGGGAGTTCCTACAGGTTCGATTGGGCTAGATGAATAAATTATGTGAACCGGGGTTTGAGGCGAAAAAAGAATATCAAGATTTTCTGCTTCCATCTCTGATATTTCTCCTTTTTCAACATCCAAACTGATGATGTTCAAAAGGTTTTTCCCGATCTCGCTGAACTTCCCTTCAGAATCACTCAGCGTGATCACTGACCTCATATCTGAATTGTGAACGATAAATTTTAGGCGGCGGTCTGTTTCATTTTCATCAATTGGAATATAAGTACAACCGCATTTAAGTACAGCCAAGATTGCGACGATTTGATCAATTGAACGCGGAAGTGTAATTCCAATAGCGTCTCCCTCGTAGACACCGCGAGTTCTTAAATATCGGGCTAATTGATTTGCCTGTTGATTTAATTCTCCAAAAGATAAAAACTGATAGTGGAAAACAATCGCTGGGACATCCGGCTTGTTCGATGCAATTTCCTCAAACATTTTGTGCAGAAGCGCCGTTTCGGGGTGAGCAACCATGGTTGCATTAAATTTGTTTCTAAGAGTCTCGCTTTCTTCACTTGAAAGATAAAGCGACTCACCAGAATCCTCTGGTTTAAATTGATACAAGAAAGGCAGATTTTGTATTGGTTGAATAGGCTCTGCAATTTCTTTCTTTTGTTTGATGTGACTTGCGCTAGCAACTTCAATTACAGGTGTTGAAGGGGTGATAAGCGATTCAGGAAGCGGCTCGGCTAAATTAGCTAAAGCACTTTCTACTTCAAGCGCTAAAATCTGATTTTGCTCTAAAAGTTTAATTAAAAGCTCTTGTTGTTGATCAACTTGCTTGAGGATGTTGTTAAGCAAGTCATTATTGTCTGCAGTGCTATTCACGCTATTAGCGGGTTGATCTTGGTTTTGATCGAGTGCGCTCTGCATTGAGCCATGTGCGGAGTTGTTAAGTTGTTTTGGGATGTGAGGCTCGTGATTGTTATTTGTTGTGGACATAAGTTATTGGATTGTCAGATATTTGAGCGATTAATCTATTTGGAGATGGGGATAATCATTCAGATCCTCTGAACTGCCTCTAGACATGGATAGTCCTAAGGTTTGGGTTTGTTACCAATTTGTAACGATACACGATTTGGTTTATTCGTCAGAATTATTCACTAAAAATTTTACTTGCATCACCTTTGGCTCCATGTGAGGCGTTGTATGCACGTTGTCTCAATAGCTTTTACTCATTATTGGATGTAATACCAGTTTGATGTGCATCTCTGGCGATGTCTGATAAATCCGGCCGATTTAATTCTTGCCACCACCATCGATAGGCATCTAATTCATTTTGAATATTTTCCAAACTTTGTAATTGAGTTTTTGCTTTATCAAAGTCACTGGACCACAAATACGCATATCCAAGATTTTTCTGAATACCGATATGAGATTGATTAGTTTTTTGTGCCTCAGCCAAATGAACAGCTGCGGCCGGGAAATCGTGTCTATCCAATGCGATTAAGCCTAATCTGAAGTGTGCACTTGTATTTTGTCTGTTTTGCTCTAAGGCTGTTTCAAATGTTGGGATAACTTTTTGTAAAGCCTCAGTTGATTCCCCTCTACTCCATTCCCCTGTAGGCCATTCAGCAAGCTGTATCTTCGCCATTTCTATTGAGCCGGCATTTGCATGCCAAGTTGAGATTAATTTGGTATTGAGACTAATCCCAATGATGATAAAAGCAGATAAAACAACTAGATTCAATCTTTTGATTAGCCGATTTGTTTGTTGGGTTTTTGCAAGCGAAAAAGCCAAGGCCGGGCCTATGAAGAGCATGGTTGAACCTGCATTACTATAAATAGCGTTATCAATAAACCCATGAAGGATAAGCGTGGTTAACGATGCTAGTATTGCTCCCGTAAAATGTTGCTTTTTGCGATCTTGATCGGCATCTAAGCCATCTGTAAGAAGAAAAATGAGGCTACTGACGACTAAAATACAAAATGAAGAAATCCCGATTATGCCTTGTTCTAAAATTAGATCTAAATAGAGGTGATGACCGTAGGTAAACCTCAAGAATGGGATTGATAAGACGTATTGGGAATAATGCCCACTAAAGCTATTTAGACCTCCACCCAACAACCAGTAATCAGTTAGTAGATACTGAAGGTTTGTGTAAAGGGTTAATCGTGAGGTGCTGCTTGGAATAAAGCTAAATATAGAGGTGCTTAGCTGTTGGCTGAAAAATAGGCTAACGGTTCCAAGCATGGTTAGACTAAATAGGGTCGAACCAATTATTAACTTTGATTTCCGGCCGATTATTCTTTGAACCGTCAGGATTTTCCAAAAAGCTAATCCAACTAATAGGGCTGCGATCCCCCCTCTTGAGCCACTAAGTAAAAGAGCCAAAATCACAATTAAACCTGCCCCTAAAGACAAATATTGCAAAAGCTTAGACTCAGACTGAATGTAAGTTAATACCAGAAAAGGTGTCAAAATGCCGATTAACCCGGCTAAGCGATTTGGAGTTAATAGCTCTCCCTGATTAATATCAAATAAAAGGATTCCTAAAAATGCAATTGAGAAAAGTAGAGCACCTGTTCCTAAATACACATGCACGATCGAACCTTGATGATCAAGTTGTGAAAGCAAGATGGCTAAGAGTGCTGCAACAATAAGGATCAGATACTTCGTTAATGCTTGCTCATAGTCATAGGCGGCCCAAAGGCCAACTGTGGCTGAGCCTAAGAATAAAAGAAGATAAACAATTAAATTTAATGAGGGTTTTGAACAGGCAGTGATTCGTGTAGTAATGCTGACAGTGATAATGGCAATAGTTGCCATTATTAGGTACGAGTTAGGCCACAAGCAGAGGAGCCCGGCCAGCAGCAAAGCTAGAACCAAGCTTAAAGACTGGAATCGACTAGATTCTTTAATTGAAGTTTCCACAAGTAGCGTGTCTCTTGGTAGGTTTAGATTTTTTGATCGTACTGGAATTTAGAATGTTTTGGTGTATTGATCTTAACGCTGAGGAATGGTGCTTTTCACTCAACCTGTAGAGACAATACTAGATATCTGCGCTTAAGATAGGGCTTAATACTGTACCTAAAGGGGATGTACAGAGTCGATTGCTGTTGTTTTATCTGTTAAGATGAAGATTCTAATCTTCTTAAACTAATTTATAACCTCTTCTACTATATATAGTAGGGCTATTTAGAAGGTGTATGGCAAAACCCGCAATATTTTTAGATCGTGACGGCGTCATTATTGAAAATCGTGATGCTTATGTTAGATCATGGGATGATGTTGAGATATTTGATGATGCAGTTGAAACTGTTGTCAAACTTAAATCGACTCAATACTTAATTGTAATTGTGACGAACCAATCGGCCGTCGGCCGTAAAATTATTACTATAGAAGGAGCAACAGCTATAAATAACAGATTGGTTTCGATTATTGAAGATAGAGGCGGCTTTGTTGATGGGGTATATATCTGTCCTCACAGTCCAATTGATAATTGTAATTGCCGTAAACCACGACCTGGTATGCTCTTGCAGGCAGCTGAAGATTTAGATATTGATTTGGCTGAGTCGATTATGGTTGGAGATGCTCTAACTGATTTAGAGGCTGGCATTCAAGCTGGCGTTAAGCATACATTTTTGCTGGAAACTGGTAGAGGATTGCGACAAACTACTTTGCCAGAATTTGCCAACTACGAGCAAAGCCTCAAATCTTCTAATTTGACCTCAGCAATGAATACATTATTTATGGAAATTTTGAACTGTCAAGATTGGAAAAATGCATGAACTTGCCTGAACTAAAATTTGAGAAAAAGGTATTTAAAATCGATGTTTTTGCACCAGACGTGAAAAACGTATGACATCCCCTTAAGCAAGATTTCAAGAAAGATCGGCTGTAAGGTTAGTCACGTACTTTTGTCACGGTACTACAATCTTCATGAACTTGACCACACCTCGTTCAGAAAAGCGCTGATTTTTAAAATCAATTTAATCGAGAGAGAAGCTCTTTGGCATGTAAATAATGCTTTAGTTTGCCCCAGAGGCTTAAAATATATAAGCGATCGTCTCTCTATTTTTCATCTTGAAGCTAGTTTGCATAAGCAAAATTACACTGTAGTTTCCCCAACTTTAAACAAAAGTTTTTAATCCCAAACTTAATAAGCTAAAAATTTCAATCTACTAAACTACGACACCTTGTTTGGTTTAGCGAGACCTTTTGATGAAAAAAGAATCTGCTTTCAGCCAAGTTAAATTATATATCAGCCGTCAGGCCGATGGCGTTGGTCGCTATGTGATCGAGCAGTTTTTAACTTCTCTGATTGGATGGATACCAACCATCATTGGTGTTGGATTACGCGGTGTACTTTATCGCCTCATTCTTAAAATGGACGGTATTGCTGCAATTGAAAACAAAGTTCGATTGCGGTTTGCCAGCAACATTACTCTTGGGAATGGTGTCTATCTTGATCAAAATACATATTTGCACGCTTGTGCTCATGGCATTGATATTGGATCTAATTCAATTGTCATGCACGGAGCGGTTTTACACGTATATAACTTTAGAGGTTTGCCCAATTCTAAAATCTCTATCGGTGAAGATAGTTTGATCGGTGAGTACTCTGTTATTAGAGGCCAAGGTGGTGTTTCGATCGGGAATCGAGTATTTACATCGCCTTTTTCACAGATAATTGCCGTAAATCACATCTTTGACGACCCTCAAGTGTCATTTATTGATCAAGGGATCACTGCTGAGGGAATTATTATTGAAGATGATGTATGGATTGGTGCGAGCGCGATTATTACAGATGGTGTTCGTATCGGAAAAGGATCTGTTGTAGCTGCAGGGGCAGTAGTTACTAAAGATGTTCCCCCCCATACCGTTGTTGCAGGGGTACCTGCGAAACCAATTAAAAATATTGATCAGGCAGAGAAATCTGCTATTGAAAGAACAATTTACTATTAATATTTCAGACCAAGGGTCAACTTCAAAAATGTTTATTTGTCATCATTGTATTATTCAAATTCCATATCGGAGGAAATTATCATGACAACACTCTCTATCGTAATCCCCGCTTATAACGAGGAAGATGGTATTGCCACTATTGCAAACCGGGTCTTGGCTGTACGTCCTGACCTTGAAAAGGCTGGTGTAGACCGCCTAGAACTGTTAGTCGTTGACGATGGTTCCTCTGACAAAACTGCAGATATCGCTAAATCAATTGATGGCGTAACTCTAATCAAGCATAAAACAAATAAGGGATACGGGGCCGCTTTAAAAACCGGTTTCAGTAGTGCAAAAGGTGAGTTGGTTGGCTTCTTAGATGCTGATGGGACTTATCCTCCTGAATATTTTCCAGCGTTATGCACGGCCGCTATGAATGGTAGTGACTTGGTCATCGGTACACGTATGTCTGGTGCTGACAGCCAAATGCCAACCACACGCCGAATTGGAAATATCTTCTTTGCTGGCTTACTTAGCTTAATTTCAAAGAGAAAAGTTACTGATAGTGCCAGCGGTATGCGAGTATTTAAGAAAACAATTCTTGAGCAAATTTATCCTTTGCCGGATGGGTTGAACTTGACTCCAGTTATGAGTACGCGTGCAATCCATGAAGGAATTCCAATGCGTGAGCTTCCTATTCCTTATAGCGAGCGTCTGGGTGCTTCAAAACTAAGTGTTGTTCACGACGGCCGTCTATTTCTTGAGTCAATGATTTGGACCGCGCTTACATATAATCCTGTACGAATTTTAGGTATGGTGGGTATGGCGGGTATCTTGGTTGCTTTGGCAATCTTTGCTGGACTAATTGTTGCTCGCTTTAATGGCATTACAACATTGGGTGCTGGTGGTGTCGCTGCAGTCTTAGGTGGACTTGTAGCTACAGTTGCTGGAATTAGCCTCTTTTCCCTTGGAGCAACATTTAATTATCTGACGACACTGTTTCACAAACGACCCGTTCGCCAAGGTCTGTTTGGGCAACCGATGCTTAAAGCACCGTTGGAAAAATACTTTGGCTGGTTAGGACCTATTACTGTCATTGCAGGCGTTATCTTAGGTGGCGTTAGTATTTACCTTGTTGGAACCCCTGGCTGGGATATCAGCCGCTTATGGCTTTATCTTGTTGTAAGTGCGATGGCGGTTTTAATGGGTGTACAGTTTATTGTTTATTGGATATTGCTAAACGTTTTATCTGAACTTAGCCAAAGAGAGACACAAATCGCACAAGATTTGCAAGTTTCTTAGAGGAAAACGTTTAATCTATCGGCTAGATGACAATATGCTTTGTCATTTACAAAATTATATTGATCTTACTAAGAGGCACATTTGCCAAACTTAGTGCTAAATCGGTGTGGAGTTAATTATGAGTGAGAAAAAAACTGAGAAACCATTTGATCCGTTAAAAGCCAATTTGGGTACCCGCAGGGTACCTAAGTTGAGAATGGCTAATTTCCCTAACGCTGACGAAATTGTTGAGCAAGGGTTGTTGGAAGCAAGTCGAACTGACAAAATGGTTGATATTATGTTGGTAAACCCACCTACACCTGATGGTGAGTTGTGGATTCGCACCCAGCATCGTGTCGGCCGTAAAACACGTGAAAACATGGTTTGGCCACAGGTATCACTAGCACAGATGGCTGCGATGCTACACCCTGTGTATACGGTGAAAGTAGTTGATGCTAATGCTGAACGTATGGGCTGGGCTGAATTTACTGAACTATTAGATGAGTATCAGCCAAAGTATTATATGACCCAAGTGACTGCACCTACGCTAGAAAATGACATGTTCGGCTGTTTCTTAGCCAGAG
Source organism: Anaerolineae bacterium (assembly GCA_045105475.1). Taxonomy (GTDB): domain Bacteria; phylum Chloroflexota; class Anaerolineae; order Promineifilales; family Promineifilaceae; genus WTJY01. The sequence continues at coordinate 16,482 of JBGCDP010000219.1, forward strand.
CACGCGGTGCAAAAACAATCGCATTTGGTACCCATGTTACGCCTATTCCAAAGGAAACTTTGCGTCCATTCCCATCACTTGACTATGTGATTGTTGGTGAACCGGATTTAACAATTCGTGACTTGCTCGATAACCTCGAAAACAAAGTTGAAGAGCGTTCGCCTGAGATTTTAAATCTCTTTGAAAAACATGATCCCCAGTATCAGCCAGCTGTTCAAGAAGACGGCACAGTTGACATGTACCGGATCAAAGGTATTGCATGGCGAAATAAAGACGAGACGGTTTTGAATCTAACCCGGCCCTTTATTCCGGACCTTGACGATATGCCGATGCCAATGCATGAGCTTTTGCCTTTATCTAGCTACCGGATGCCATTGATTAAGGGACCATTCACGTTTATCGTGACAAGTCGCGGCTGTCCGGCCGGATGTACTTACTGCATTAAGCACGTTAGCTATCAGTTTAGTACACGGCTACGCTCTCCTAAGCTTATTATGGAAGAGCTATGGGATTTGAAAAAGCAGGGCATGAACAACATTCACATGTACGCAGACCTTTTCACCGTTAACCGTGACCAGGTTGTTGAGCTGTGTAACTTGATGATTAAAGAAAAAATCAACATCAAGTGGACTTGCAACAGTCGTGTTGACTACGTTGATGCAGAATTGCTACAACTCATGGGTAAAGCCGGTAACTGGTTAATTTCATGGGGTATTGAGAGTGGTAATGAACAGATCTTGAAGCGAGCTCGTAAAGGAGCTTATCCTGATAAAGCTGCACGGGCTTTGCAATGGGCGCGTGATGCCGGGATCAAGAACTGGGGATACTTTATTATCGGTTTGCCTGGCGAAACAGAATTAACGATTCGCGACACAATCGACTTCTCGAAGAAACTTCCACTTGATATCGCACTATTCCATGTTGCTGCACCTTATCCTGGTACACCATTCTTCTTTGAAGTGGTGAAACAGGGCTGGTTTAGACCCGGTACGCGCTGGGAACAAGTCGATATGGATAAGGGAACCGTTTTGGATTACCCTGAACTATCGGCCGAACAGCTACTTTATTGGCAAAAACGAGCATTTCGTGAGTGGGCATTCCGTCCAGGTCCGATCTTTACTTATATGAAGATGTTGGCATCGGATTGGTCTACCTTGAAATCAGCTTGGGAAGTAGGCATTGCTCACTTAAATTGGTCATCAACTGACAGCGGTGCTCCTGCCTCAAACTAGCCTTTACTGAATTTTGATGAGGTTGGTAGTTAAGTAATGATGAAAAATGTTACTTATCTGCCAATCTCAACTTAAAATTTACTTAGAGAATCCTACATATCGATTATAAATCTGTTCAAGATTAATTTTCATGCGTATATATTTCGAGCAAGTGCTCAAATATTTTCCGCCCCGCATTTTGTATCTCACACCCATCGAGGTTGAATTGTTAATAAATTCAAAGCTAATTACTCGAATAACAATAAGCTTTTTCGTTCTTGTCACTCTGTGCGCAACTTTTTTTTCAGTTGCTTATAGTCAAACAGAAGATGGTTGGGTTCAGCCCACAAACTTATCTCAGTCAGGGTCTTCAAATAGCCCAATTCTGGTCAAAGATGCTTCAGGAGATCTGTATGCATTTTGGAAGAATGCAATTGACGGATATGTTTTATCCACCAATCGCAATGGCCAATGGAGCGATCCACAAACTGTTGAGCCTCCTTTTGGGACAAAGGCCTATGAATCTCTTGTAACTGAGAATTCCCCAACGCCACTTTATGATCCGATATTAATTGGAGATCAAGATCAAGGATTGCATGCTTTTTGGGTAAATGGTGATGATGAACTTAGCCACAGCCGAATCATTACGGGTGACCTAGCAGCCCTTTCAAACTGGAAAATACCACAACAAATCGATAGTGGTATTGTTACAGTTGCTGCTGTTTCTGATGAGAGTAATGGCCTGCATGTTGCTTATCTTTCCCTAGGAAATGGTGGATCGATTTTGCCGGGTATTTATCACCGAGTCTCTAATGATCAAGGCCAAACTTGGAGTGATTCACAAGCTGTTTATAACTCTTCTTTTTTCCGACAAGCTACGGCGGTTTCCTCTCAATTAGACTTTGTCTTACTAGAAAATGGAGCACTGTTTTTAACTTGGAATGATTCATTTGTTGAACAAGTGTTTACTGCAGAATTTTCAGAAGGATCGTGGTCTGCTCCACAAATCATCGATTCTCGAATGGCTGGGGATACGGCTGATTCTAAGGGGCCTGGAAACATCAAAGGGGCTACATCAGAAGATGGGTTTCATCTATTCTGGACAGCTGGGCATGATGGGACGAACTGCTCGCTTTATACACGGATTTCGACAAATAGCGGTAGTGAATGGTCATTCCCTCAGAAACTAACAGAAGATACAGCTAATTGTCCTGATTATTTTGAGGTGCTGCGTAACGATAATTTGTTTTTATTGTTTACAAAGACCTTTGGCAAAGCAGAACTTCGTGTTTGGCGTGATAATGGTTGGAGTGCTCCTTTTGCACAGCCAGAATTAGTAGAGTTTACAGACCCAGTTAACTTTCGTACGACGGCTGCTACTTGCCCATATCAACTTGAATTTCAAGATTCTGAATTGGTTGCAATTGGATGTGGTACGAATATTGTTGAAGATATATGGGTGACTTCTCGGCCGATTAGCAGCTTGAATTTTCCAGCAGAAGCTCAAACAGCATGGAGCGATGCTGGGGCAGTGGTCGGTGAAGATCATTTAATTTTTTCTCCTCAGATCATAACTGATCAAAATGGAGAGCTTCATGCCATTTGGGTTCAGAATAGTCAAGGATACTCAAAGAACAGTCCGATTATTCAGCCAGGAGAAGCGATTTTTTATTCGAAAGGTGATGGCTCACAATGGCCATCTGCCAATCAGATATTAAGCTCTTCAGGTACTGTCTCGAACCCAACTTTAGGCTATAGCAGGCAAAGTGGAAATTTGTTAGTAGCATGGGAAGACAATGTTAACCAACAGATATATTTTAGCCGGGCTGCGATTGATAAAGCCTTTAATGGTAGCGATTGGTCAGAGCCAATTGCAATTCCAGCTCCTTTTGCGAATCCTTCAAGTCCCGTTATGTCTGTATCAACTGAAGGGATAATTTATATCGCATATATTGTTCCTTTTAATGATGACCGTGGGGTTTATCTAATTAGCTCTCGTGATAATGGATCATCTTGGACAGAACCTGTTTCTGTACTAGAAGATAAAATTGGTGCGTTTGATATCCTACATGATCCAAACATATTGGTTTCTTTTAATGGGGTTATCCACCTTTCATTTATTAATCGACTTTCAGGCGAAGATTCAATTCGAAACGAGCTTTACCATATGCGTACAGAGTTTGCAGAAGAAGGTGAGGAGCTCAAATGGTTGAACCCAATACTCATTCAAAATCGATTTTTGCAAAATAACACAATTTTTTCCCATGATTTAGCGATTGATAAAATTGGTACAGTGCATTTAATATGGCAGGAGTGGAACGAGACTCAGAAGAATCTTTGGAGCCTTACTTCAACAGATAATGGACGGACATGGAATGAAGGGACACAAATATCAGGCTTTGGCTCATTAATTGGAAACTTTGATATTTCATCTGATAACCAAAATTTGCTGCATTTAACGCAGCTGTTTATTGAAGTTGAAGATGGTAAAGATGTATTGACCTTGCATCATTGGCAATACATCGAGGATTCATGGCTTCTTCAGCCATCAAATATTTTTCCTGATATTCAGTTTAACTTGGCAAATGCAGTTATGGCTGCTGGCATGACTCGTGAGAACATATTGAGTGTCATGTTCTCAGGTTATTTCTTGGATCAAGGCCGGCCGACTCAGGGGCTATTTTATACGCAAAGAACTACTGAAGTTGTTGAACAAACTCCAGTTGAGGACGCTTCCAATCAAGCAGAATCACCTGATCCCGTTTCTGAAAACTCCCCTGAGGTCGTCGATGCAGTTGTTGAAGAATCAATTGAATCTGTTGAAGAGCCAGCCGTTGAAGTCGTCGTAACACTTCCGGTAGATTTACCTAATACGACAAGCGGTTCATTGACACCGATTCAATCTTTTGCAACAAATAGCCCATTAGTGATTGGCATAACATTGGCCGGCGTCATTATTGGAATCATGCTTTTAATTGTGGGTGGATATTTTGTCATTAAGTTCTTGGCGAATCGGCAGTAATTTATTCCATGCAAAATAAAATAAGCCAAAAAGTTTTCTCTAAATTAGGATCTGTTCTGCTTGCTAGTGCGATTTTCGGCCTGTTTTTTTATCTCACTCAGTCTCCCGGGTATTCTCAAGATTCTAGCGATTTAGATTGGTCCTATCCTGTTCGTGTTCCTCAACATGATAATAGTAGCCAGCCTCCCCGGCTAGTTTCTGACTTGAATAATACGGTCCATAGTTTTACCGTTGATTTGTCACGTGGCTCAGCAATTGCATACCGGCAATGGACTGAAGATATAGGCTGGTCAATCCCCGTCGATATTATTTTGCCTCCTAAATCTGGATCAGCCATTATTTTTGGTGCTGAAATTGATAATAATGATGTCATGCATCTTGTGGCCTATTATGGCCAAGAAGGGGATGCAAATATTTATCATTTTCAAGCGCCAGTTTATTTTGCCCAAACCGCTAGTGCATGGAGCGAGCCGCAATTGATTGCTGCCGATGGCGGGCCGATTGCCGATGGTCACTTTGTAAGTGATGGTGGTGATAATCTTTATGTGGTTTACGAAGGTGACGGTGACGGTTTAGGCCTTTATGAAGTTCATTCTGAAGATGGTGGTGTGAGCTGGTCTGAACCAGCAGCCGTTTATCTTTCTTCGGGTAATGAATTCTTGCCGGCCGCAGTTGAGACCCATTTAGATGAAGCTGGAAATCTGCATGTGGTGTGGAGCATTTGGAGTGCGACATTAGGTGCTGGCGTCGAACTTTTTTACAGTCAGAAAACCAAAGGATCACAAACGTGGACAAGACCTTTTTTGATCGCTGATAGAGGCGAGGGGGATTATGAATCAGATTGGGCTGCGATCACTTCAACCGGTGATGAGCTTATTGTCTTATACCAAGATAGCAATCCTGCCACAAAATTCATGCGCAAATCCCGTGATAACGGCCAGACTTGGACAGACCCAGAACGGCCTTGGCCCCATATTGGCGAATATGAGAATGCTATCTTTTTAAAAGATTCAGCAAATAATCTACATGTGGTTCTGGGAAATCGTAATGGAGACTGCTGCCACGGTATGTGGCACGGCCGTTATGAAAATGGCAGTTGGCAGAACCTTGAATCTGTCATTCAGGGGCCAAAAACAATTGATTTTGACCCCAGCAAACCATCTGCTGTGATGGGGCAAGGCAACCTGATCTTCATAGTTTGGTGGATGGATACATCAGCACGTAATGGTGCGTGGTACTCATATGCCTATTTAGATGATGTTGAGCCGTTGCCTCAAAAAGCGATCCAAATCCCAATATCAAATACGCAAACAGAACTAGCAGCTGCAGATGAAGACATTGCGATTAGTGCAGAGGCAACTCGACCTGTTATTTTGGACCCATCACTAACTGCTCCAGACGAAGGACTCCCGTCTTCAACAGCCATTACCATTGGTATTGCAATTAGCTTGGCAGGCATCTTGCTTGCTATGCTGGTTTGGTACTTTTTCTATAAATTACGATGACGACATATACAAAGAAACAAACACAACTTGGGCAATTACTGTCTCATAAAGACCTCTTAATTGCATGGACAACGCGAATTGTTAAAGCGCGCTACCAACAATCAGTTTTAGGCGGACTTTGGGCTGTTTTGCAACCCTTGGCAATGGCTTTAATCCTAACGTTCATTTTTGATCGAATTTTGGCTATCGACACAGGGGACGGCACACCTTATCTTGTTTTCAATTATGCAGCCTTGGTTCCTTGGACCCTGTTTGAAGCCTCTGTCACCAGTTCAGTTGGTTCTTTAGTGGCAAATATGGGGTTGGTATCAAAAATCTACTTCCCCAGAGAAATATTGCCAATGGCTGAGGTCGCCGCTCGGCTCGTTGACTTTTCCATCGCATATCTTTTATTGATTGGCTTCATGCTTTTTTATAGAGAGCCCGGAGAAGCCGTATTTACTCTCAGCTGGCTGTATATTCCGGTTGTTTTAGCGGTGCAAATATGCTTGATACTAGGTATTGGTTTTATTGGCTCAGCTTTGAACGTGTTTTATCGGGATATTAGCCATGTTATTGTGTTGTTTTTACGGCTGTGGTTTTATGCGACCCCTATCATTTACCCAGTGACTCGCGTACCAGAAAGATTCCGCGCTTACTATTTTATGAATCCTATGGCAGGAATTATTGAATCTTATCGTAATGTGATTCTGCGCGGTGAGGGGCTGCATGAATACTTTGTATTTTCAGCCATTTTTTCAATTTCAATTTTGGTTTTTGGTTACTGGCTTTTCAAGAAATTAGAATTTCAATTCGCGGACATTGTTTAGTATGGAATATTCAATCGAATTTAACGACATTGTTAAAAAATATAAACTTGGTAAATCCGTGAATTCTCTTCGCGATTTATTTAGAAGCCGTGGAAAAAGCAACCAGCCGGAATTTCACTATGCTGTTAATGATGTGAACTTCAAACTTAAGCGAGGTGAATCATTAGGCATTATCGGCCCAAATGGAGCAGGTAAAACGACGACGCTCAAATTGCTGTCGGGCGTTACAAAGCCAAGCTCTGGGGAAGTTAAGGTGAACGGCCGCTTTTCTGCGCTAATCGAATTAGGTGCTGGTTTTCACCCAGACCTAACCGGCCGAGAAAATGTTTATCTAAACGGTACCATCTTGGGTATGAGCCGTTCTGAAATTACTGAGCGCTTTGATGCCATTTTGGATTTTGCTGGCATTGGACAATTCATTGATACACCGGTTAAGCGTTATTCATCTGGGATGTATGCTCGGCTAGGGTTCTCGATTGCAGCCCATGTAGACCCTGATGTCTTATTAGTCGATGAAGTTTTAGCCGTTGGTGACTTCGCTTTTAGGGCGAAATGTTACAAGCGGATGGATGACCTCCGTGCGAAAGGGACCTCACTAATCTTTGTGACACATGACATGGACGCTGTGCGTCGTGTGTGTGATAAGGGCATGGTGATGTATCAGGGGACTGATGTTTTTACCGGCACTTCTTCAGAGGCGGTCGTAGCTTATTCAGACGTAATCCGTAAGGCGGCTAAAAAGGCCTCTAAGACGGTCGATGCTGGCGGTACAGAGAATGGGCTTTCACAGCGAGTGATGTCATTTGCGGCCGATATTTCTAACGTGAGTATGTTTAATGATGCGGGCGAAAATGTCACAACGTTTGAGCCTGGTGAAGAAGTGAGCATCGCAGTTGAATTTGATGTGAACAAAGACATGGAAAGCCCTGTCTTTGCACTTACCATTCGTCGCCCAGATGGTCAGCTCGTTTATGATGCAACGACGCGTTGGCTCAATATTGAAACCCCAAGCTATAAAGCGGGCGAAACCGGCCGGATAGAGTACAAAGTTAAACTTAATATTTTAGAAGGGGTTTATGACGTTGGTGTCGATATGGCTTCAAATGACTTGAGCTGCTATATCGACCGCATTGAAAGAGCGATGGGTTTTGCCATTGTGAATGGGAGCGGGGCGAAAGGCATTGCCGATTTGCAACCAGTCATCTCTTTTGATAGTCGAACTCCTGTTGGTGAAGGGTAGCTTTAATGAATGCACCGAAAGTCGATATTATCATCCCCGCTTATAACCAAGGGCACTATTTGCAGTCATCTGTCGAAAGTGCTTTGGCTCAGACATGGGAAAATATTGAAGTCATCATCATCGATGATGGCTCTACGGATAATACGGCCGAGGTTGGGCAGAGCTTTGCGGATCCACGCGTTACCTATATCTATCAAGAAAATGGTGGATTGTCGGCGGCTAGAAACACAGGATTACACCATGCTACTGGCGAGTTCATTTCGTTTCTAGACTCTGATGATCTTTTTCTGCCGCAAAAGATTGAAGCACTTTTAAATAAATTACAGGCTAATCCTGAAGCTGGTTTAGCGGCCGGACCTGCGCTTCTAATCGATGAGAATGGCCAAGAAATAGGCAAGACATACGGGAACGGAATACCTGATCTTGATGAAGAGTGGTTATTTGGGAATCGTGTACACGTTGGCAGTATTCTGGTCAAAGCCGAGTGGCTGAACCAAGTCGAACCGTTTGATGAATCTTTGCGTGCCTGTGAAGATTGGGATATGTGGATGCGGCTTGCCATAGTAGGCTGCAAAATGGTTTGGTCCCCTGACCCTGTTTCAAAATATCGGATTCATGGTCAGCAGATGACCAAAGAAGCGGTCCGCATGAAAACAGCAATGCTAACCGTTTTAGAAAAAATATTTGATCGTGATGATCTGCAGCCTGAGTGGCATGAAGCTGCGGCTCGTGCGAAGGCTGAAGCCTTGATTAAAGCGGCCGCACGCGGATTCTTAGCGGGCGATGTTGCCACTGCCAAAAGCGATTTAGCAAGTTCAATAGAAATTTCCCCCGAGCTAAAAGATCGTGATGCGAACATTTTGCTGAATAAACTATTGGGCTGGGCTTATGCACCAAGTTCAAATGATCCGTTCACTTATATGTCAACTGTTTTCGAAAATCTTCCGGCTAGCTTAAATATCCCATCTGAAAGAAAAAAGCTGGAATTGGGGCAACTGGCCGTCAATTTAGCCTTTCAAAACTTTGCTCAGGCCAATAAGCCAAAAACACGAAAATACGTTATCGAGGCGGCTAAGATTGATCCTAGTCAGCTTATGAATAAGCGTCTTTGTTCAATCTTTTTGCAGTCGCTCTTGCCCGGCTAAACGCTTTAATTTTCCTATCACTCCAAATCAATCATCCAGCCCAAAATTATGAAACTTGGCGTAGCAATTGAAGACACATGGGATTTTTTCCATGAAATCTATGCAGATTTTAAAGATCACCATGATGTGACTCTGTTTAAGCGGCGAACAACACAGTCACCTGTGTTTTATTCCCGCATCAATCACTATCTTTTTCAAAAAGATTTGGCTGGCCTAATGCAGAGCAATGATTTGGTCTTTTTCGAGTGGTCTAGCCACCTGTTGGCGGCCGCTTCTAATATGCCCAAAACCTGCAAAATCGCGACTCGCTTGCATCGCTTTGAGCTGAATCAATTTACTGACCAAATCAACTGGGACAATGTGGATTTGTTAATTGTTGTTTGCGAGGCGAAGAGGCATGAGGTTTTAGCCCGCTATCCACAATTGGCAAATAAAATCGAAGTTGTCTACGAGGCAACTGATCCAAAGAAGTTTGTGATCCCTCCAAAATCATATAACGGTGATATCGGCATTCTCTGTCATTTAACACCTCGCAAACGGGTTTATGAACTTATCTTGGCCTTCTACGATATTGTAAATGTTAACACGACTTTGAAATTACACGTTGGGGGAGGTAGGCACGTTGCTTATGGCGATTATGACGATGCGTTGCGTGATACGGTCGAACGGTTGGGCCTTCAAGATAATGTAATCTTTTATGGCCATATTGACCCTATAAAAGACTTTTATCCAAATATAGATGTCTTTATTTCAAACGGGTACTCTGAAGGATTACAGGTTTCAGCCGTCGAGGCAATGGCATGCGGCCGGTATATCCTCTCTCACTGGTGGCCCGGTGCAGATGAGCTTTTGCCCGAAGAATATCTCTATTTTACGAACGGCCAGTTGGCTGAAAAACTGTTGAAGTATCATGAATCTTCATCTGAATATAAAGCTCAGCAAACTAAATATATGCGTGAGCGTATGTTAGAAAAATTTAACGTTGATAAAACAAAAGTTGAAATTAGAAAGCTAATCGAAGCGCTCTAGGCACCCCCTGAACATGAAGATCGGATATTTGCTCCAAGAAGGAGTTCCAGACATTCGAACAGCCCCCTACGACGGCCCCGCAAACCATGTGCGTGAGATTTGCCTTGAGTGGATGAAGTTGGGGCATCAGGTGAAGGTGCTTGCTAAGATCGATGGCGGGATCTGGATTTCAGAAGATTTAAAGCATTTCAAATTGGTTCAGCCTATTGAAGCCCAATCTTTGTTCGTTAAAACTCTTTTTGCTTTCCGACGTTTGCAATACAAGCTTGGGCTGCCGATTACACACTCCCCTGAGCGAATTCGATTTGTCTCAGCCGTTAAAGAGCATATGGCCGATTGCGACATTTTCTATGAACGGACAGGTTGGACCGGTTATGGCGGCGGAGCGGCTGCAAAAGCATTAAACAAACCCTTGGTTATTGAAATCAATGGGGATCATATTAGCGAACTAGACATGTTAGGGATGAAGCCAGAGGGCATTCAGCTTGAGATTGCTAAAAAACTGACCCAACGGGCTGTTAGTCGTTCGGCTCATGCGATTTCTACCGGACAGGGGTGGACAGATCGTTTTCTCGAACGCTGGGATTATCCAGCCAACAATATTACTGTTGTTGAAAATGGGACGCAGTTTGTTCAAATTCTCGAACGCGAAAAACTTCAGGCTTTTGCTAGTAATCAAACCGATATACTAAATGTGGCCTATATTGGCGCGTTTCACTCTTGGCATGGCATTGATGTCGGTATTAAGGGGTTTGCTAAAGCGGTCAAGCAAAATCCTGATATGCGCCTGTTTTTAATTGGCTCTGGCCCAGAAGGCGAAGAGCTAAGGCGTTTAGTAAATGACTTGGGCTTGAACGATCAGGTTGAGTTTTTGGGGCATTTACCGCCCAATGAAATGGCTAAAACGCTTTACAAATGCCACGTTGGTCTATCCCCCTACTGCGGCCGAGCTGAATTTTCAGGCCTCAAACTACTTGACTATAAGGCGGCCGGTATAGCCGTTGTCGCATCTGGAAAAGATGGACAGCCGGTTGTTATTCAAGACGGAATCAATGGATGTATTGTCACCCCATGTAATGATGATGAACTGGCTCAGGCATTGCTTGCGCTGTCAAAAGACAGACAGTTGTGCCAAAAAATGGGGCAGACCAATCGAAATGAAGCGGAGCAGTTTCATAGTTGGGGTCATGCAGCAAAACAAATTGAAGCGATCTTAGAAAAGGAGTTGGCTCGATGAGTCGTTCTGAAACTAAGATGACTAACTGGCTGTCAGCAACTGACTTTGTCCCTGGATTGGTAAGTGTCATTGTGCCTAATTACAACCACGGCCGATATTTAGGTGATGCGATTGACAGCATTTTAGCTCAGACTTACCATCAGCATGAAACGATCGTCATCGATGACGGTTCTACTGACAATAGTCGCAAAGTTGCGGCCGCCTATGGTGATCAGATCCGCTATATCTATAAAGATAATGCTGGGCTGTCAGCTGCGCGAAATACGGGCCTAGAAAATGCGAGGGGTGAATTTGTCGCTTTGCTGGACGCTGATGATATGTATGAGCCAAATTTCATGGAAAAGCTCGTGACGGTGTTAGAACGCAATCCTAACTTTGATGGTGTGTATTGTGGCTATCAGTTTGTAGATGAGCATGGCGAAGATCTTGCTCAAGCAGAAACACGGGTGATTCCCAGCGGCCAGCTTTATGAAGCGATGAAAGGGGGCAACTTTTGGGTGCCTGAATCGGCTATGATGCGCCGCAAATGCTATGTAACGGCCGGCCCTTACGACGAAACTTTGCGTGCATGTGAAGATTGGGACGTGTGGTTGCGTATTTTGGCAAAGCACAAAATTTTAGGGGTGGCTGATGTCTTGACACGCCATCGCGTATTGCCGAATAGCATGTCGAGTGATCCTACTCGAATGATTAATAATCGCTTGGCGGTGGTTAAAACTCATTTTGGGACACTTGATCAGCCACTCCCGGCTGCTAGTGGGAAGGTAAGTGAACTTTATGCTCAATCTTACATGTTTGCCGCGATTGAATTTTTGCAATTTGGCGATTCGGAAAAAGCCTATGTTTACTTTGCACAAGCGGCCGAATATGCTCCAGATCTTTTGAATAAGATCGGTACATTTTATGAGCTGGCCTTTGGTGCACAGCCGAAAGGGAGTCGGGGTGAATTAGAAAAGCTTGATTTGGAAGCCAACGGTAAACAGCTTTTGGCTTTTTTAAATAGATTATTTGCTGAATCAAAGCGGTTGAATCGTATTGATCAAGGCACTGTTTTGAGTTTAGCCAATTACACACTGGGCATGATCGCATATAACAGCGGCCGGAATAAATTAGCTCGCCAATATTTAGGACAGGCTTTGAAAGCGGATAAGAGCCCGACAATGGCTAAAAAGATATCGAAGCTATATTTGAAATCAATCATCGGTTCTCAATCGATACGACAGTTGAAAAAGGTGGTGAATTAGAGTATTTGCTAGCTGACCGAAAAACTTTATTCACCATAGCCCCACAGCTTGAATTGACTCGTTTTTGAATTTTAAAATTCATTATCAACCAATTCATTTGATATTAAACATCGTCATGAAAAATAAAGCTGATTTGCAAGAAAAAACAATCATCCTAGCAGGATCAGGACGAAGTGGAACAACATGGTTGGGAAATATTATCTCCGCCAATCCTAATATTGGGATTTTATTTGAGCCCTTCGACCATAGGCGTGTTCCTGAAATCGAACCGCTCAAACTTTTTACATATGCACGAACGGGGCAAGAATACCCTGCTATCGAGCAGGTTGTGCATGATATGCTAATGGGCCAAATTACAAATGAATGGGTTGATCAGCAAAAAAGACGCACCCATTTGTTTGTACGGAAAAACCTAGTCAAAACGATTCGCGCTAACTTAATGCTTGGCTGGATCACTAAAAAATTCAATCCTAAGGTGGTGTATGCAATGCGTCACCCATGTGCAGTGATTCATTCACGCATTAAGCTGAACTGGACGACTAGTTTGGATCACTTTTTACATCAGGAAGAGCTGGTTGAAGATTATCTTAGTGATCATGTCGGCTGGATTCAAGATTCGACTGATTTGGTTGAGCAGCAAGCGATTGTGTGGTGTATTGAAAACCTTGTGCCGTTGCATCAAATAGCGAAGCATAATTGGTTACTTTGTACTTATGAACACATGGTTCGTGATCCATTTAATGAATCTACGAAAGTATTGAAGCATTTAGACATAAGCCCAACATGGTTCACAAGGCGTGCATTAAACCGAGCCAGTATGGTTAGTCGGCCGGACAGTGCTATAAATTCTGGTAGTGACCCACTAGCTGATTGGCAAAAAAAATTATCGGCCGATGATGTCTCAAAAATATTAAACGTGCTCGAGCGCTTTGAAATTGATATTTATTCCGATCAGCTCATGCCAAATCTAGATGGCTTGAAAATGCCCTAATACTTATGCGTATTTTATTTATTTCTTCATACTACCCACCACATTTTATCGGCGGCTGGGAGCAGTTGGTTCGTGACATAAGCGAGCAATTTGTTGCTCGTGGTCACACAACTCATATTCTGACCAGCACGCATGGGGTTGAGCAGCCGGAGCAAGATGAAGATGTTTCGCGCATTTTGCACGTTGATAGTGATGTTTTCAATTACGATCCGATTCGAGAGTTAAAGCATAAAAAAATGCTCGACGAGAATCTGAAAAATACTGAGAAAACCATTCAGAGGTTTAAACCAGACGTTATCTATGTGCATTTAATGTACAACCTGTCACATGGGGTTCCATGGATGTGCGAACAGCTTATGCCCGACCGCGTAGCATATTGGATCGCAAATGACTGGCCGTATGCGCCTGATCCCCACACGGCTTACTGGCTAGATCCGGCCGGAAACCCGGTAAAGCGAGCACTAAAATCACTGGTTGGGAAAATCCCACTTGCAGGCATTAAAAAGGAGCAGGAGCGTTTTCAATTGCGCTTCAAGCATGTGATGTGTGTGAGCCAAGCGGTGTTAGACAGCTTGCATAAAGAAGCCGGTATACCGCATGAATCGTTGATGGTTTTGAACAATGGGGTTGAAACGGAGCTATTTAAGCCAGTTGATTTTAGCGATCGCCCTGCTGATGAATTGCGAGTGTTATATGCTGGATCCGTCAATGTCCACAAAGGGGTACATACGATTTTAGAAGCATTTCATCATCTTAATGAGCAAAACAAACTCAAAAATATGAGCCTAACTATTGTGGGAGATGGCCATCCTGACTACGAAAATAGGCTCAAAAAATATGTGGCTGATCATCAATTGCAGGAGAAGGTCCATTTTCATGGCCGTGTGCTTCGCTCTCAAATGCATGAGCTAATGAGAGAGTTTAATATTCTCGCCTTTCCTTCTGTTTGGGAAGAGCCGTTATCGCGTATGATGCAAGAGGGTATGTCTGCTGGTTTAACCGTTGTAGGAACTTTGACCGGTGGCAGTGGAGAATTGCTAGTCGAGGGTGAAACAGGTTTGACGTTCGACAAAGAGAACCATCTACAACTGGCTAATCGTTTGCTTGAACTTCAGGCTGACCCTGAGTTATGCCAGCGATTGGCTGACAACGGCCGTGCAGAAATTTTAAAACGCTTCAGTATGGAGCGCATGATTGATAATATGGAAGAGCAGTTGACGACAATTGTTGCCAATTCAGACCCGATTTTTGCCAACTAATGCGTATTCTGTTTATCAGTAACTTTTACCCACCTTACCACAGAGGCGGTTACGAAGAATGGTGTCATGAAATCGCTCAACGATTTCTTTCCGCCGGGCATGAGGTTCGGGTGTTGACCAGTACGTTTCAACCTGAAAATGCAAAAGACGATCCTAAAAATGTCTTTCGGCAGCTCAACTTAGAAATGGAGATGTCATCACTATCGAATGGATTGAAGTTTTTTACTCACAGGACACAGCGATTAAAGGAATCTCTGGCACATGTTAGCCAGCATATTGCTGACTTCCGGCCGGATGCGGTTCTGGTATGGGGGATGTGGAATCTTCCGTTTGATATTCCAGTTATGGCTGAGCAGCTGTTACCTGGACGTGTGATGTACTACTTAGGCGATTATTGGCCCACTTTGCCGCCACAGTTTAAAAATTATTGGGAAGCAAAGCCGGGTAACTGGTTGACGGCCATCCCTAAAACGCTTTTAGCTATTCCGGCAAAAATAATGCTCAAACGAGAATCCCGGCCTAAATTGGCACTGGAACATGGTCTTTTTTGTTCACAGTATTTACAGGATGAGTTGGCGGCAAATGGTGTGAATTTTAAAAACAGCCAAATCGTTTACGGTGCGATTGACACGCAGCCTTATCAGGAGTTGGTAAGTGATCGAGATGAATTAGATGATCGGCCGACTCAGCTTTTGTCTATCAGCCGTCTAATTCCTGATAAAGGAGTTGAGACGATTATTTCGGCTTTAGCCCAACTTAAGCATGAACATCAGCTTAGAAATCTTCATTTAAAGATAATTGGTAGCGGTTTGCCCGTATATGAAGCAAAGCTCCGTCAGCTTGTTGCCGACAATCAGTTAGAGAATGAAGTGACTTTTGTAGGGACCGTTCCTAAAAACAAGATTCCCGGCCTTTATCAGGCGGCCGATATTTTTCTTTTTGCATCGATATGGCCTGAGCCATTCGGCCGGGTGATTGTAGAAGCGATGGCTTCTGACCTAGTCGTTGTCGGGACAGCGGTCGGCGGCGCGGCCGAAATCTTAGAAAGTGGCTCGAATGCACTCACATTTACACCCGATGACGCAAGCGACCTGGCCAACCATCTTAAGCGGCTGATTGAAAAACCTGAATTAAAAGCACAATTAACTGCTCAAGCGAAGCAAGATGCGCTTGAAAAATTTGATCTAACCCGCATGTTTCAACAAATTGAGGCACAGCTCGCTTCAATAATCGATTAATCCGTCATGAACATACTTTTTTTATCGGCATGGTTTCCATATCCGCCCAGCAATGGATCTAAACTCAGAATCTATAATTTGATCCGTGGATTGTCTGAACATGGGCACGACGTCACGCTGATCAGTTTTACTGATGAGGCTCAACCTGATACAAGCGGGTTAGATTCGTTGTGCCGAGCTGTTTATCCGATTGATTGGGTTGAAGGCCAAATGACGGCCGCACAGCGCAAGTTGGCTCTTTTTTCAGCGACACCATCTTCGTTTTTAGATACATATTCTCAGCAGATGGTTGATACGATTCAAAAAGTTATTGCTGAGAATAAGTTTGACGCAGTTGTGGCATCACAAATTAAAGCAGCTACCTATAGTCGATATTTGCAAGGCCTTCCTGCGATTTTTGAAGAAATTGAACTGGGTGTAATGTATGAGCAATTTGCGGCCGGGGAAGATTTGAAAACGAAATTGCGTTACGGTTTGACGTGGTTCAAGCACCGTGGCTATATGCGTAAAATTCTGAATGATTTTCAAGCATGTACGGTTGTTTCCCGTGAGGAAAAATTGTTCGTTGAAGAAAAAATCGGTAAATCAGATATTGATTGCCAAGTCATTCCGAATGGGGTGGATGTTGATCAGTATCAACCTTTTCACGGTGAAGCCCGGCCGAATACGTTAATCTATACAGGGTCTTTTGGCTTTTATGCTAATTATGATGCGATGGTATGGTTTGTGGGCGAAGTTTTGCCCCTCATCCAAAACGTTATTCCTGACGTAACATTGACTATAACGGGTGATCATAAAAATTTACCATTGCCTAAAAATGATGGTGTGCATTTGGCTGGATTTGTAGATGATATCCGGCCGCTTGTGGCTCAATCAACTATTAGCTTGGCACCACTGCTAACCGGTGGTGGCACAAGGCTCAAAATTCTAGAGGCGATGGCGCTTCAAACACCCGTTGTCGCGACATCTAAAGGGGCTCAAGGCCTTGATGCGACACCGGGTAAGCACTGCTTAATTGCGGATTCCGCCCAAGATTTTGCTGATGCTGTTATTCAGCTTTTAGAAGATGCAAATTTGGCTCAAACTTTAAAGACCAATGCTTATCAACTGGTACAATCGACTTATGATTGGAAAATCATATTGCCCCAGTTTGTGGATCTAATCGAATGCAAGGTAACTTAACTCCAACCGATAGATTGAAATTTCGATATCAACAATTTATAGAAACAAGCATAATTCCTAACCGGTCTATGCTTATTCGTGTTTCTTTATCTTTACTCGTTTTGCTGCTTTCCGTCGGTATTCCCTTATTGGGGCTATCTGACATAGCGATATTTATTGCAGCTATACCGATCCTGATTCTCAGTTTGAACTATGTGTCAAAATGGGCAGGGTTAGGTATGGCGGCCATAATCGGCGCAGCATTGATGATTGACTTTCAAATCGGCACAGGTACAGGCTCCTCCATTAATGCTGGCATGATGGCCTTACTTGCCATGGTAGGGCTTTGGATTGTCAACATTGTCATTAACCGGCAAAAGACAGTGATAACCAGTATCGAAACGTTTGTTCCGCTTATATTATTTCTGATTTTTAGCTTTATCTCGTTTCTGGCTGGCCAAATTACATGGTACTCATTTGCAAGTGAAACCTCTTTTGCTGCCCAAGTCGGTGGGTTGAGCATATTCTTTTTCTCCGCATTAGCTTTTTGGTGGACTGCGACTCAAGTAGATCACCTGCGTTGGTTAAAATATGCCTTGGTTACTCTATTTCTTTGTGCTTTTGTTTACTATCTAGGGCGTACCGTACCTCCAAATATTTCAAGGACATTTGGCCTGTCTGTTGTGGGTGGGGCGGCCGGAAGTATGTTGTTTGTATGGTCAGCTTGTATGGCTTTAGGGCAAGGGTTGCTTAATCATAAATTAAGCCCTTATCTACGCATTGTATGTTTGGCTTTGCCTGGGTTGGCTCTATATGTGGCATTCTTTCAGCTACGCGGATGGGTTTCTGGCTATTTACCACTGTTTGCTGTGCTTGTAGTTGTTTACTGGCTAAGTTTCCCTAAACAGGGGTTGTTGGTCTGCGTCGTCATGTTTGGGGCTGGTTTGACCCAGTTGCAGACGATTCTTGACCGATATGTTTTTATTGGTGACAACTCTTATAGCCTTGGTACCCGTTTAGATGCTTGGAAAATTGTGGGGGAAATCACGAGCATTAGCCCCATATTAGGTCTGGGCCCAGCTAACTATTATAACATTACGCCTCTATTCCCGATTCGAGGGTATGCGGTCCAGTTTAATTCCCATAGTCAGTATGTTGACCTTTATGCACAAACAGGCATCGTCGGATTAATTCTATTTTTCTGGTTTTTCTGGCGTGCTTGGAAATTGGGTTGGTTTCTACGTTCAACGGTCGAACAAAATTCCTTTGAGCATGCGTATGTCGTTGGAGCAATGGGGGGCGTTGTTGGGACATTAGTTTCGGCCGCGCTTGGTGACTGGGTTATCCCATTTGTTTACAACATCGGTTTTTCTGGTTTCCGTGCAAGTGTTCTTTGCTGGCTCTGTTTGGGTGGGCTAGTTGCTATCAAAAGAATTTATCGTGATAAACAACTTGCTGAACCTATGAATGAAACTCCCTCTATTTCTTTGTCTTCTCCTTTAGATCAAAATTTGTTTGGGAATCAGTATAAAGATCTTCCAGATGTTTGATTGCGTTAATACCGACAAAAATATGCAGAAAGATATTGTGAAAAACTAAGATATATTTCCTGCTTGACAGCCTACAAATCCTATTTCCAATTACTATACCCTGTGCAAGAATAGCCCGATTTCCTCTGGAAAATCGAAAAAATTATGATGAAGTTATCTGTTGTTATTGTTAGCTGGAACACAAAAAAAATATTAGCTGAATGCTTAGACTCGCTGCTTCCAGTTATGGATCGTTTTAATCAAAACGAATGCCAAATGGAAGTTATCGTAGTTGATAACGCTTCATCTGACGGAACGCTTGAAATTATCCAAACACAATATGATTGGGTAAATTTAATTGATACTGGGGAGAATCTAGGATTTCCGGCCGGAAACAACCGCGGGTTTGATGCTTGTACCGGCGAATATATTCTGCTTTTAAATCCAGATACAGTTGTTCACGGGCAGGCGCTTGAACTGCTCATGAAGTTTTTGGATGATAATCCAAAAATTGGTGCTGTAGGCAGTCGGCTTTTAAATACGGATGGTTCATTGCAAGAATCTTGCTACCCACGCCCGACTCTTGGCCGTGAAATATGGCGGTTGTTCCATTTAGACAAATTAAAACCAAAGGGAATATACGACATGGATTCATGGTCTTTGGAGACTCCACGCCAAGTCGATGTACTCATGGGAGCTTGTATTCTTTGTCGGAGACCGATCATTGAAGAAATAGGGGGTATGGATGAAGAATATTTCATGTATTCAGAAGAAGTCGATCTATGCTTTCGAATACAAAAAGCAGGATGGCAAATATTCTGGCTGCCCGAGGCACAAATTACACACTATGGTGGGCAAAGTACAAATTTAGTGAAAACGGAGATGTTCTTAAGGTTGTACGAAAGTAAACTGCTCTACTTTAATAAAAATTACGGTCGAAAAGCTGCCCGTTTCTACAGAATAGTTTTATACCTTGCTTCACTCCCCCGCCTTCTTCTTATTCCCATTGCATGGGTCCAAAGGTCACACACCCGGCGCGAAAAAATGCTAACTTTGGCATCCCAATATTGGCAACTCATTCAAAAACTACCCGGAATGTAAGTATGCACATTCTTTATTTATCACAACTGGTTCCATACCCAGCTGATGCTGGCCCCAAGGTTCGAAGTCTGCACGTCATTGAATATCTAGCTTCTGCTGGGCATGAT
The DNA here is from genome assembly GCA_045105475.1 of Anaerolineae bacterium. Taxonomy (GTDB): domain Bacteria; phylum Chloroflexota; class Anaerolineae; order Promineifilales; family Promineifilaceae; genus WTJY01. The sequence goes on from JBGCDP010000219.1 coordinate 36,310, forward strand.
GTGACGCTGGTTGCTTTCTCGCGTCCAACTGATTCGGAAGCTGCAATTAACCATCTAAAAGGCTTTTGTAAACAGGTCTACACCGTCCCAATGGATCGGTCTCGATTGAAAGATGCTGGATTTTTTGCAAAAAGCCTTGTTAGTGGAGAGCCGTTTTTAATGGCTCGTGACTATCTGCCTGCTATGCATAATCTACTCCAAAAGCTTGTGCACGAATTCGAATTTGACGCTGTACATGCTGATCAGCTTTGGATGGCTCCATACGCTCTTGAAGTCGGCAAACTGGCGAAGAACGATATCAAACTAGTTTTAGATCAACATAATGCTGTTTACCTAGTGCCAGAGCGCATGGCGGGCAATTCATCTAACATGGTGAAAAAATGGTTGTTAGGTCTGGAAGGCACCAAGTTAGCTAAATACGAAGTTGATACTTGTGCAAAATTTGATGAGGTGGTCTGGGTAACAGACGATGATCGTAATGCTTTGAAGCAAGTCGCCAATGGCCGTGCTTCACAAATTACAGGCCCAACCATTCCAATCTGTGTTGACCCAACGGCGAAGTTGTCTATTGAACGGAACCAAGCTGGGAAGCGCGTTACCTTTTTGGGTGGCTTGCATTGGCCACCTAATGCGGAAGGCATTGTCTGGTTTTACCAGAATGTTTGGCCTGAAATTCTCAAACAAGTCCCTGACGCTCAATTAACCATTATCGGCAAGAATCCTCCTGCTGAGTTGGAAGAGGGCGGGGTACAGGCAAATGTAGAGGTGACCGGATATGTAGATGATCCTGTGCCTTATTTAGAAGATACCGCAGTTTTTATTGTCCCTCTTCATTCAGGTGGCGGCATGCGTGTCAAAATTATCGATGGGTGGTCTTGGGGGCTGCCGATTGTTTCTACGACTATTGGCGCTGAAGGCATCCAATATCACAACAATGTTGATATTTGTATTGCAGATTCAGCGGCCGATTTTGCACGCAGTTCTATTGAATTATTACAAAATCCAGCCAAAGCGAATGCACTTTCAACTGAAGGGCGTAATACTGTTGAGACTCACTTTAGTTGGCAAAAAACATATAAAGCGTGGGATCAAATTTATGGTTAAGCAGTTATCAAACCGAAAAATCGAAACTTTTTACCTGCCAATTGTCATTGTTGTATCTGTTTTGGTTCGCTTAGCCAGCGCCTTTTATTTAGGCAATGAAGTGATTGAGCTACCGGGAACGGCTGACCAGATTTCCTATCATAATCTTGCCTTGCGGGTTTTAGATGGGTATGGGTTTACTTTTGGTGAGGCTTGGTGGCCGGTTACTCAGGCTGGAGAGCCAACGGCTCATTGGAGCTACTTATATACAAGTTATTTGATTGGTGTCTACAGTATTTTCGGCCGTAATCCGCTTGTTGCACGGCTCATTCAAATTGTGGTTGTGGGTATTTTACAACCATTTCTAACTTACAAAATTGGCAAGCAACTATTTGGTAGTCTTGCTGGAATTCTCGCCGCTCTATGGGTCGCAGGTTATGTGTACTTTGTTTACTATTCGGCAGCACTAATGACCGAGCCAGTTTACATTACCGCAATTCTTGCTTCAATTTATTTCGCAATTCAATTAGGTGATTCCGCCCAACAGAAACCCTGGAAAATCGCTTTCTTGCTGGGTGTTTGCCTCGCGATTACCGTTTTGTCTCGTCAGCTGTTTTTGCTATTTACACCGTTTATGTTTGCATGGATATGGTGGGCCAGCGGCCGTCGCCGTGTTCTTCAGCTTGCTTTAGCTGGCACGATCATCGCAGCCTCGATTCTGCCGATTACTGCATTTAATTACAGTCGGTTTGACCAATTTGTTTTAGTAAATACAAATGCGGGATTTGCATTTTATTGGGGCAACCACCCGATCCATGAAACCAAATTTATCCCAATCCTTCCATCTGAAAAATATGTACAGCTCATTCCTTTTGAATTGCACCAATTAAGCGAGGCTGACCTTGAAGATGAGTTGATGGATAGAGGAATGCAGTTTATTTTTGATGATCCCGGCCGGTATGTGCTTCTCTCATTGAGTCGGATCCCGTCCTACTTTATGTTTTGGCCCTCTAGCAACTCTAGCACGTTGAGTAATATTTCCCGCGTACTCAGTTTTGGGGTTGCATTGCCTTTTGTTCTGATCGGGCTTGGGATTAGTTTGAAACGCTGGAAGTGGGATTTAGCTTCCCCTGTAACACTTATCTATCTTTTTATACTTATATATACAGGTGTTCATCTCGCATCTTGGGCATTGGTTCGATACCGCCTACCAATTGATGCATTTTTCCTAATGTTTTCAGGATTGGCATTGGCTGAAATCTACCAGTACTTTATTGAGCGTAAGCGTTCACAGGCAAGTTTATCCTTTGGATCCGCGGACTAAGATTTCTTTCACATTTATGAAAATACTTTTCATCTCGCCGTATGTTCCAAATCTGATACGGGTAAGACCATACAACTTAATTAGATCATTAACTGCACTCGGACATGAAGTTACCGTGTTGACTTTGTGGGTCAAAGAAAGCGAACAGCAGGATCTGCGTTTGCTTGAAAACATCTGCTCTAGGGTTCTGTCACTTCAAATGCCAACTTGGAAGTCGATCGCAAGTTGTATGGGGGCTTTGGTGTCAGGTGATCCATTTCAAAGCTACTACTCATGGGAGCCTAAGCTCCTAGACTTGGTTGAAGATGTAAATTATTTTGATGTCATTCATGTAGAACATTTGCGTGGGGTTCGATATGCACTGCATTATCTAAACCTTAAAGAATGTTCAGTTCCGGTGGTATGGGACAGTGTTGATTGTATTTCTCACTTATTCCGTCAGGCAGTTGATCAGAGTAAGAGCTTTTTTGGCTCGTTAGCCACAAAGCTTGACTTAGCAAGAACCGAACGTTTTGAGGGCTGGCTAATCAATACGCTTGATACGATTCTGGTAACGTCAGAAATTGACAAAACCGCTTTAGTAAAATTAAGTAATTCTTACGCAAATGCATCGAAAGTGATTGTTTTGCCCAATGGGGTTAATTTGGAATATTTCAAACCAAATCCCGAAATTAACCGAGAAAGCTCCACACTTGTGGTTACAGGTAAAATGAGTTACCACGCAAATGTTACGATGGTCCTAAACTTAGTGAATAAAATTATGCCTAAAGTTTGGGAATCACGGCCTGATGTCAAACTTTATGTTGTAGGAAAAGACCCATCTCCTGAAATTACAGAGGCTGGTAAGAACCCTCAAATTATTGTAACGGGAACGGTTGATGATATGCGCCCTTATTTGCAAAAAGCAACCGTCGCAGTTGCTCCGGTAGTTTATGGGGCTGGAATTCAAAACAAGGTGCTTGAAGCCATGGCTTGCGGTATACCTGTTATTACAACGCCACAGTCAGCCGGATCGATTTCGGCCGTTCCTGGCAAAGAATTTTGTATTGCTGACGGGCCTGAGGAATTTGCAGAAAAAACCGTACAGTTAATCAATAATCCATCAATGGCGGACCAAATTGGCCACGCTGGATATTCATTCTTGAGAAAAAATCACGATTGGATGTCAATATCAGATCGTTTAGAGGAGGTGTATGATGGAGTCATTTGTGACTAACGAAAATACGCTCGAAGTGCTTGAGACGCGGGAGGTGGAACATTCTATTTCGCCTACCATGCGTAGCCGTCAGTGGATTTTGCTATCTTTTACCTTGTTAGTAAATGATTTAAGCTTGACATCGTTAGCGATGTGGTTGGCATTTATTACCCGCTTTGATTTAGGATTATCTATATTTCAGCTAGAAATTATTCCTAATACCCCATTCTATTTACAGTTACAGGTCAGCTTATTATTTTTCACACTCGTCATATTTGCTTTAAACGGACTATACAGTCGGAAGAACTTGCTGGGTGGGGTTGTTGAATATAGCTTGATTTGCAGGTCGATAAGCTTTGCAATGCTGTGCATGATTGTAATTGGCTTTTTTGCTCCTGCTTTGATTTTTGCCCGTGGTTGGTTGGCTTCAGCATGGCTGATTAGTATGATTATGATCTGCTTCGGCCGTTACATGATTCGGCGCGGAGTTTATTATTTGCGCACATACGGCTACTTTCTGAGCCCTACCCTAATTATTGGTACCAACGAAGAGTCAATTTCTCTTGCAACACAATTGTCACGTTGGAATACATCTGGCCTTGATATTGTGGGGTTTGTTGATAATGCAAATGGGGAGCTAGGCAAAAAAGTTTATGAGCATTTGCGGTACTTAGGAAACCTTGAGCTTCTAGATCATCTGTTAGAAGCATTTGAAATCGAAGAATTAATTATCGCTACTAGTGCGCTATCGCGCGATGAAATTGTCGAAGTTTTCAAAAAGTATGGCCTTATTGATGGACTGAATCTGCGGCTTTCCTCAGGATTGTTCGAAATTGTCACAACGGGGATTGAAGTTAAAGAGATGGCATTTGCTCCATTGGTGCAGGTTCGCAAAGCTCGTTTGACCGGCTTAGACAAAGTGATCAAGAGGGTGTTAGATTATCTTGTACTTGTGATAATGTCCGTCCCATTAGCTGTTGTATTTCTTGTGATTACGATTTGGATTCGATTGGATTCAAATGGCCCGGCTTATCATAGAAGGCGTGTTATGGGCATGAATGGAAGGCAATTTGATGCCTTTAAATTTAGAACCATGCATGTAAATGGGGATGAAATTTTAGATCAGCATCCTGAATTGAAAGCTGAACTAAAACGGAACCATAAATTAAAAGACGATCCACGTATTACACGGGCAGGTAACTTTCTACGGAAAACAAGTCTGGACGAACTGCCCCAATTGGTTAATGTATTATTTGGACAGATGTCTTTGGTTGGTCCACGGATGATTTCGCCGGAAGAGACGCAAATGTATCAAAACTGGAGCACGAACCTTTTAACTGTTCTTCCTGGTATGACCGGGTTGTGGCAGGTAAGCGGCCGATCAAACATTTCCTACGAAGACCGTGTTAATTTAGACATGCACTATATTCGTAACTGGACGATCTGGTTAGACATTCAAATTCTTTTTCAAACGATTCCAGCCGTATTAAAGCAACGTGGTGCTTATTAATAGCTGCACCTACTCAGTCTAGCTAATAGACTCAATGTACTAGTGGATAAGAACTGAGCAGGTTGCGTGGTACTCTGTGAATAGTTAGGTTTAAGAATTATTTACCCTTATTTTTACTAAAAAGATTACTTTATGATCATTGTACAAACTCCATTAAGAGTTAGTTTTTTCGGTGGTGGAACAGATTTCCATGACTACTTTCTGCAAGAAGGCGGTTGTGTATTATCAACTAGCATCGATAAATACATCTTTGTCACCATAAAAGAAAGATTTGACCAAAAATTACGTGTTGGCTGGACTCGTACCGAGATGGTTGATAATGTAAATGAAATTCAGCATGAATTGATTCGTGAATCGCTAAAGACGACAAAAATTAATTGTGGTGTTGAAATTACAACAATGGGTGATATCCCTTCTCAAGGGACCGGTTTAGGCTCTTCTAGCACTGTTACTGTTGGTGCCTTGCATGCAATGTACTCGCTCCGTGGTGAATTGGTCTCCGCTAAACAGCTGGCCGAAGAAGCTTGTCAAATTGAAATTAATACCCTGAAAAAACCGATTGGTATTCAAGATCAATATATTGCGGCTTATGGTGGACTTCGTTTCTTCGAATTTTGTCCTACCGGAGAGATTAAATCTGAGCGTATTCACCTTGATGAAGTTACCGCCCGCATGTTGAATACAAATACAATGCTCTTTTTCACGGGCGTTACTCGTAAAGCAGATAAAATTCTATCTGAACAACAAAACAATATTCGTGATCGGCTAGAAGTTTTGGCTGAGATGAAATCTCTTTGTTACGTTGCGCGGAAAGAATTAGAAAGTGGTAACCCAGATGCAATGGGTCAACTTCTTCATACAGGTTGGGAATTGAAAAAACAGATGGCTTCTAAAGTTAGCAATCCAACTTTAGATGAAATGTATTCGACCGCGTTAAAAGCAGGTGCGACTGGTGGCAAGATATCTGGAGCAGGCGGTGGAGGATTTCTACTCTTGTACTGCCCTCAAGAAAAACAAGAATCAGTACGTACCGCACTGAATGGGCTTCAAGAATTGGCCTTTAATTTAGAACCAGATGGGTCCAAAATTATTTTTAATTACCAACGAAGATATCAGAGCGTTGATTAGCTCTGAAAAATATCGTTTAAACAGTCGAGCTGTTCCGGTTAATGAATAGGCTTAGTTTTAGCATGATAAAAGAATTGTCTAAAATTAATGACAGCTCAACCTTGAATAGAAGAAAAGGATATTACTAGTGGAACTCTCAAATTATATTTCACCGCTTATGCGTTGGTGGTGGTTAATAGTCCTATCAGTCGTTCTGGCCGGTGCATCAAGTTACTATGTTGTAAGTCAACAGCCTGATCAATATTTTGCCAGCACAACCTTGATGGTAGGGCAGTCTGCCATTAATGATCCAAACCCAAATTCAAATCAATTTTCGCTGGCTGAGCAGCTGGCTGAAATTTATGCTGATATTGCTTCACGTGACCAAGTCAAGGCTGAAACGATGAAAGCGCTTGGCATGGATTGGTTCCCTGAATATTATGCCAACGCAATTCCTCAGACGCAGCTTATTGAGGTTGCCGTGCTTGATTCAGATCCTCAACGCGCTCAAATTATTGCTAATGAACTCGCGTTTCAATTAATTCGGTTAAGTCCCAGTAATGTTTCTGATGAAGAGCAGGTTAGGCAGGACTTTATTGTTAATCAGTTAGATTTACTTCAGGTTCAAATTGAAGCAACTATTGAAGAGATATTGGTTAAAAGCGAGGAGTTGGGCGAGCAGTTTAGCGCCCGAGAAATTGCTAATATTCGAAATGAGATTGCGGCCTTGGAATCAAAGCGTAATACGCTTCAAAATAATTATGCTTCACTTTTAGCTTCAACTGAAAAGGGTGACATTAATGCTATTACGGTTATCGAACCGGCTGCATTGCCGACTTGGCCACAGGATACTGGTAGAAACATGGCGGTTATTACGGCTATGGCGGTTGCGGCCGTTCTTGCAGCATCTGTAGCGTTTTTGATTGAATATATTGATGACACCGTTAAGCCACAGGACGATTCAAGCCAGCTGTTTGGACTGCCAAAGCTAGTCTCTCTACCCGTCTTAGACTTCTTGAAAGGGGAAGATCCACTTATTACAGTTCGATCCCCCTTGTCGCCTACATCTGAGACATTTCGCTCTCTGCGTACAAGTATTCAATTTGCAAATCTAGATCGAATGAATCGTAGCTTGCTGGTTGTTAGCCCCAACCAGAGTGAAGGAAAAAGTTTTATCGCTGCGAATATCGCTGTGATTTGGGCTAAAGCTGGTAATCGTGTTTTATTAATGGATGGAGATTTACGGCGCCCAACGCAGCACAGCATCTTTAATTTAGATAGAGCCAATGGCCTTTCGACGATGTTGCTTGATTATCATCATCAGGAAAATGCAGATTTTCAAGAATTTGTTAAACCATTTGTACAAAATTCACTTGTACCCGGATTAGACATTATCGTCAGTGGTCCAATTCCCCCATCACCGGCCGAATTAATTGGCTCAAAAAAGATGGCCGACATTACAGAAAAGTTGTTGGAAATTTATGACTATATCGTAATTGATGCCCCTTCCGTATTGGCAGTCACTGACCCAACGATCTTAAGTAGTTGGGCCGATACAACTATTTTGGTTGCGCTGGTTAATAAAACCCGACGCCAACAGGTTAAAGAAACGATTAATCGCCTGAATCGTGTAAATGCAAACTTAATCGGTATCGTATTTAATGGTGATAAAGAACAAACTCATCAGGTTGCATATGTTGAGACTAACTCTTCACAAACGTTAGATACAGTTGTGACAGATTTTGATCTCGATGAAGCTACTATTGAGGATGATGAGCCAGATTGGATTAACCAACTATAAGATTAGGTGTGAATTTTTCTTGAATTCGGCTGCACAAAAGGCCGATTGTAAGACGAAATTCCTATACTAATCGAGCATTCAGTTAAGGAAATAGGACGCTGATTATCGGCGAAGAGCTTTTAAATAAAAGCGAAAAGAGGTTGGAGGAATGCGTGCTATAACGAGCTTTTCGTTATAGCACAAGCTGTCTGCAAGAAAGACATACAAACTCACAGTCACATTCACAAACTTGTCTTTTTGGGAAATTAAAAAGGATTTTAAATACACCTTAGATTGTAAATACATTCCTTTTTTACTCAATTAACTAACTGGGAATATTAGTTTTAGGAAAAACTATGAAGATTTTGATGATCGCACCTCAACCTTTTTTCGAACCACGAGGAACGCCAATTAGCGTTTACCAGAGGGTAAATGCGCTTTCCAAACTAGGTCATGAGGTTGACTTAGTTACATATCACTTAGGGGAATCCCCTGACATCCCGAATGTCCATATTCACCGCACTATTCCTGTTCCTTTTGTAAATCAGATTAAAATTGGACCGTCTTGGATAAAACCGATTTTAGATGTGTTGGTATTTTTCAAATCGTTTTTATTGCTAGTAAGAGGACGATACGATGTTATTCATACGCATGAGGAAGCGGCATTTTTCGGCTATTTTTTAGCGCCTCTTTTTCAGGTTCCACATTTGTATGACATGCATTCTAGTTTGCCACGCCAATTAGAAAGTTTTGGCGTGGGAAATTTTTGGCCTCTAAAGCAGATATTCGCATGGTTTGAAAATGCGGTTATTAGTTCATGTGCGGCCGTGATCACCATTGATAGTGAATTGGCTGATCGAGTTAAACAGATTAATCCAAATGTCAAGCATATGAATATCGAGAATACGGCCGTTAGTTTTAGTGCCGCCACTTCTTCGGCTGAAATTTCTACCGCTGAACAAATTAAAGATCGTTTAAACTTGCATGATAGAACCTCTGTTATTTATACCGGGACATTTGAAAAGTATCAGGGTCTTGATCTTGTTGTTAGGAGTGTAGCTGCGGTTAAAGATAGGCACCCTACCGTCAAATATGTAATGGTTGGCGGTAAGCCACATCAAGTTCAGGAGCTCCAAGACCTAACTGATGAGCTAGGCTTAGGTGAGTGGATCGTTTTCACCGGTATGGTCTCCCCTGAGGAGTCGCTTGTATTTTTAGAAGTTGCAGATGTGCTTTTCTCTTCTCGGATTGAAGGAACTTCTGTGCCGCTAAAAGTTTATAGTTATCTGCATGCGGCTAAGCCGATTGTGGCAACTAACCTTGAAGCACATACGCAAGTATTCAATCATAATGTTTCTGTTTTAGTTGACCCTACTGTTGAAGGTATGTCAGCTGGCGTAATAGACTTGTTGGATAGCCCTGACCTCATGGCACGTCTTGCCGCTGCAGCCGGCCGCTATGCTGAAGAGCATTACAGCGTTGGAAGCTATTTGCGCAAGGTTGAAAATATCTATAAGCAAGTTGAGACCCCGGTTCTCCCCACCCATATGGGAAAAAATCGTCCTTTAACCCCTCCCCCCGGTCATTCTTACGAGATACAGGTCGATGAAACGTGAACCAAGGAAGATGAGCCAGTCAAGTTTTGACCTGCTTGTAATTGGTGGTGGTATCCATGGTGCCTTTGTAGCTTTGGATGCCGCCCAACGTGGTTTAACTGTTGCGCTGGTTGAACGAGGCGATTTTGGCGCTGCTACATCTGCTAATAGCCTGAAAACGGTACACGGCGGATTACGTTACTTGCAAGATTTTGATCTGAGTTTGGTTAAAAAAATGATTGCAGAGCGTAAAACCTACTTACGCATTGCCCCACACTTGGTGCACCCCCTCCCTTTTGTTGTCCCCACAATCAAAAAACTAACTCGATCTCATGCAGCAATGCGTGTCGCTTTGGGGCTGAATGATTTTTTCGGCCGGCAGCGAAACCAGCAGCAGGTAGCCGGGAAGGAATTGCCAGCTAGTCATATGCTTTCAAAATCAGAAGTCCTTGACTACTTACCTGGATTAGATCCTTCTGAGGTTACGGGTGGTGCGCTTTGGTATGATGGGCAAATCTATAATACTGAACGCTTTTTGATGAGCGTTTTGAAGTCTGCTGTCGAGTCGGGAGCTACGATTGCAAATTATATTGCCGCTAAAAAAATCACAACTCAATTTAGTAAAGTGACCGGAATTGAAGCTAAAGATCAGCTAAGTGGGGACGTGTTTCACATTAAAGCAAAGCAAGTTGTTAATGCAACTGGTGCTTGGATTGACCGTCTTATTTCAAATAGCAATCAAGCATTACCTAACGAATTGGATTATCCACTGACCACCGCTTGGAACATCGTTACTACTAGATTTATTGATAAATGTGCGGCTGGATTGTTCGGTAAAAAAAACAAGCTGCTTTTTGTTGCTCCATGGCGAAATTATTCTGTAGCTGGCACCGTGCATGAGACCTTGAAAGGTTCTCCCGAAGATTTCTCATTGCCTATTGAGAAAGTAAGTGCTTTTCTCGATGATATTAATGCAACCTACCGCAGCGCAGGTTTGACGTTAAATGATGTGAAGTCAGTGCATAAGGGGTTCCATCATGTTAAAAGCATATCGACTCAACCCAATAAAGGGATAAAAGCTTTGCGCAGGGGGGTTGTCTATGATCATGATACAAATGATGGACTCGAAGGACTAATAACGCTAGTTAGTGTGAAATTTACAACGGCTCGGGCTATTGCACAGGAGGCTGTCGATATTGCGTGTAGTAAGGCTGGTTTGAATGATGCTACTTGCAAAACAGCGATTACACCTATTTATGGTGGTGATATCGCAGATTTTTCTGCGTTTACACGTGATTCGCACGGTATAGATCGTTCGATTGTGTTTAATTATGGTACAGAATATAAAAACTTGATTTCAGGTTCAACTTTAGAGCCTAAAGCGTTGCTTGAAAAGCAGGTGGCTCATGCAGTTGATCACGAAATGGCCTTTAGACTATCAGACGTTCTGCTGCGACGAACAGATATTGGATCAGGTGAAGCACCATCGGCAAAGATGATTAACATCTGCGCCGATCAATTAGCTCATGAATTAGGCTGGTCTAGCGGGCAGCGGCAAAATGAAATTGACCGATTTGGTCTTGAAATGCAAAAGCGATGGTCATTTGGAAATCAATCGGCCGTGTGTTTAGAAAAGGAATCGATTGGCTACTAACATATTGGTTACTGGGACAACTGGATTTGTCGGCCCATATCTTATAAAACAACTTGTTGCGCAAGGTGCACGTGTCAAAGCATTGGTACGTGATATAGATAAAGCAAACGCCTTGTCATTGCCACAAGTCGAATTTGTTTTAGGTGATATTCGGGACAAGGCTTCATTGCGTCAAGCAATGGAAAACGTTGAGACCGTTTACCATTTAGCCGCGACGTTTCGTGCCGAGAACATTAGCGATCAGGAACTGAATGATATCAATGTGGTAGGCACACAGAATATGCTTGAAGCCGCGGCCGAAGCTGGTGTAACGCGTTTTGTTCATTGCAGCACGGTGGGGGTGCACGGTGTACCGGAGCATCCTCCTGCTTCTGAGAATGCGCCATATAAAGCCGATAACCACGTGGCTATTTCAAAAACTAAAGGTGAGCAGCTCGCTATCAAATTTATGCAAGATGGTGAATTGCAGGTGACTGTGATTCGTACAGGACCAGGGGTTTATGGTCCAGGGGATACGCGCTACCTTAAACTCTTTAAAGGCATTAAGAAAAAACGATTTATTGTGTTTGGCAGCGGTGAAATTCAGTATCAGCTTATTTTTGTTGAAGATTTAGTGCAGGGTTTAATTTTGGCTGGTACGAAGGAAGAAGCTGCCGGCGAAATCTTTATCCTAACCGGTGATCATTCCATTACCCTTAATCAACTTGTTCAAATGGTAGCTGAAATCGTTGGAGTTAAGCCGCCCAAGCTTAGATTGCCGGTGATGCCACTGTATTACGCTGGGCATTTATGTGAAATAGTGTGTAAGCCATTTGGAATTAGCCCGCCCTTGTACCGAAGACGGGTTGACTTTTTCCGGAATAGCCGCTCCTTCTCGATTAATAAAGCACGAGAAAAGTTAGGCTTTTCGCCTCAAGTTAGCTATGTTGACGGATTAAGACGCACGGCCGATTGGTATCGTAAGATGGGCTACTTGTAGCCATTTGACCTCATCTCTTACATCACCCCCACTTTTTAAATTATGGTAGAAAATGAAAAGCAAGCGGCTCCAAAATCATTTGGGGCTGAATATGATATTGTGCGTGACTACTGGAACTCTCATTTGCATGATATTTCAGTGGTTACAGCAACGCCGGGTTCACTTGATTTCTTTGAGCAGCTAAACAATTATCGTTTTGGGAAACTGCATTATCTGCCAGAGCTGGTTGATTATAGTGGGTATCAGGGTAAGAAAGTGCTTGAAGTTGGATGTGGTGCAGGAGTCGATTTAGTCCACTTTGCGAGGGGTGGAGCTGATGTGACCGGCATCGATTTAGCCGATGTGTCAATCAATTTGGCACGTGAAAACTTTGCGCATCGTAACCTAAGTGGTGAATTCCAGGTCATGAATGGTGAGGCAATGGATTTTGCTGATGATAGTTTTGATGCAGTTTATTGTCACACTGTATTGATGTATACCCCAAATATCGAAAAGATGATTCAAGAGATTCATCGGGTATTAAAGCCAGGCGGATTGGCCATTTTCCAACTGTTTAACCGCAAATCTTGGCTTAAGGCGATGTCGGCCGTGGTTCAGGTTGAAGTTGAGCATGTGAATGCGCCCAATTTCGCTTTGTATTCGGCTCAAGAATTTTCTGCCATGCTCAAGCCATTCTCCACTGTAGAGATTATTCCTGAGCGTTTTCCTTACCCAACAAAGATTCACAGTGGATTAAAAGCCCAACTGTATAACAATGTTTTTGTGAAGAGCTTTAACCTGATTCCCAAGTTTATTGTCAAACCTTTAGGCTGGCATCTAGTTAGTTTTGCACGTAAGTAGGAGTTTAAATTAGTGAAAGAAATTGTTTTTATAACCGGTGCGACCGGATTTACAGGTGGGTATCTTTTTCGAGAATTGGTGCGTCAAGGATATTCTGTGCGCGCTTTGGTACGTGACAAAAGAAAAGCTCAAGCACTCCTGCACGAAAATGTAGACCTCGTTGAAGGTGACGTTCGCGATGTGAAGCTTCTGAAAGAGGCTTTAAAAGGCATTCATACTGTCTATCATATTGCTGCGATATTTCGCCAAGAAAATGTGACTGAGCAGGATATGTTCGATGTGAATGTACAGGGGACACGAAATATGCTTGAAGCGGCGGTTGCGGCCGATGTTAAGCGGTTTGTCCACTGCAGCACCGTTGGTGTGCATGGTGCCCCCAAACAAATTCCGGCCGATGAATCGGCTGCCTACAATCCAGGTGACTACTATCAACGCTCTAAAGTTGAGGGTGAGAAAGTCGCTATTGAATTCATGGAAAAAGCGGATATTCCTGTGACTATTTTCCGACCAGGCCCAGGCATTTATGGACCCGGTGAAATGCGCTTTTTAAAAATGTACCGTGGTATTCAAAAGAAACGATTCATCATGTTTGGCTCTGGCGAAATCCACTATCAATTTATTTATATTGATGACTTAGTGAAAGGGATATTGCTATGCGGCACACTTGATCAGGCGATCGGTAATATTTACATTTTGTCTGGGAATGAGCCGGTCACACTTAATCAGATGACTGAAATTATCGCCGAAGCGGTTGGGGTTTCACCCCCTCGTTTGCGCTTTCCGGTGATGCCTTTGTATTACTTGGGTTATTTATTTGAATTAGCTTATCAACCATTTGGGGCTGAGCCTCCGATTTATCGACGGCGTGTCGATTTTTTCCGCAAAGACCGAGCCTTTGTTATTGATAAAGCTAGGAATGAGTTAGGGTATAACCCGGTCGTAAATACGCGCGAAGGCTTTTTTAAAACAGCTGCTTGGTATAAAGAAAACGGCTATTTATAGTAGACGTCTTCAACTTAAAACAGCAGCTAAAGATCGTTATGACCACTTTTTTATTCTTTTTTGTTATTGCCCTTTGCATTCGAACTTTGGGCAACATTTTAAAATACTCTACAGATGCCATTCCCTTAAAAAAGGGCGGGATTTTTCTAGTAGTTGCTTCATCATGGTTTGCTGCGGCCGCTTTTGATTTTTGGAGCACGCTATGGCCCGCTTTGGTTTTGGGCCTAATAGTTTGTCTTTTGCCCTATAACAAGCTGTTTTCAAGCGAAGAGAGCCTTGTTCCATTTCCACATGTGATATTAGATATTGTTGCAATTGTCGTGCTTGGCTTACTGTCAGTTCCAATTGTGGGTATTACATCTATTATCCAAGCTGCAGTCATTTGGCTCATTGCAGGATTTGTTGTAGATGAATCATCAAGAATTGTTTTGCAAAAGATCCCGCTGCGCGTCCAGAAAATCGGCGGAGGATTAGCGGTAGCGGTTGGATTAGTAACCATATTGCTAAATCCAGCAGATATTGCTGGCGGTTCTTATAGGATTCTAGAATCTCGTCTAGTAACAGTTGGATTTGCTAACCCAGTCGCTCAGTTTCAAAACTCTGAGGTATCGATTGAACGATTCTCTCCTTCTCCTTTTGAAGTTGTTAGTCACATACAAGACAATGGTTTATTGAGCGAATTTGAAGCGGATTCAGCCGATCCAGAAACATATTTACCCATGATTAGAAATGGGACTGGTGATTTAATTCCAGCGAACCGATTTATGCCTGAATATGGTGAGGTTGTTCACGCTCCTATCGATATTCAATTCTCTAATAGTTCCCATTCTGGAAATGCGTTTGATTTGGTAGCAAAGGTTGTTTTTACCCATGTCGCTACTGGTGAACGTCGTGTGACTGAAATGTTTTACACCGGCGGCGAGAATTGGACAGCCCGTTTTACTGCAACCCATGGAGGGCGCTGGATTTATCGAACTGATAGCTCAGATCCAGATCTTGATA
The DNA here is from genome assembly GCA_045105475.1 of Anaerolineae bacterium. Taxonomy (GTDB): domain Bacteria; phylum Chloroflexota; class Anaerolineae; order Promineifilales; family Promineifilaceae; genus WTJY01. Next base: position 51,381 of record JBGCDP010000219.1, read on the forward strand.
ATCTGGCGGGTGAGCTAAATATTGAGCGTGAGCCGGGTTTGGCTGGATTTGTCAGCTATGAAGGGGTTACATGGGTTCGCTCTGGAAATCCTACAACCGCTTTTATTCCGCAGTTCATGATGTATAAAGACCCAGATCGCTATTATGACAATCCGGCCGTCATTGATGCTGATATTCAAGAATACATGGTGGAACATGGTTTTAATGGTCTGCATGTCAATGTTTACTGTCGCTGGTTTGAGCTTGAAAAACCACGTTGCGGCGATATTACAACAGCTAGCCCAAATCCTGATATGCGTACTTTTGAAGCATTGGAGCTGTTAATTGCTAAGGTGCATGCTCAAGGTGGTACTGTGCATTTATGGGCATGGGGAGACAGCAGCCGCACCCAAAACCCACAGCGTTGGGGGTACAACGGCGTTGAAGACCAACGTTTACAACGGTACATTGCGGCCCGACTTGGACCGATGCCGGGTTGGACGATGGGATATGGGTTTGATCTCTTTGAATGGACAAACGAAAAACAGCTAGATACATGGGTTGAATATATGCATCAACATATGGGTTGGTCGCACATGTTAGGTGCTCGGTCATATAAAAATCGTGTAGATCAAATTTCAGAGCGCATGGATTACTCAGGTTACGAGCAGCATTGGCCAGATTATGATAAATACGTTGAATCGATTTTAGATCGAAACGATAAACCTTCATTTTCTGAAGACCGTTTTCGTATTGATGGGAAAGGGGTGAATAAAGACTATAGCCCTGATATGACGCGACAAGGGCTATGGCGTTCTATGATGTCTGGTGGAATTGCGAACATCTGGGGCAACCTTAATTTATCTGATGGCGGCTCTTATGAGATTGGCTCAATACCTTATCCAAACAAAAGTGAAATTAAGCGTTACTTTAGTTATTCAGATCAGTGGTATTCAAAAGGGCTTGAACGCTGCAACCAAATTACAGACAGCTATTGTCTGAGAAACTCTGATTACTCTCGTCTTATTTTTTATAAAGAAGATACGAGTTCGATCCAAATTGATTTAACAGGGTTGCCTAACCAGATACCTTATGTGGCGGTAGATACAATATCAGGCCAAGAAGTCACCGGCTTTTTTGAAGGTAGCGATCAAACTTGGTCAGCCCCTTCAAAGTCAGATTGGGTAATAGCCGTAGGTGATTTTGAATAAAAAAGGATTCAACCGCAAACGGCTGTTAAATCTCGGCCGGATATTGATCAGCGTTGTGATTGTAGGTTGGCTAGTCTATGTGGCTGATTCAAATCAGTTGGTTAGCCGCTTGGCTGAAGTTAATCCTTATTTCTTGTTGCTGATGGCACTTATTGTCACATTTGACCGGCATGTTATGGCTCTAAAATGGAACATGCTGCTTAGGGCAAAAGGTGTGTTATACCCATGGTGGTCAGCTGTTGGCTCATATTATCGGGCTGGTTTTTTTGGTATTTTTCTACCAACAGTTGGAGCCGATTCGGTTCGAATCGTTGAAGTATCACAGGTAACAGGCAAAACAGATGAGGTGGTTGCTTCAATTGCGGTTGAAAGATTGTTTGGGATGCTGGCTACGGCCGCTTTAGGCTTCGTCAATCTGTTGATTTTCATTTGGTTCATTGGAGCAGATAATGATTTAGAAGGCAACGTTTTTATCCTCTTTGCAATTTTGATTGCTGGGATTTCATTATTGTTGGCTTCAATGAATCGACGCTTTCTCGCTTTCATTCTCAACCGAATCCCTTTGCCCAAATGGAAGATAATGGACAAGCTCACCAGCATTATTGAAGCCTATCAGAGCTATGCAGACCATCCGCGTACTCTTGCTTTATTTCTGCTGTTTACTATTTTTGAGCAGCTAATTCCGTCCTTTTCAACTTTTTATATTTCAGAAGCATTAGGACTTGAAATTGATCTGATTTACTTTATTTTATTTATTCCGTTGATCCTGCTCATTGTGAGATTGCCTGTCACATTTGAAGGCTTCGGACTGCGTGAAGGATTGTTCGTTTACTTTTTCAGCTTTATTGGTGTACCTACGGCTGATTCATTGCTTTTGAGCGTGTTGTTCTCTGTGCTTTGGCAGATTGCAAGTGCGCCATTTATGATTTACTATTTTTGGACTGGAAAATCAAAACCTACTCAGCTTTCTGCATCGTCATGAACAAACTAGCCTAAGGAGTTGCAGTACCTTAATTCTGCGCAGCAGGCTAGCGCATGTTTCGAGAAAATATTGTTCGCCGTTCCAGAGTCAAAGAATTGGTTTGCCAAGTGTATGACACCCTAGATTTTGCGTCTCGTCACCCGATATCGTCATTGCGGAAAATTGCGCATGAACCGACTATTGAGTTTATTACCAAAAACTGTATGTGGGCTACCGCTCAACGATTTTCAAGGGGGTTAGTAGATATTTCACTCTCACAAGTGGAAATATCCGGGATGTTTCTAGAGTTCGGAGTTTTTAAAGGAGCCAGCATTCGCTATATTGCTGGGCATGCAAAAGATAGAGAAATTTATGGATTTGATAGCTTTACAGGGTTGCCTGAAGCTTGGATCCATTACCCTAAAAACTACTTTTCTTTAGGTGGTAATTTACCTAAAGTTCCCTCAAACGTTACGCTTCACAAAGGATATTTTGAGGATACTTTACCTAGTTGGATTGAGAGGCATTCAGGCAATATAGCCCTGATGCATATTGATTGTGATCTCTACTCATCGACTAAAACTATCTTTAAATATTTAAAAGACCGGATCAAGCCGGGGGCAGTGATTATTTTAATTACCCGCTCTGGCAAGAATTTGGGCATAAAGCTTTTTTTGAACTCGTTGAAGAAAGCTCTTTAGAATTTGAATATATTGGTTATGCTTATAAAGAGCTTTCGGTTCTTGTTAAGCATATTGAGTAGATTTTTTATATATGAAACTGGGACAAATATTAAAAGGTTTAAAACGATTTCTTACGCCATCAATTGTCGTTTCGCTGGTCTATTTTTTGCGATATAAGGCCAAAATAAGCCCTAAGGCTGAAGTTGACCTTACTCCTAATTTAACATTTGGAAAAAATTGTGTGGTGAGCTCTTTTTCAAAGTTTAAGGCAATGGATGGTCCGATCACCATAGGAGATCGGGGCGGATTTGCCACCGGGTGTTTTATCGCGACTGGTGAAGCTGGTATTACGATTGGAGAGAATGCTATTGTCGGCCCTAATGTGAATATTGTTTCAGTGAACTACCGTACTGATCAGCTCGATGTGCATCTTGAAGATTTAGGGCAAACGTCAAAAGGGATAAAGATTGGCAAAAATGTATGGATTGGGGCGGGCTGTACTATTTTAGATGGGGCCGTGATCGGTGATAATACGATTGTGGTTGCTAACAGCCTTGTGAATAGACGGTATAAGCCTAATGTTATTTTGCAAGGTAACCCGGCTAAAGTATTAATGAAAAGATAGAGTTAATCTGATAATAAGAAAATTAAGTCAAGGTATAAGTTAGAAACTGTAACTTTAAGTTTCTAATTTTGATAGGTGATATGAAAGAAAAAGTATTTGAAATTATTTCAGCAGCAATTGAAGAGCTAAATGAAGAGCTCGAGTATGAAGAGCTTGAAAATGTAACGGCTGACACTCCGATTTTCGGCGGTGAAAGTGGCATTGACTCTCTTTCCTTAGTGAGTTTGGTAGTTGAAGTTGAAGCAAGCGTAAATGAAGCTTTTGATGCGAATGTGACGCTTGCGGATGAGAAGGCTATGTCATCACGTAATAGCCCTTATCGCAATGTGGCTTCATTTACCGACTTTGTACTGACTCGTTTAGGAGAAGACGGTTAATGGAAACGATGTTGATTACCGGTACACGTAAAGGGATCGGCCGTTATCTTGCTGAATATTATGTTGAAAAAGGTTTTCGGGTTGTCGGTTGTAGTCGATCTCCGGCCGACTTTGAGCTTGAAAACTATCAGCATTATGAGCTTGATGTCGCTGATGAAAAAGCGGTTGCCAAAATGGTGCGTTCCGTAGCTAAAGAGCATGGGACAATTGATATTCTGCTTAACAATGCAGGTATCGCATCTATGAATCATTTTTTGCTAACCCCACTACAAACGGTTGAAAAAATATTTGCGACCAATGTGTTTGGCACATTTAATTTTTGTCGTGAGGCCGCCAAAGTAATGGCAAAGAATAAATACGGCCGAATCGTTAACTTTGCCACTGTCGCTGCTCCCCTTAAGTTAGAAGGTGAGGCCGCTTATGCAGCCTCAAAAGCGGCCGTGGCTAACCTGACTCAAGTTATTGCGAAAGAATTGGCGCAATTTAATATTACAGTCAATGCGGTGGGACCAACACCTGTCGCTACAGACCTCATTCGGGGTGTGTCTGATGGCAAGATTGATGCACTCATCAACTTACAAAGTGTAAAACGTATGGGGGAGTATCGCGATATTAGTAATGTGACTGATTTTCTTATTCGAAAAGAAAGTGATTTTGTAACTGGCCAGGTTATTTACTTGGGTGGGGTAAGCTAGCCCTAGAATTTAGATTTATGATAAATCCTGCAAAACTATTGCTCCCTCTTGGCGAGAATATCGCCATTGTTTGGCAAGAACAGAAAATATCATATGTTGGCCTGTTTGATCTTGTTCAAAGACAGCTGAATTGGCTGGATAAAGAAGGTGTTTCTGCTGGAAGCATAGTTGGGCTTAGAGGTGATTTCTCACCCCTAACAATTTCAATGTTGCTTGCTTTATTCAGCCGAAATTACATTGTTGCAATGCTGCCAGTCGGCCGGTCTGATGTGGAAGCGCTTTGTGTCGCAGCAACCGTCGATTATTTAATCGACACTAGCCAATCAGACAGTAAGCCGGTTCACATTCCATTAAAGCAGAAACGAAATCAGACCTATCACCCGCTGATTAATAAACTTGCTAAACAACAGGCAGCTGGATTCATCATATTTTCTTCAGGTAGTTCAGGAAAACCTAAACCGATTTTACATAGTTTAGAGCGTTTTTTAGGCAAATATTCGCAAACTAGCAAACCATTTATCACGCTGTCATTTTTACTGCTTGATCATATAGCAGGTATCGATACGCTCTTTTATATTTTATTTAGTGGTGGAACCCTTGTGGCCCCCGAAGAACGAGGACCAAACTATATTTGTGGTCTCATTGAGGCCGCTCAAGTTGAAGTTTTGCCTGTTTCTCCATCATTTTTAAATTTGTTATGGCTTTCGGGCGATTTTGAAAAGTATCAGCTTGACAGCGTAAAAATCGTAACGTTTGGCTCTGAACCAATGACGTCGAACAATTTAAACCATGCGAAAATCATTTTTCCAAATGCGACTATCAAACAAAAATATGGGACTTCTGAATTTGGCTCGCCTGCATCTAAATCTCGGGAAGATGACCAGCTTTGGATTCAGCTTGATGGTGAGCAATTTGAAACGAAAGTTGTTGATGGCATCTTGTTTGTGAAATCACAAACGACCATGCTAGGCTACTTAGATGATTCTGAACCGATGTTTGTCAACGGCTGGTATAACACGGGTGACCGTGTTGAAGTCGATGGTGAATGGTTGCGTATTTTAGGCCGTGAGTCTGACGTGATTAATGTTGGTGGGGAGAAGGTTTTCCCGAGTGAGGTGGAAGCGGTCATTCAGGCGGTTGAAGGAGTTGTCGAATGTTCTGTTTATGGGGAACCTAATCCGATAACTGGGAATATTGTATGTGCCGCTATTTTCCCAGCCTTAGGTAGTGACCTAAAACAATTAAAGAAGCTGATTAAGCGGGCATGTTCAGCCTCGCTTCTGCGTTATAAAGTTCCTGTCAAAATAAAGTTTTCTGAACAATCATTGACGAATGATCGGCAGAAGAAAGTTAGAAAGCCAACGAATGGCTTATAAATTTGAGGTTTAATTAGAATGGTAGAATCCCCACGACATTCAACCACCGATCAAGGTCGTCCACAAGCTTATTGGTTCTGGCTTATTCTGGTTACAGGATTTGCGATACGATTTTATCAACTTGGGAATTGGAGCATTTGGATTGAAGAGAATCATCTTTTGCGTGATGTTCAAGTCTACATGGATTCATTTTCTGAGATATTGAAAAATCCGCGGCCGCTCTATTATTTGCTGATTCTCCCGATTTTTAACGTTTGGGGTGTGAGTCTAGCTGGGGCGCGTGCACTTGCGGCCGTTATTGGTGTTTTTACGATTGCGGCCGTTTATTTCTTAACAGAAAGATCTCTGGGTCGTCGCTCCGCTCTCGTCGCTACACTTCTAATCGCTTTGGCCCCTTGGCACCTTTTCTGGTCCCAGAACGCAAGATTTTATACCTTGTTGCTCCTCATGTACTCTTTGTCGTATGTTAGCTTTTACATGAGCCTAGAGACAGATCGCTTTATTTATAAAGTCTTAGCCTTTCTATTTTTGGGGCTCGCAACCCTTTCACACACGATTGGTGCACTTCTTGTCTTGCTGTTTATCGTTCATTACTTAGTAATTAAAGTAATGCCTGATGAAAAGCCTGTGGGCTTTAGATTGGGAAACATCCTGCCTTACATAATTTTGCCAATTGTTGGCTACTTTTGCTTAGAGGTTTTCCGGGTTTTTGTTGTGGGTACGAACTCAATGGCCGGGGAGTTTTACTACAAATTTGTGAATACGGATACGGTCAGCTTCCTTGGTTACTCTAAAAGACCTTGGGTTATGTTTACAACTGTTTTTTATAGTGTTGGCTTTCCTTTGGGGGTTATGTCTGCCTATGGTGCCTTTGATCTTTTATTTGTGCTCCGTAAGCGAGAATCGTACGTTTTGGTTTTGGGTGCTTATTTCCCGTTTGTCTTTTTTGTTCTCATTACTGCGTTTGTTGAAAGCGTAACCAATCGTTATGTATTTATGACGCTTCCGTTTTGGGTGGTTTTAGCTGCTTCAGGTGTTTGGCGAATCATTGATGTTCGTAATTCCATCATAGGCGTCCTTTTAATCTTTGTTACATTAGCGTCCTTTTTCTGGGATCCAACGATTTTAGATATTGTTTATTTCGCTACTTTAAGCCCTCTGTTCTTGCTTTTCTTAATTTCATCAATTGCAGGATTCATTGTATTTGTACTTTATAAATTTCCTGATCAGCAAAAGGCTTATCCCGGTTATATTCTGCTTTTCATTCTATGTTTCCATGCAGTTGCAGCTGACGTCATGTATTTCAGTTTTCAGCATGGATACCGGGACAATTGGACTGGCCCAACCGCTTTTATTGAAGAGCAGGGAAGCCCTGATGATATTGTGTGGACGCATCCGCACCCGGTTGGCCAATATTATTTGGGAGATCAAGTTCAGCCATTGGGCCGTTTTCAAAATGATCCACAAGAATATGCAGGGCAGACTGTATGGATTATTGAGGAAGCCGGTGCGTATTGGTATTTTGAGTCAAGATACACCGATTGGGTCGAAGCCAATCAGTGTGAATTAGCTGGGGACTGGAGTAATTATGCAGCCGGCCATCCTTGGGCCATGACTTTATACAAGTGCTCACCTTAGTTGTGTGAGCTAAGCCCTTCAACCGGCCATGTATTGTCCGTAATCGCAATGCCATTCAATAGTTCACGCATATCAGTTGCAAGGCTGATTTGCTCACCGTTCTCGCGGCGAGGGCCAAACTCCTCTCTTAACGCCCGAATTAATATCTGAGCGATTTGCTCTTTTACCGCCTGCGGACGTCCCTCACGAATAATCGCCGTGATATTGACCATCTTATAATCAGGATGCCCTTCAGCCATATGGTATTCGGTGAGCTTGACGGCCCGGCTTTTTAAGCCTTTGTAGCGAATCGATTCGACTTCGGCCGCCAGCGTATGATGTAGCTTTTCGAAAAACGGAGTAGGATCAAAATTGAGGTTGTCTGTATATTCTAAGATTAGATTTGGCATTTTTATACAAGTGGTTATGAGTGGATAGGCATTTATTTTAGCTTAATTCCTTGTGGTGAAAAAAGATTGATCTAAAAGTTGGGTTGTTTAATGTTCGCCCCCTATTTTTCTTGACGTAAAATAGGAACGATGACCCAAAGACGAACCCGTTCTAGAACCCGAAGAAGCACATCTGACAAGCCGAAGTGGCTCCAGAAACCATTTCAACTTTTACAAAACCCCATCGAGCCTACAGCTTGGTGTACACCTGATCAAATTGAAAAAATACATGACGCATCGATGCGCATCCTTGAAAATGTTGGCATCGATTTTATGGATGACGAGGCGCTTGATGCTTGGGAGAAAGCTGGTGCCAAAGTTGACCGCAAAAATCAGCATGTCTGGATTGATCGGGGCTTGTTGTTGGAGCTGGTGGAAAAAGCCCCGGCCCAATTTACTTGGCACGCACGGAATCGAAGTTGTGATCTGACTGTCGGGGGAAATTTCATCAATTTTGCCCCTAATTCAGGGATGCCATATGTGAGTGATCTCGATCGCGGCCGTCGAGTATCAACTCTTCAAGATTTTGAAAACTTTATCAAAATGGCTCAGGCTGTCCCTTACTTTCAGTTTACGGGTGGCCCCTTGTGTGAGCCGCAAGATGTACGTAACTCATTGCGCCATTTGTATCGGGTGCGGGTGATGGCCCACAATACAGATCGGGCGATACGTGACACTGCGAGTGGCCGTATCATTTCGGCCGACACCGTTGAAATGATGAAGATTATTTATGGGGGAGAGTTGCCGGGTGCGGTTGTGGGGGGCGTTGTGAATGTGAATAGCCCATTACGTTTTGATAACCGGATGCTGGGTGGACTCATTACTTATGCCAAAGCAGGGCAGGTTTCGATTATCACCCCATTTATTATGGCTGGGGCGATGAGCCCAGTCACCATCGCGTCTGCACTGGCGCAGCAGAACGCAGAAGCTTTGGCCGGGGTCGCAACGGCTCAGCTTATTCAACCTGGTGCCCCTGTCATTTATGGGGGATTTACTCAGAATGTTGATATGCGCTCTGGCTCGCCTGCTTTTGGTGGACCAGAAGGGGCATGGGCATTGATTGTTGGGGCGCAGTTGGCCCGTCGGTATGGGGTGCCGTATCGAGCTAGCGGGAGTTTGACCAACTCAAAAGTGGCAGATGCTCAAGCTGCTTATGAGACGATGTGGACAATGTGGCCCGCTGTTATGGCACATACAAACATGATGCTCCATTCGGTCGGTTGGTTAGAAGGTGGACTTGTTGCCAGTTACGAAAAGTTTGTGATCGACGCTGAAAATCTAGCCATGTTTACCCATCTGCTCAATAATTTCGAGATTAATGAGGAAGCTTTTGCGATCGATTCAATTCAAGAAGTGGGGTCCGGCGGACATCATTTTGGGACACAGCATACACAAGAGCGTTATGAATCAGCTTTTTACGAGCCGCTTGTGACTGACCGGCTGGGATATGACGCGTGGACGGCCGCAGGTAGTGAGGATGCGTTGCAACGAGCCAACAAGCTTTGGAAGCAGATTTTAGCTTCACACGAAAAGCCTCCCCTTGATATCGCTATTGCTGAAGAGCTCGATGCGTTTATTGCAAAACGTGAAGATGAGCTGGACGGTATTGATCTGTTTAATTAGCCTATGATTTTTGGTTGCACGATAAATGGTCGGTAAGAAAGGCTGTGGCTTGCTATTTGAACCTGTCATAATGGCACAATGCATGGAAATGATCAAAATTTAGCGGCACGCTCTATCAGTCAACGTCTCAAAAAAACAGCTTTATGGGGCGGAATACTAGCGCTTTTTGGATTGATCTTTGGTGGGGGATACTTAGCAGTTCAAGCGCTCCCGGCTTTTTATGCAGCGCCACAAGCTATTCCACGGCAAATCGTTTGGGACAAGCTGCCTAGCCCGTTAATCGTTGATTCCGCCGTTGATACATGGAGTTCGGCCGAGCACGTCACTGATGCACTGTGGACAAATAATCTTGTTTGGCTAGCTACCAATGGTGGCGTCGTCGTGCATAATGTGCAAAGTGGTGAGCAGGTGAAATTTTTACCCGAACACGGATTGCCATCTGCCGAAATTAGTACGGTCACCAATGATGTGATCGGCCGCATATGGGTTGGGACAGGAGACTCAGGCGTAGCAGTTTATGACGGGGGGGCATGGACGACGTTTGGCCGAGACAGCGGCCTACCATCAGGTCGAATTCGAGAAATTTTTGCAGCGAAAGATGGGGTAATCTGGGCCGCAACCGCTTCTGGCTTAGCCCGCTACGACGGGAGCGAATGGTCGACGGTCCGTTTTTCCTTGTTAGATTTGACCCCTATTGATGCCACCGGTGTCACGGGAATAGATCAATCAGTATGGGTGAGTAGCCGTGAAGGCGTCTATCGATTTAATGGTCAACGTTGGGATTATTTCGGCATCAACGAAGGGCTGATCAATGATGATGTTTCATCGATAACCATTACGCCTGACCGAGCTGTTTGGATCGGAACCCCGTCAGGGGTTGGTCGCTTTGATGGGACAAAGTGGGGCCGCTACACAGTACGAGATGGGCTACCTGATATGCCGGTGCAAAGTATAGTGGCTGCCCCAGACAATACGGTTTCAATCGCTTTTGGCAATGACGATGAACCGGATTTGTTTGAGACGATTCGCTTTGATGGATTGGCCATTGTGCCACTTTATTCGGGGGCGGTGAGTAATCTTGTGCAACAAGGTAGCCAGCTTTGGGTAGCGACGGCCCAAGGTTTAGTTCGGCCGAACAGCGGAGCGGTTTTAGAAACGATTACGGCTGGTAGTGATTTTAAGCATACACGCTTAACTGACTTAATCGGGCTGAAGAACGGGGTGGCTATCGCTGGGGATGCGGGTATTTCAACTCTACGCTTATCAAATGAACCAAAGCCATCTGATGAGGTCTGGAATACAGTTGAGCTAACTCTTGAGCAGGTAAATGGGTTGTCACAGGCAGATGACGGCCGTTTGGCCCTTGTGGGTCAACATGCGGCAGAAGGTGTTTTGCTTATTGATGAGGCTGGAACCATCGAAACGGCCGCGTGCGAAACGGCCGGTATGCAGGTGGGACATCTTTATGCGATGACTGAAACTGAAAATGGGGATTTATGGTTTTTAGGGACAGAAAATATCGGCCGACTCTCGCTGTCACAATCGGCCGAAAATGCGACAGGCCCCGTTGGTCAATGGCGCTATTTCCCTGAAGGGCTGCCAATAGAATATGGTCCACGAAAAATTGTGGCTGACAAAAACGGTGATATTTGGATCGGCTTAAACGAAGGTCTCTTTATGCTTGATGAAGCGGCTGATCGCTGGAACCTTGTTTTAGGTGAGACGATTCAGCGCATGACATCTAGCCCTGCTGGTGGACTTTGGCTTGTTGCTGACGATGCCCTCCTACATTTCGTTGACGGCGCGTTTGTGCCAGCCCCATTACCTAAAGTCGCTGACATCAGCCGTGGTTTTGTCGCCAATGAAGCCGGACTGTGGGTGTCGAGTGCCAATGGCATAGCCCATTTGCCGATTGATTCAGCCGGAGAATGGATTGTGTACACAACGACGGACGGTTTGCCGACTGATGACGTCACCACGTTAACGGTTGATGTGCATGGGACCGTCTGGGCCGGTTATGGTGATGCTCGCTTTGGCGTTAGCTACTTTAAAGATGGTGTTTGGGGCATTGTGCATAATATCAAAGACCCAAGTGCACCTAATGGGGGGCATTTTACAGATAACGGCATGCGGCGGGATGAAGTGGTGGCGTTAGGGATAACGGCCGATGGGTCAGCTTGGTATGGTAGCTTTTTGGGAAAAATTGGGCAGATTTCGCCAAATGAAAACTTGTATGAGCCGGATGACTATCGGCTGTACTTTGCTAACATGACCGCAGTGCATGCGGCCGCTGACGGAACAATTTGGTTTGCTGGCTGGGAAGGGCGTTTGGCCAGACTGTTGCCAGAATCGGTTACGTTGGAGCCGGATCGGTGGCTAATTTATGAACGTGATTTGGCCTCTGCTAAAGCGCAGGCTGTGGTTGTAGAAGACGGTCAAATTTGGCTAGGGACTGATGCCGGTGTGGCTGTCATCGATGACGATGAGTGCCGGTTGGTGGCTCATCGAGAGCGGCTAAATGTTGTTGCTGGCATTGCGAACCCCAACGATGACTCAATCTGGTGGGCGACGGCCAATCATGGTGCTTTGCAATTAGATACTGCCACGGAAAAATTAGACTGGCCGATTTTGCATCTGCGCGGACGCAAGTTTAGCGATATGACACAGGCGGCTGATGATGCTTTTGTGTTTGTGTCTGACACGTCTCTTATTCGAGTTGATGGATTAGAGCGGCAGATATTGTCTTTGGAAAACCTCGGCGAGATTTTTGCGGTGACAACTGGGATTGATCTACGTCCTTGGGTAGCGACTGATCGAGGCGTTGCGACGCTGCGGGGCGAGGATTGGCAGTATCTAACCACTGACGATGGGTTGGCGAGCAATCGTGCTATCGATATTTTGATTGAGGCGGACGGAACACTTTGGGTGCTGTCAGAAACGGCCGTTAGCCGCATTCGTCGATGAAAATAGATGGTTCTAAAAAAAGCATGAATTGGCGCCGAACGGCCGTTTGGGCCGCATCGCTTTTATTGTTCATTTTTGTTTGGAGCCTTATCCCTTGGGACGATCTGAGGCAGGTCGGTTCGATTTTATCTTTCTGGAGCTTGGCTGCTCTATTTTTGTTCGACATTGTGATTGTGCTGTCGATGAGCGGCCGCTGGTGGTTTATTCTGCGTGGGCTGGGGTATCCGGTGAATTATTTTCAATTAAGCGGTTACCGGTTGGCCGCATTTGGAATCAGCTATTTCACACCTGGCCCGCAGTTTGGAGGGGAGCCGCTTCAGGTCTGGGTTCTTAAATCAAAACATCACATCCCTTCTGGTAGCGCACTGGCGTCTGTTACTGTTGATAAGCTGATCGAATTATTTGTGAACTTTACGATTCTGGCATTGGGGGGCATTGTAGTCGTACAGCAAGCTCTTATATCGAATGATTCGGCCGGATGGCTATTGATTACTTCCCTTTTGCTTTGGCTGCTACCGGCGCTGCTTTTGTTTTGGATGGGGAAAGGGCTGGCCCCGCTAACACACGGTTATTGCTGGCTGGTCCAGCGGCCGATTTTTGACCGATTGGCTCAGCGGTATCAGGCTAGGCTGCAACAGATTGAAGCAACGATTGTTGAAAGTGAGGTTCAAGTTGCAGCGTTATGGCAAAACGCACCCGGCGCATTGTGGGCAGCGTTTTTTGTTTCCTTGCTAACCTGGGTGTTATGGTTTGTTGAATTCTGGCTCATGTACTTCTTGCTGGGTTTAACCTTGGATATGACTCAGCTCTTGATTGTGGTGACGGCTGTACGTTTGGCGTTTTTGATGCCGCTCCCGGCCGGGCTAGGTACTTTAGAAGCGAGTCAGTATGTGGCAATGGCTGCATTGGGACAGGCCACAGCGATTGGGCTTAGTGCGACTGTTTTTATACGGGTAAGGGACTTTTTGCTGGCGGGCATCGGACTATGGCTGAGCGGAAGGCTGATTCGCCAAAGTAGTAAGGGTGTGCCGGTTTAAATTAAGCTTTCTAAAAATGTGGTGATTGTTTTACCCGTCTCAGCCCATGTCGGGTGCTGTTCATAGCGTACTCTAGCCCGTTGCCCCATCTCAGCTAGTTTTAGCCGATCTGATGCAACTTGCCTGATGGCGTTTGATATGTCGGCCGAACTGCCAGCTTGCACTAGAAAACCATTTTCTTCATGCTGGATGAGCTCACGTCCGGCCCCGGCCGTGGACGCAATAATTGGCAAGCCTGCCCCCATCGCTTCGATGTACACAATCCCAAAGGGCTCGTAGAAAGATGGCATTACGAATAGTTGGTGGCTTTCAAAATATGCAGACATTTGGGCAAAAGGGATGCTGCCAAGCAGTTGAACCTGCTTTTGCAGGCTGTTTGATTCGATCTGCTGCTTGATTT
>JBGCDP010000220.1:0-28110 GCA_045105475.1 Anaerolineae bacterium
CGGCCGTGGACTCACTATTACGAACTGCCAAAGCTTGATGATAAGTGGTATCAGACTTACTAATGGGTGTGTGCTATAGGCTAAGATGTTTGTAATCGGGGAGAGTCATTTTTAGCAGCTTGAGTTGATTTCGTTCGAGTACCTGTAACCATGCAATAGTTCATACGATTTAGGTTGCGCCTTTGGCTGACTTAATCGCTTTTCGCAACGCCTTCCACCTTGGCTCAACCTGCTCCACATCGGCCGTGGTTATCGCTTGATTGGCGTACCGTGCTTGCAAAAATCCGGCCGTCACCGCGTCAATCGCCTCTGCCGATTCAGGCAGCTGCTTCTTGAGGTCGGCCGCATATTCTAGCGGCGTGTCGCTTCCCTTTTTCGCTAAAGTTCCACTTTCTGTTCGCTGAACCGTTGAGAGGTAAAAATAGCGAAGCTTTTGTTGCGGCGATAAGCTGTTCAGCCTAATAAAACGCCACGGTTGGTTTTTATCTGTCTCGATATCCTCGCGCACCAAGCGGGTAAGCACCGCATCCCGTAAGTCTTGAGCCTGCTCCACTACAATGCGCCAAAGCGACTGCCACCAATCAACAACGGCTTGTTTGATTTTGCCCCAGTTCATGCTGGGTAGCTTGATGCCACGATCTTTCAAGAAAAAGACCAATGCCATAATCGTGATGCCAATCGCAATAATCCAGAATAGCGTTCCAATAATTGGGAAACCGGGTTCGGCCGGAGGTGGACCGGCAACGACTTCGGGTACGACAAACGGCTCTGGTACAAACTCTTCAACTTCAGTTTCAGTTCTTTCGATGTCTGGAAAAAAGAAAGAAACAATCAGCGCAAATAAGAAAATTAAAAATGCCACAATTTGCACAGCCAGCCCGATAATCGCTTGCAAAATTTGGCTAATAAAGAGGGTTGAACCCAGCGGCAAAAATGCGGCGATGCCACCGACGATCAGCACGACCCAGCCTGTTTGTCGTAGCCAGCCGCGTTCAACTGCAACTGTTTTTTCTGCGTCACCGAACAGCCAGCGGGCGTTCATAATCGCCAGTCTACCTTGGCTGATAAGCGCAAACCCGGCTCCGAAGTAGCACAGCATGGCTGGCAAGATACCCGGCGCCAGCGCCAAACGACCAACGGTGCGCCAGTTGCTTGAATCTAAATTGGTGTAGTCAACGGTTGATATGGCGGCGAAAAACGCCATTAATCCGGCTCCTATCAGCCACTGGCGGCCGAATTGTTCAAACTGAAGGGTTCGAAACGGAGTATTTGGCCTTTCCGCTTTCGGCCGATCTCGAACTGGCAAATCATAAAAACTCAGCTCAGAGGGGTCGAGGGCCATCTTTTGAAACCCCGTTGTGATTGAAATTGCCCATGACCATGTGGCGAGCACAACAAAAAGGGACAATATAAAAAACGGGTCACCAAAAATAAGAGACGGCGTGCGTAGATAGTCGATGATGGCAGCCGCTTCTGGCCAATTTCCCAAAAGTAGCCAAGTGAATAGGCGCATAAATAGAGCAACCAACAGAACTTCTGCACCACGATACAGTGGTTTGTTCAGCAGACGCTGCTCTGGATGACTCATCCATATAGCCGTAAATATCCCTTCGATTGCCATTATAAAAACGGGAAAGATGATGATGTGCCACGGGTTAGGGGAGTCAATCGCGATTAATGAAAGAAAGGCTGCACCAATGGCTGTGACGAGAATGGCGATCAATATCGGCTGGACGATGTAGCGGGAATACCAGTTGACCTTTACTGTTTCGCTTTCAACAATACTTTCTGGCAATGTGATGTCGTTAGTAGGATTGGGCTGATCGATCATTTGCCCATCCCTGTGCCAAAAGCCTGATCAATTGAAGCTGGATCTACGACCTCAACCGCTGTAAACCCTAAACGGCGGGCACGCTCTTTAACATGCACGAAATTGCTCGATTTTTCAACTTGGATCAGAACCGGATTGATGCCGCGTCTGACCCAATGGTGCAGCGTTTGGCACAGCTCCGCATCGGCCGTTGGCGTGATGATCAACGCGGTTCCGCCCCAGCCCAATGACAAATTGTTCGTTTTTAGCCAGCCGTTGAAAGGGGCCACGCCTGCTGGTTCGATGCGGGCTAACCGTTCGAGGACTTTCATGAGGTGGGCTCGGCTGTTGTTCGGTGGCAGGCTATACAGCGACTGGGTGTCTGTTTCTGACTGAGTTAATAGACGGCCGCTGTGTGGATCAAATTCAACGTCGGCCGATTCTTCTGTATTTGATGTTTGGAGCGGATCGATGCCGTTTGAAGCAAGGCCAACCGGCTGACGTTTATTATGCAGGTGAGCGGCGAGGGATGCCGCTAACTCAATCGCCCATTCAATTGTCGAAATACGGGTCCAGCGTGTGTAATCATCACCAAATAGATTTAGAACAACCATCGACTCTAAATAAATCGCTGGTTGTAGGGTTTTAACCGCTAAGTTTTGGGTGTGCGCACTGACTTTCCAATTGACCTGGCGCATCGAATCGCCGCTGCGAAAATCACGAACACCGGTCGGCCGGGCTGGATCTTCAAACAGGCGTTGATTGCTGATGATGGTGCCAAACGGGAGTCGTGACGCAATTTTTAGTCGTTCAATCGGTGTGATTTTGGGATAAATAGTGAGATGGCTGGCTGGGAGAAGGTAGGCGATAGGATCTGTAAAGCCGAACATGTCGCCGGACCGAATCTGGGTGGGCCCAATGCGGTAGTAGCCACGGCGTGTTGTTTGCAATGGATAGGTGTACTCTACTTTTTCTTTCCCCTTTAGAGGGATAACGGCATTGATCGGCCGGGCGGCCGACAGTTGGATCGCAACACTATCAGAGATTTCAAGCCAAGGAATATTAAGTGCACTGCTGTTTTCAACCTTGATGTTTACATCTAAAGGTTCTCCCCAAAAGGCATGGTCTTGGAACTGCCGGCTCAACTTAATCTTTTTTAAGCGACGGGGTATGCCCCAATAGCTCCATGCATACAGCCCAACACAGACATAAATAATGTAAAACACAAAATCAATGCGAAATAGGAAGGCGATAATAAGGAGAAAGACGATTAAGCCAGCGAGATTTTTCATTGTTTTGCGACTTGTGATTCACGATTCGAGATAGGCTCGGTATAATCGCAAATCATCAATGAACTTCTCCCATGTCGAGCGGTGTGTCAGCGATGATGCGGTTGAGAATGTCGGCCGCCGTAATGCCACGCAGGCCGCTTTCGGGGTGAACCAAGCAGCGGTGAGCCAGCACATAAGGGGCTAGAAACTTCACATCATCGGGAAGCGCATAGTTGCGCCCTTGAATAGCCGCATAGGCCTGTACGGCTCGAAATAGGCCGTGTGAGCCACGTGGGCTGGCACCCAAGAGAAGATCGCTATGTTCGCGCGTTGCAAAAACGAGCTGAACGATGTAGTTGCGCAACGTATCATCGATGTGTACGTCCCATATTTCTTTCGAAAGGTCCGGCAGCAAATGCCCATCTACTGTTTGAATTAAAGAATCAATCGGGTGCTCACGCCCCAAATTAAGCAGCATTTGGCTTTCAAGTTCGGGGTCTAAATAGCCTAAGCCAAGCTTCATAAAAAAGCGGTCAAGCTGCGCTTCAGGTAAGGGGAATGTCCCTTCATATTCAACTGGATTTTGTGTCGCAAGTACAAAAAACGGCCGTTTAAGCGGCCGGGTTTCGCCGTCAACGGTCACTTGCCGTTCCCCCATCGCTTCAAGTAGGGCAGACTGCGTTCGGGGAGTGGCTCGATTAATTTCATCTGTGAGCAAGATGTGGGTAAACGCTGGGCCGGGCAAGAAGGTGAACTTTTGCTCCTTTTGATCAAAGATAGAAACCCCGGTCACATCAGATGGGAGCAGATCGGGCGTGCATTGTAGGCGTTTGAAATCGACTCCCAAGGTTGTGGCTAAGGCGCGGGCTAGCATCGTTTTGCCCACACCAGGAACATCTTCTAAAAGCACGTGCCCTTCGCAGAGCAGTGCGACGGTTAGTAGCTCGAGTACCGGCCGTTTACCGATGATCACTTTTTCAATATTGTTGATCAGCTGTGTTGAAAATTCTTGAATTGATTGCATGGTCGCTTGAGACTTTTATGAGGTGAGAGTTTGGCAGATTGGGTAGCTATCGTTTGCCTTAAACTTCTCATAATTTATTAGAGTTTGCCAGTTTGTTTTTAATTATAGGATAATGACCGCCGCTATCCACAATATCTGGGGACATTCTATGAACCGATCAATTATGAAACTGTTTCTACATGTAATGGGCATAAGCTTTGTTGTGCTTTTTAGCCTTTCCTTTTTCGCACAGCCTAGTTCGGGAAATGTGACAATTCAGGTTGGCCAGTCTGAATCTAAACAGCTCTTGCCTTTTGTTACCAATCCGCCCGAGAATAGCACCTTCTATGTGTCAAGAAATGGGACGAACCTTAGCGGCCGCTCTTGGCATAACGCATGGCAAGACTTTGATCAAATTGAATGGGACTTGGTTGAACCTGGCGACATCATTTTAATTGATGGGGGAGCTGAGTCGATGACCTACTACACCGCCATTCACCCGGAAGTAAGCGGCACAGCGGCGAAGCCGATCGTGATTCAGCTTGCAGATTTGGAAGGGCGTGATGGTCAAGCGATATTGTTTGGTGGTAACTCTGTTCCGTTGCCAGAATGTGGTCAGCTTACTTGGAACGAGAATGAGCACGCCGAAGCTGGAATCGCTGGTATCCATCTTGAAAACGGGATCTCTAACATACAGGTCGACGGCCGTAAGCGGAGCGGGATAGTGATTCACGGCTGGTATGAACATGGGGTCAAGTTTTACCCTGACAAAATTGACAATAACTTAGATGATAATCCACAAGATATTTCGCTCAGCTACCTCGAGATATTTAATAACGGCCGGATTGAACGTAAAAACGATGGGTCAAGCCTGAATTTGTATTATCCATTGCACAGCGGTGCCGGTATAAAACTTGCTGGAGCCGGTCATGAATTTCGCTTTTTAGAAGTGCATGATAATGCGGGTGATGCGATTCAGTCCGCTTTCACCAATCCAACTGGTGGTGTGTTTAACAACATGGATGACTTGACGCTGTCAGATTCATGGCTCTATAACCAACGGCCGCATTCAGGAACCGACAATAGCCCGGTCGGTGAGACATGTACGGCGCAAGATCGTTCCGGCTGTGATGAATTAGGGGCACCGCACATGGGGAGCGACTATCAAGATTATCCGGCCGAACCTCCGTTTCGCCGTGAAAGCTTCAACTGGTGTACCCACTCAGACGGTATTCAGATTTTTAGTGCAGATGAGTTTAATACGATGCGCATTGATCGCACGATCATCGGCCCTAACTTTATGAACGCTTTGATTTTAGGAGATCGAAATAATGCGAATGAGTCAGCATGGGTGAATGATTTGACCCTGCGTGATGTTGTTTTAACCCGCTATATGCACAATGCGGTTGGCATGAAAAACGCACCAGGACAAGCTGGTGAGAATTGGGTCTTCAGCAACGTTACGATGTACGGACATTTTAGTAATACCAAAAAAGATACTGTGAGTATCGATTCTGATTTGACCGGACCTGATCATCGCATTTTGAATTCAGTGATGGTGCACGGCCGGACTGAATTTTTAGGCGGAAATGTCGCTTTTAGCAATAACTGTGAGTTTGGATTGTATTCGGGCTCAATTGGCGGGGAAGTTCTTGATCCAAATTTTGAAACCTTAATGGTGGGTGATGTGTTTGCCGATGACCTAGCGATCGACTTTGCCACGGTTTTCCTTGACAACTATTCGATTGGGACGCCATTTTGCCAAGCGTATGGGAGCCGGGTTCGTTCTGTTAGTGAGCTCTTTGCCGAGCCAAATCAAAAGTAAGCGGTTGTGTTTTCCCGAACTACCCAGTTATCGAGCAGCTGGATAGTTCGGGAAAGCGAATATGAGCCAAAAATGAGTCTGCATCAATTTTCATAACAAAATTGAGTTGAGTCCAACTTAATAGCCTGACCATAAAAACCCGGCCGCCGATGAATTTCGGCCGCCTGTGACCCGTGAGGATGCTCTAAATCATCCTCTTACGAATTGCCTTACGGTCGGTAAAGTAGCGAACAGTTAGCCGCCAATTTAGTTTACATAGGCGATTATCTTGTTCGTTTAGGGTAGTGCAGCGTTGCTCCTAACGGCTATGTCATTCAGAACCCACATCGGTTCTGGAGCAGGTTAAGAAGTTGATAGAGCAGCCTGGAAAACTTATGAATTCAAAAATGATGAAACAAACAATCAAATTTATGTCGGCCGGAGTTTTGGCTCTTAGTTTAATTTTCTTCGTTTTAAATGCTGGTGAAGCTAGCCAGCAATCTCAATCAGATAGTTCAGGTGGAAATATCTTTCTCCCTCTAGTCCAACAAAGTGTTGCTGAACCGGCTCCACAGCCGATCATTCAGCCTGGGTCTGAAATTAGTGGAAACGTATTTTACGTTTCACGAAATGGGAACAATTCAAACGGCCGAACATGGGCCACCGCATGGAATGAGCTTGATCAAATCGACTGGGGCCAGGTCAAACCTGGGGACGGCGTTGTGATCGATGGGGGTAGTAGCTCGATGACCTACCGCACAACGTTGCGCCCAGCCGCCAGCGGGACCGATAGTAACCCTATCATCGTTCAGCTTTCGGCCGATAATGGGCGAAACGGCCAAGCGATCATCTTTGGTGGTAACAGCCAACCTTTACCAGAATGTGGGCAAAGCTCATGGGATTCTAGCCAGCATGACCAAGCTGGAATTGCCGGTATTCAGCTCGATAATGGCATTTCAAACGTGCTGATCGACGGCCGTAAACGGGCCGGGTTTATGATTCACGGCTGGGCCGAACACGGCGTTAAGTTTAATCCGGACAAAATCAATAACAACCAAGATGATAACCCTCGGAATATTACGCTGCGCTACATTGAAGTTTATAACAACGGTGGCGTCGAGCAGAAAAATGATGGGTCATCAAGCAACCTTTGGTACCCGCTGCACAGCGGTGCTGGGATTAAGTTAGCTGGTGTTGGGCATGTATTCAGCTTTTTAGAGGTGCATGACAACTCGGCTGATGCTATTCAATCTGCGTATACCAACCCTGGTGGTGGGGTGTACAACAACATGGATGACTTTACCCTGACAGACTCATGGCTTTACAATCAACGGCCGCATTCTGGTACCGACAATAGCCCATCGGGTGAGACTTGTACTGCAAATAACCGGGGTGGCTGTGATGAGCTAGGTGCTCCCAATATGGGCAAGGATTATCACGACTACCCATCTACGCTAGCGAACCGCCAAGAAAGCTTTAACTGGTGTACTCATTCAGACGGTATCCAAATCTATAGCTCTAACCAGCTGGATACGATGCACATTGAACGGACGATTATCGGCCCGAACTTTATGAATGCACTGCTGTTGGGTGACCGGAACGGGTCGAACCATACCGCTTGGGTTGATAATTTAACGATGCGTGATGTTGTTTTAACCCGTTACATGTTTGTGGCGATGGGGATGAAAAACCCGTCCAACCAGGCTGGTAAGAACTGGGACATTGAAAATGTGACGATGTACGGCCATTTCAGCAATATGCAAAAGGGAACGGTTAACTTAGATTCTAATGCGAACTATGATGAGCATCGGATCGCCAATTCTATTTTGATGTACGGCAGGACCAACATGCCAAATGGCAACGTCGCGTTTAGCAACAACTGCGAATATGCGATGTATTCAGACACGATTGGCGGCCTGAAAACCGATCCACAGTTTAAAACGGTGCTGAACCGTGATGTGTTTGAGAGTAATTTGAACGTTGATTTTGCCACGGTATTTACTGATGATTACACCCCGCAGAATTCAAGCTGCCAGTCGGCTGGTAGTGGGATTCATTCTGTCAGTAACCTTTTGGCTCGTTTTAATCGAGACTAGTCACGCTGCTTTCTTTTTGTTCAATCTCTAGTCATGGAGGACCCAGATTGCTTGGGTCCTCCATTTTGCTTTAGTGCCTCACTGTTCTTTGGTTTGTTCCACTTGCTAATAGAACATTTGTTTGTTAGTATCCAGCTTTAACTGTCACCGACAATCAACACCTCAAAATTTAACCCCTTGCATCGATAAATACAGGAGAATCATTTGCGTATGCAGGAATTTCACGTCTCTGGTAGCTACGAATACAATCGCTCAACCCCCGTTCGCTGGATCATTTCGCACATCGGCCGTCATCGTTGGTTTATGCTGGCGTATATTGGTGGTGTGCTTATCGCCAATGGAGCAAATGTCTTTGTCCCGCTATTAACGGGTGAAGCGTTTGACGCTGTAGTCTCCCCTGAACTTAACGACGGCCGGAGTCTAACGGCCATCGTCACGATCATTTTTGGCATTGTGATTGCGCGTGGTATTGCTGACCTTAGCGGTCAATATGCAATGGAAGTCATCGCCAAACGTTTAGAGCGTGATGCTCGAGACGAGCTTTACTTAAACCTGCTAGGCAAAACGCAAACTTGGCACAATCAGCAGCGGGTGGGTGACCTGATGGCACGGGCAAATAATGACGTGCGTGAGCTAAACGGTATGATGATGCCCGGCTTTAGTTTGCTCTTCGATTCAATGATTGCGCTTCTCTTTCCGATTGTGCTAATCAGCACCTTAAACTGGCAGTTGCTGTTGGCGCCGCTTTTATTTGTTGGGATGTTTGTGTGGGCATTGCGCCGCTACATGAACGAGCTTGGCCCCGTCTCCGGCCGATTGCGTGGTCAGTTTGGGCAGATGAATGCGTCTGTAACTGAAACAGTAACCGGTATCGAAGTCGTTAAAATCAATGTTCAAGAGCAGCAGGAAATCGGTAAATTTGAATCGGTTGCTCGTAATTACCGCGATTCGTTTGTCGATTTAGGTGAAGTACAGGCCCGCTATTTGCCCCCGTTTTTGTTGGGCATCGCTATAACCGTTGGCTTTTTACATGGGGTATGGCTCTATTCAAAAACGGCAATTACGATTGGCGAGCTCGTCAGCTATATGGGGCTTTTATTTTTACTACGTTATCCAGCGTTTATTTCAACATTTACCTTTTCTTTGGTTGAGTTAGGTATTGCAAGTGCCCGCCGTATTCTTGAATTGATGCTTCAAGAAACTGACATCGATGAAAATGAAGCTGGGCATGGTGAGCCGATGCGTGGGGAGATCGCTTTTGAAAATGTTTCTTTCACCTATGGGGCAGATCAGCCTCCAGTGATTAAGAATATTTCGTTCACGGCTAAGCCGGGAGAAACGGTTGCGATTGTCGGCCAAACTGGGTCGGGTAAAAGCACACTGACAAAGCTAGTAAACCGGACTTATGATGTGACTGGCGGCCGAATTTTGATCGATGGGGTTGATCTGCGCGATTGGCAGCTTGACGGTTTGCGTACTCAAATTTCAGCGATTGAACAAGACATCGTCATGTTTTCACGTGATGTAGCGGCCAATATCGGCTTTGGCGTCGGCCGGGATGTCACCCATGAGCAAATTGTCGAAGCGGCAAAAGAAGCGCAGGCGCACGATTTTATCGAACAATTTAAAGATGGTTATCACACGCAAGTGGGTGAGCGGGGAGTGACCCTCTCTGGCGGCCAGCGTCAGCGTTTGGCAATTGCACGTTCGTTGCTGACCGATCCGCGCATTTTGATTTTAGACGATGCGACGAGCGCCATTGATAGTGCCACCGAAGATCGGATTCAAAGCGCGATTAATCGGGTTTTGGAAGGGCGTACAACCCTGCTAATTACCCACCGTTTGTCTCAAATTCGACGGGCTAACCGTGTGATTGTTTTGGAAGATGGTGCGATCTTGGATCAAGGAACGCATCAGGAACTACTTGAACGCTGTACGCTGTATCAACGCATATTTGGAAAGAAAAAGAGTCATTAGAGGCAAGAAAAGAGGCTTATCAAGAGAGTTTTAGCCTCTTCTCTGATTTGAAGAAAAATTATGGGATTTGTAATGGATGGCCTTCAGGCCGAAGGGTATGACCGCCAATATGATGACCGGACTTTGGTTCGGCGAATCATCGGCTATTTCCGGCCGAATATGATGACGATGCTGTTTGTCTCAGGCATGATTTTGCTGAATGCGGTCATGGACGTTGTCCTGCCGGTGATGTTGGCACGCTCAATCGACACGCTGGCGGCCGATTTTACCAACCGCGCTGCGGCGATTTTGTCAGCCATCATTCTTACGGCTGGAGCCTTGTCTTGGTGTTTTAACTATCTGCGCCAAGCTTACACCGCCCGGGCCGTTGGTGACGTTGTGCTCCAGTTACGAGAAGATGTGATTGAATCGATCCTTGATCGGGATATGTCATTTTATGATGAGCATGCTTCAGGCAAGATCGTGAGCCGTGTGACTGGGGATACCCGTGATTTCGCAACAGTCGTGACACTCACACTTAATTTGATGAGCCAAGTTCTGCTGGTTGTTTTACTGCTCATCGTTTTATTTGTGGTTAATTCGAGACTAACGCTTTTAGCCTTAATTATCGCCCCATTTATTTGGATCACCGCTTTAGCATTTCGTACGCTTGCACGCAACGCCTCTAGCTCAACACAGCGGGCTAGGGCCAGCGTTAATGCTCATCTGCAGGAAACGTTAGCCGGGATATCAGTCGCTAAAAACTTTCGCCAAGAACAGACGATTTACGACGAATTTAAAGACATTAATGATCAGTCTTACGGTGTGAACCTTAAAGAAGGGTATATCTATAGTTCGATTTTTCCAGCTTTAATCATGATCGCTGGTATCGGTTCAGTGATTATTGTTTTATACGGCGGGCGAGCGGTTGGACGTAATGAAGTCTCGGTTGGAGACTGGTTTTTGTTTGTACAGGCCATTGCGATCTTTTGGTTCCCACTCACGAGCATCGCCTCTTTTTGGAGTCAGTTTCAGCTGGGTTTATCGGCGAGTGAGCGAGTCTTTGCTCTCATGGACTCTGAGCCACGTGTTATTCAAACAGACAGTTTGCCTTTAGAGACGGTTAAAGGTGAAATTGAATTCAGTAATGTAGACTTTCGCTATACAGAGCAAGAACAGGTGCTGGCAAACTTTAATCTGACGATAAACGCTGGAGAGACGATTGCGCTTGTAGGGCATACCGGTGCCGGAAAGTCGAGCTTGGGCAAGCTGGTTTCACGCTTTTATGAATTTCAAGCTGGGCAAATTTTGATCGACGGGCAAGATGTGCGCACTTTTGATCTCAGTGCTTACCGCAGCCATGTTGGCATGGTGCCACAAACTCCTTTCTTGTTTTCAGGTACGGTGCGCGACAATATTCGCTACTCACGGCCGGATGGAACAGATGCTGAAGTTGAAGAGGTTGCACAAAGCATAGGCTGGGGAGACTGGATTCGGGTCCTTCCAAATGGCCTTGATACCGATGTAGGGGAGGGCGGCCGGGCGTTGTCGATGGGGCAGCGACAGCTGGTTGCATTGGCGCGTGTTTTGCATGAAAACCCATCGATTATTATTCTCGATGAGGCGACTGCAAGCATCGATCCGGTGACGGAAGCGCAAATCCAGGCAAGCTTAGATGTGGTTCTGCAAGACCGTACGGCGATTGTTATTGCACACCGGCTATCAACGGTACGTGAGGCGGACCGGATTATTGTTTTGCGTCAGGGTGAAATTATTGAACAGGGGGACCATGATGGGCTTTTAAAGCAAGATGGTCATTATGCAGAGCTTTACAATACTTATTTTAGGCATCAGTCGGCCGATTATGAAGTAGGCACCCTATAATCTTAATCTACCAGCCATACGTCAAACGTGTAATGAGCCGGTCAGATAATTCATGTTTGGCCATACGTTTTTGAGTGACTTCAATATCGTAAGGTACGCGTTTAAATTCCCAACTCATCTTGTCTAAATCCAGAAACGCATAAGCAGCTCTAGGGTCAGAGTCACGTGGCTGCCCAACGCTTCCGGGGTTGATAATTGATCGCCCCATGCCACCAAGTTCAACTGGAATATCGTAATCTGGGTAGGTAATGAATGTTTCTCCATTCGCCATTTCAAAAATAATAGGGACGTGCGTGTGGCCTACCAAGCAAAACGGGGTGAGAAAATGGTTGAAGTTAATCCCGGCCGTATCTTTATCGAGGATATATTCCCAAACCGGTTGGCGAGGACTTGCATGGGCCAGAGAAAACGTGCGATTGGGAACGACGGCTGGGGGGAGGTTTTCTAAAAACTCGCGGGTGTCATCGGTGATAACATCTCGCGCCCACAAAACGGCCGATTTCGCATGATCATTAAATGACTCAATATCAAGTTTCCCCAATACTGCCCAGTCGTGATTTCCTGAAAGACCGATATGGTCGAGGGTTGCCAACAGCTCCGTGCATTCATTCGGGTCAGGCCCATAGCCGACAAGGTCTCCTAAGAACCAGACTTTGTCCCAGTTCCCTGCCGCGTCAGTAAGTACTGTCCTAAAAGCTTCCAAATTGGCGTGAATATCTGATAAGACCAGAATCCGCATTAACTATCTCCAGAATTTGCTGTTTTGGGGATGATAGACCTCCCCAGCAATGTGTGAATGATACCACGTAAATAAAGAGGATGTATAATTTATCTGCTTAAAATTCGTTATTTAGTCGGCTGAATATTTATGAAAAAGGTGAATTTTTCCCTAAAAACTAGTACAGATGGGGTTGCTTCAACTGAAGCACTTGGCGAATCGATTGGTGCTCAACTGCAAATCGGTGATGTTATTTGTTTGATTGGGGGGCTGGGCGCAGGCAAAACGGCACTTACACGCGGCATCGGCCGTGGATGGGGGACAACACACCGGGTCACAAGTCCAACCTTTACCTTAGTGAATGAGTACGCTCGGAAAACCGATAGTACCATTCTCTATCATTTAGACTGCTACCGGCTGATGAGTGCTGACGATGTGGAAACAATTGGCCTTGATGATATTTTATCGGCCGACGGCGCAGTAATAATCGAATGGCCACAAGTTGCGGCTGAATGGCTACCTGAAGATTATTTGTGGATTGAGATTTCGATCGACTCTACCGACTTTGCTGATGATGACAGCCGTCAATTCATTATTAACGCTTATGGGCCACGTTCACAAGCGATCTTAAACCAACTAATCAACTAATTTCTCTTATGCCTTACCTTGCTATCGATACCGCTTCCCGTTGGACCGCTATTGCCCTATATGATGAAACTCAGGATAAAGTTTTGTCTGAAAAAGGTTGGACCGCTACTTTGCGGCAGACAGTTGAACTGGCTCCAGCCATCGAGCAGATGTTGCAAGAAGCTCAACTTACGTCGGCCGACCTAACCGCCCTTATCGTTGCGATTGGTCCTGGCTCTTATACCGGTTTGCGGATTGGATTGAGTTTGGCAAGAGGTTTAGCAATGGTCCATCAATTGCCTATCGCTGCGATACGAACGCATGACATTGTGGCTGCCCGCATCCCGTTTCATGAAAAGCCGCTTTTGATCTCTGTTGAAGCAGGCCGTAAGCGAGTATTAATCGCACCTTATGCTTGGCAAAATAACCAGTGGGAGCTTGCTGGAGAGATTAATAATCCAACTTGGTCAGAGCTTTTAGAAACAATCGATCAGCCTGTTGTGATTGCTGGTGAAGTCCCTGACGATGCGCTTGAAATGCTGGACCAGCATCCTAAATCGATTACCGTTTGTTCTCAGGAACTATCGCAAAGGTCGGCCGGTACTTTGGCACGCTTAGGCTATCGACAAATTGTTTCAGGCAAACTGCCCAATCAAGCGACTTTGGTGCCGATTTACCTGCGGAACCCTTAGCATTAAGCTGCTCAAGCACATACATCGACACCCTAGATTTCTATCTAGAATACACACTAAATGTAATCTAATTTATGACCTGATAAAACTACCGTGAAAGAGTAGGTGCATGGGTCTAGGTGCAATGAATATGTTAGCGCGCATGTAAGATTGGTTACCTACACTTTTGAAGAAAGGCTTTACAGTTTTTATCACTTTTTCGAGACACAAGAAATCTAACTAGGATTGCAACCCCCAGCTTTTTTTGGCGCAAATAAAACAGCAAGAGATTGTTGACATGGAGCCTCATGAAACACATGATTGATCAATCACCTAACGCAGCATTATTCAGCTCACAAACTCAAACAAAACGCATTTCGATTATCAATCTTGTGATTGTGACACGATCTCAAAGAGTTGCCAGTCAAGTCGAACGATTACTTTCGGCCGTACGTGCTCGCACATATGCAATTCGCTGGGCATTTGATCCACTTAGTTTGCAAAAATTGCTAAAAATGGGTCGGACAGACGTGCTTTTGCTCGATGCAACCGGGAGTGAGGCAAATGAATTTGTTGTCCTTCTACGTGAAATGGCTGGCGCTCCCGTCCCTATTATCGCCCTAACAAAAGATGCTCGGACCGAAGCCGTTCTGGATCAGGAAATTTCTGACATGGTTCAAGCTCGTATCGATGCGACTCGTGTGTCACGCTCGCTGCTGAGCCGTACGATCCGCCAGGTTGTTGCCGCTTCGTACGCAAGTATGACCGCAGCAAAAGCGACAGAAATGGAAGTTCAAGGGATTCGAGTGACAACTAGCCCGCGGACAATGCTTGATCTAAACAAGGTGACGATTAATGAACTATGCGGACAATGTCTAGACGATATTCGTCCTATCGCACTATCAAAACAGATTGATGTGTATGAAGCGATTGAAGAAGAGCTGTTCCGCATTATGTGTGATGGGAAACATATTCGTAAAATGCTTCAAATTCTGCTTGAAAATGCAGTTCGCCATACGCCACCTAAAGGGGCGATTGGTTTAGAGCTGACAAGCGATCGTGAATACGAGACGTTGCATATAACTGTTTGGGACTCTGGAATTGGTATTGAGCAAGACCAATTGGTTAATATTTATAAAGCCGATTGGTGGAGTGACGAAATTGATGAGGAGAATAGCCTGCGTTTTGTTCAAAAATATGCTCAATTGCACGAAGGCTTACTTTCGATTGATAGTGAAGTTGGCCGTGGGACAAGGGTAACGATTTCGGTACCGTGGGAAACGGCAGTTAATTTATCAAACGGCCGTCTGTGGCAAAATTCATTCCGCCGCTTAATTCGCGTTTTGCTTGTTGAAGATGATGAACTCTATCTAGATACGATTTCAAAATTTTTGACATCTAAAAACTATGAAGTGATTTTGGCCCGTAATGGGCAAGAGGCGTTAGAGAAAGTGCAGGAAACACGGCCGGATATGGTCCTAATGGATTTAGAGATGCCAATCATGGGCGGTGTGGCTGCGATTCGTCATATTCGCGAAATGGAAGATATGGAGCTGGCTCAAGTTCCGATTATCGCCTTTACGGCACTGTCGATGACACGTGATAAACATGAGTCAATGACGGCCGGTGCCAATGATTACATCACAAAGCCTGTTAGCTTACGCTGGTTGGCTCAAAGCATTACCGGTCAGCTTGAGAAAAAGCATCTGTTAGATACACTACATTGATTAAAACAAGCGGCGTTTAGAAAACAAAAAAGAGGTTTCAGAATAATCATTCTGAAACCTCTTTTTTGTTTATCCGCTAAGCACCTACTTACAGGTATACAGACTTTCTAATTCAAGACATTTTCTAAATATTGGTCGAGCTGAACCCGAGCTACCGGACCACGATGAACATCGCTAACAACCCCTTCAGCATTAATAAAATAGGTCGTCGGCATATTGAACACCCCGTAACCATCTGCAACTTGGGCCGTACTATCTAAAAGTGGGGTAAAGGTTAGTCCCATTTCTTCGATGAAAAACTCTTCGACAACATCTGGAGTTTCTTCACGATTTAGGGCTAAAATAACTAGATTCTCGTCAGCATAATCTACAAAAGCTTCTTCAAATTCAGGCATTTCAATACGGCATGGAGCGCACCAAGTCGCCCAAAAATTGACGATAACCGGTTTTCCTCTTAGCGAGTCTAGCGTATGCTCATTTCCGTCTAAATCTATTAATGTGAAGTTTGGTGCGATTTCTCCTACTTGAACAGCACCATCTAATTCAGGTTCAATCGGATTGGATTTAACAAAATCTTCGGGTATTGGGGTGATCTGAATATTAGCAACAGGACTGTCTGATGTTGAGGAGGTTAAGCCGCCAAATAACAGAAAAAAGGCAGCGAGTCCAAGAATTCCAATCCCTGAAATAAACAGTAATATCTTGCGCATATCCGGTGCGCTGTCTGCATTATTTTCTTTCATGATAAGTGTCTACCTTTCGTTTAAATTGAGTAGGAAATACAGAGGCTTTGATGATGGAGAATGAAATTTTGCATCATTCTCCATCGATGTGGGTTTTTTATTGAAAGAGTGAGAAGAGCCCTTCTTCAAGTATCGCAAACCAATTTGCATCGGCGGTGAGTTGGTTGAACCACGCAGTAATTTGTGACAAGCGACCGTTGAGCATGAAATATCCCATCGCCAAGAATAAGATACCGCTAAATATCGATGTCGAATGCAAATGGAGATCAACTTTCTTGTTCCCTTGCCCAATTGTGTAGTTATAAAGAACCGCACCTAGTACTGCAATTGCACCCAGCCCTAAGATGACACCGGTGCTAAGCATTGGTAGTGGATTCTCTGAGAAATTAACGTTGATATAGCGAGCGATGCCGTATAACACCATCCAAATTGCTGCGCCCCAAATCACAGAGACTGCGATAGCCGGTACGTTTAAGAACCAGCCTTTGCCGCGTAAAACGCGCCAAATAAAGCTCTGACGACTCGCACGGCCGATGAAGGTTGAAACGAGGATTAGCGGCAAACCTAGCCCCATTGCAAAAATGAATAGCAAAATTGTGCCACGCGCAACCGAAGCCGTCGTGGCTGCCATGGTTAACATAATGCCTAGAATTGGGCCGATACAAGAAGACCAGCCAGCTGCAAAAGTGACACCAAAGATGAATGAGCCACCTGGGGTCATATTTTCGTTCGTTGCACCTGTATCAGCCGACATCCCGGTAAACCCTTGGCCGATGAGACTCATCGTACCAAAAACAACAATCAAGATACCTCCAATCAAAAGGATTAAGTCTTGGTTATTGCGCAATAACGAACCCAGTGTCGAAGCGCTTGCTCCAAAAAAGCTAAACACGGTTGCAACGCCTAGCATAAACACCATGGTGTTAACTGCGATTTGAGAGCGGCTGCTTTTAGCTGCAAATGCGAAATATGCGGGCAATATGGGTAATGTACATGGAGACAGGAAACTTAAAAGGCCACCTAGAAAGGCCAATACGGCCAAAACCCCAAACGATTGTTGAGGACCGAAGGGGGAAGTTTCCGCACCAATGTCATTAATGATGCCAAAGATAATCATGATGGCGATTAGGCCAACAACAGCGATACCGAGATTTCGACTCGTCCACATCGATTTATTTTCTTTTTTTAGTTCTGATGGATCTACAGTTTCTTGCATGAATGCCTCTAAGATATTGTCTTGTAATTCCGAGTTATGACTTCGTTTATGGTCTTTATGACGAACGAAGGCATATACATCTTACGCTATCAGCTAGGAACCTTAATTTTTGTAATTTAGTAGTAATAAACTCGATATTTTGATTTGAATAGCTTTATTCGCTGGCCAAGATATGCATTCGGACTCGATCTAGCTTTTTGCGCATTTGTTCAAATTTTATTCGGTTAGCCATCCATGCAACGTAGAGGATCGAAAAGGTGATGGTTGCCACAATTAAAGTATTGTCCATGCGGGCGGAGTCTAATCCTGAAAATTGCTGTAATCCTTGCTCCATACCCTGTGCCGATTCTAAAGCGTTGCCAAACATAACTGGATGAATGTCACGCAAAATTCGAATTGAACTGTAAGTGAGAATAACCGTCACGAAGCCAGCAATAACATATACGGCAGAAAATCTGCGACGCGTTTCGGCATCATCTATCGAGGAGCGTAGGACAAAATAAGCGATGTAGACGAGCCACAGAATCGTAATAGATGTGAGGCGTGGGCTCCAAATCCACCATGTATTCCACGCTGGTTTTCCCCAAATTGATCCACTCACAATGGTCATCGTGACAAAGGCGACGCCAATTTCAACCGATGCCATAGCCACTATGTCTAATATCGGCGATCTTCTTCTCAAATACAATATGCCGCAGATTAGAGCAACGAGAAAAGTGACAGATGCGACCCAGGCACTGCCAACGTGAAAATAGAAAATCTTTTGAACATGTCCCATCGTCCTTTCAGTAGGGGCATAGATGAAAATCATCCCCATTAAGAAGATCATGGCTGACAGAGCTAGCCAATTTAAAAGAGATGTTCGTTTGGTTAAAAAGTTAATCATACGCTTTGCGTCCTCATTTGATTTGTCAGTAACAAAGATTATATCGCCCGTGTTAGCAAGAAGGATCGCTTTTTACAATGTCCGGTTAATTGTTACTTTGAGTATATAGCCTTAACGTCCTAGGACAGGAACAAAGTCACTTGTTTCTCATGGTTCTGGCCCATATTATCGGCCTTGTTGATTTTGATTATTCTTCAAACCTATTTAGCATATTAAATTGCAAGGAAAATAGCATGGGTATCACGTTGAGAGAGGTTGCCAGGGAAGCCGGAGTTTCTGTGACGACAGCCTCTAGAGCGCTAAGCGGATATGACGATGTCGCAGACCGAACGCGTAAGATTGTCGAGCGAGCGGCCGATCATTTGGGCTATGTTCCTAATTTGATGGCACGTCGTTTAAAAACCGGCCGTACGGGAACCTTGGGCTTTATCATTCCAGATACTAGCTCGCGTTTAGGCGATCCCTTCTTTAGCAATTTCCTTGCTGGTATAGGTAATGAGGCAGCCCTGCACAGTTTTGATCTATTAATTACAACCCATTCACCTGAAAGCCGTGGAGAGCACGAATCATACACACGAGCGGTCGGTGGAGGTTGGGTCGACGGTGTGATTTTAGTGCGCACCCGTGTTGATGATTGGCGAATTCGCTATTTACATGAAAACAACTATCCATTTGTAGCCTTTGGCCGTTCAAACCATGAGTTTGACTATCCGTTTGTCGATGAAGATAGCCAGGCTGGGATTAGCCAGATGGTCCAGCATTTTGTTGAACTGGGGCATCGTGAAATTTCTTACATTGGTGCTCCATCAAATTTGACATTTGCGCGTCTGCGTCGTGTTGGATACATGGAAACTATGGAATCAAACGGACTCCCATGGTATTCAGAATGGATTCGTGAAGGGAGCATGACGCGTGAAAGTGGATATGAGCAGATGAACATATTGCTCGCCAATCGTTCACGGCCGACGGCCGTCATTGCCGGAAACGATATGATGGCTCTTGGAGCAATGGATGCTGTTCAAGAGAGAGGTCTGGTTGTAGGAGAAGACATCAGCATCTCAGGGTTTGATGATGTACCAATCTCAGCATATACCAATCCGCCGTTAACCACCTTGCGCCAGCCTATTTATGATATTGGTCGTCAGTGTTGCCGCATGTTGGTCGAAATTTTGTCAGGCAAACAGCCTGATCCACTCCAAGTACTACTGACCCCTAATCCAGTATTTCGAGGGTCAACCGGTCCTAAAAAATCTTAGGTATTCGGCCTTGCGCTGAACCCTAAATCAAAAGAGTAGGTAGAAAGTAAACAGGCGGGGTTGACTAAAATTTACCCGCCATTCATACATAAAACAGCTATGTTATTAAAAGCCCCATCAAAAAAAACAATTTATGATTCTGTAATTGCTAGACCCGCCTTGCTACTACATATGGTCAAATTGTATGGCAAAAAAGAGGGGCCGCTTGCCTGCCAAAAACTGCTTGATTTGATGTCAAGCTATCGTACTCGAGTTCCAGTTGGTATTAGAGGGGGTACAACTGAAAAGGATACGATCTTAATTACTTATGGGGATATGGTGCAGCAGGGTAGTGAAAAGCCTTTAATCACGTTGAACAAGTTTTTAAATGACACGATCGCTGGCACGGTTAGCAGTGTTCATCTTCTTCCTTTTTACCCGTGGACATCCGATGATGGTTTCTCTGTGAGCGATTATCGCCAAGTCGATCCTGCGCTTGGCTCATGGCAAGATGTTCGTCATTTGGGCAACAGCTTTCGGATGATGTTTGATGCTGTCATCAACCATATTTCATCTGAAAGCGAATGGTTTCAATCATTTTTGCGTGATGAAAAGCCATTTAATAGCTGGTTTCATGTTGTTGACCCACAAATAGATTTAACGAAAGTGTTCCGGCCGCGTTCTGGACCACTGCTAACTGCATTCGATACAACGGCCGGAACGAGCCATGTATGGACAACTTTTGGTCCTGATCAAGTTGACCTGAACTTTGGCAATTCTGAGGTCATGATTGCGATTATCGATGTGTTGCTTAATTATGTATCGCGTGGGGCCGAATTCATTCGACTGGACGCAATTGGCTTCCTGTGGAAAAAACCAGAGACGAACTGTATTCACCTCCCAGAAACCCATGCGGCAATACAGCTCATGCGCGAAGTCTTAAATATTATGGCGCCTCATGTTTGCCTTATTACCGAAACTAACATGTCTCATAAACAAAACGTTTCGTATTTTGGCAATGGCACCAATGAAGCCGCGATGGTCTATAACTTTCCATTGCCCCCTTTGACGATGCACGCTTTCCATACAGGTGATACACATGTACTTTCTGATTGGGCCAGTTCTCTAAAATATCCATCGGACGAGGCTAACTTTTTCAACTTTATGGCTTCACATGATGGCATCGGAGTGACCCCTGTACGCGGAATCCTAAAAGATGAAGAGATTAAGCTGATGGGGGAGCGGGTTAAAGCGTTAGGCGGCCGGATATCCTATAAAGACAACCCTGATGGAACTAAAGATATTTACGAGCTGAATATTAATTTTCTCAATTCTCTGGCAAAACCAGGTAAACTGGACGAGACACCGGTCAAAGCCAAAAGGTTCTTAGCATCTCAAGCGATCATGCTGGCTTTCAAAGGGGTACCCGGTATTTATTTTAATAGTCTATATGGATCAGAAAATTGGGTAGAAGGCGCCGAGCAAACCGGCCGTAATCGTACGATTAATCGTGAAAAGGTGCGTTATGCTGATATTTCGGCCGATTTGAATGACATCGATTCATTGCGCTCAAGGGTTTTTTACCCTTACCGGCATATGATCGCTGTTCGCTCTAGCGAGCCAGCATTTTCACCAACTGCAGATCAGCAAGTGTTTATGCTCCATCGTTCGCTGTTTTGCATTTTGCGTGGTCAAGGCCATGATAGCGTGCTTTGTATCCAAAACGTTACGCCTAACCCTGTCAGCCTAGAGGCGAATATGCGTGCGATTTTTGGAGAATCGGCCGGATGGTATCGAAACATTCTCAATAATGATTTATTTGAAGAGACGTTGGTTGTTGAACCTTTCGGTGTGTTGTGGCTCAAACTGCACTAAGGGTAATTAGCGAGCCCGCCATTACTCATCCATATATTTGTTTAAAAAAGAGATATACCTATCGGCTTATAGTTGGGAACCAATATCTAATCGGCTTTAGCGCCATAATGGGGGTCGTTTTGAGCGGAACATTATCGGCTGTCACCTGAGCCGCTGGGAACATCAAGCTGGGGAAAAGGTCGGCCGGGCTGCTTATTTGAATCACCACCGTAAGCGATACTGATTGACCCGCACTGAGATCGCCGAATTGCCAGACAAGCCCTGACGCTGTGCTGCTGACCGGCTCGCTGGCTGAGAGCAAATCGGCCCCAATTGGCAACGTCTCAGTCAAGATTGTATTTGTCGGTGATATTTCCGTAGGTGCGGTAATGGAAATTGTGTAGGTAATGAAGGTGCCTGTTGCAGTCTGAACTATTCGATCATCGTCCAAGCTTGCCGGTATGTCACGTTTAATCGTAAATAGCATTGCTGGATTTTCCTCAAATGTAACCAAACTTTCGGCCGAGTTACCGGCTTGCTCCGGGACAAACTCAGCAGATGCTATAGCGGCCGGATAATGGATCGTTGTCGTGGTACCTTGCGTGTCGCTAAGCGCCAGTGTGACTTCAAGTGTTTGAACCGACTCTGGCCCCATTTCCCCGATTGGCCAAGAAAGCGTTTGCCCTGTGAGGGTAACTGGCTGAGTGGCACTGATAAATGTTGTTCCAGCCGGGAGCGTGTCTGTCACGGATGTGTTTGTAAACGTGATCATCGGACCTGTTTTCGTTAGGGTCAATGTGTAGGTCAAGTGCGCATTCGAAGTGGCATTTGGGCTTTGAGGCACGCTGATAGCCGCTGGAACTGACTTGTTTAAATCAAGATTCCAGATCGCTTGGGCCGCACTATGTACGTTAATTCGGCCGTGGCCGTAGGTGTTGTTAAATACCTCTGTACCGCCGCAGTTACCTAAACCAATATAGTCGGCCGTTTGTTCCAAGTAAGTTTCAATCGCTTCGATGTTGCCTGCAATTGGAGGGAACGCTGAAATCATGAGGCCAACCGCCCCTGCCACGTGCGGTCCTGCCATGCTGGTGCCTGAATAGGAAGCGTAGCCAGAATTACCGACAGATGAGCGGACAAGAACTCCTGGAGCGGTAACGTTCGGTTTAACCCGCCCGCTGTCGTCAGCGGTGACAGGGCCACGGCTAGAAAAGCTGGCAATACCGTCTCCGCTATCGGTGGCACCCACGCTGAATGATCCGTCGAAAATGGCAGCTGGACTGCTCACTGAGCTACAAGATGAGCCACTGTTTCCGGCTGAAGTTACTACGACAATACCGGCCGCACGCAGATTTTCGATCACGATATTCATCATTTCAAAATTGCCGCTGTTGCAACCTTCACTGGGCGGACATCCCCACGAGTTATTAATAACATGTGGGGCTAAGGCCGGATTTGGATTGGCATCAGCCAGATCTGTTGGTGCTAAAAACCATTCAAAGCAGTTAATATAGGTTGTTGGGGTTCCAGAGCCTTGCTCCATATTGCGACAGCCAATCCATTGGGCACCTGGGGCCACACCGATTTGATTGTCTCCGTCTGCTCCGGTCATCGTGCCCATTGTGTGAGTGCCATGGGTACTTCCGATATCATCGCACGGCACGTCAATTGCATATCCACACGGATTGTTATTGTTGCCGTCGATGTCGGCCGATATCGCATCGTGCCAGCTGTAGTTATGGTCGGCCGTGCTGCCATCCCAGCCACGGTAGCTATTTTTAAGCGCAGGGTGATCCCAGTTGTAGCCGGTATCCTGCCCTGCGATGATAACGTTTGTGCCGGTAATCCCATCTGCCCAAAGCAGTGGCGCACCAATTTTATCGATACCCCATTCGATCTCGTTAGGGGCTTGGGTCTCTAGAAATGGGAGGGTTTGGCTGGCTTCAAGCTCAAATTGAATGACAGGGTTTGCATGCAGAAAAGCGACATCCGGCCGGATGGCGATGTCTGGCAAGATGTGGCTGGGGGCAACGACATGAATGGCATTAACGATGATGAAAGGCTGACTTTTAGCCCCGGCCGTGTTTAATGTTTTGAGAAGGTCTGACTGAGTTTCGGCCGCTGTACTGGTCAAATGATTGTAGACATAGCGGCCTCGTGCCTCTTTTGAGGCGGCAACATCGGCCGGAACCGTGATTTCAGCTTGCTCTGCCAGTTGAATAATAAATTCGATGGTTTGAGCCGACTCACTGCTGGGTTGGCGGGAGAGCTGAGCTAATAGGTGCGCGTCTACTTTATCTTGCCAAGATAAATCAACTTCTTGTTGCGCACTTGCCATCGACCCGATGAGTGCTGACAATGAAAAAATAGGGATGAGTAGAATAAGAAATATTTTTGTTCGAGGCATAATGATTATGTAGTCGCTAATGCTTGTTGTGTGGTCGGGACCATATCACATTCAATGATCTTCGTCTGTGCATCTCAGAATTTTCAGATAAATTAATGCGGTTTTCAATTGCCCCTTTGTACGGGACTGATGACTAACTTGATAAGGTTGTCAAAAGGTACAAAAATCACTTTGGATCGTATTATCCACAAATCCACAATCAATTTATTATCTACCCTAAAATTAAATAGAAGAGATGAAGCTAGAACACCATAAACCGCTTATTGAACAACTAATTCACCAAACCATTCAGCTTATCCAAACTGAATATCCAAACGGGATCCGACTGTCTATGTCTGGCCCCATGAATAAAATCGTGACACCCAAAGGCATCTACCCAGCTTTTTATGGCTGTTACGACTGGCACTCGGCCGTACATTCCCACTGGCAAATAGTGCGGGCTTTGCGTATGTTGCCAGAGGGGAGTTTTGTCTCAGAGGCTGTGGATGCGTTGAATACGAGTTTGACGGTTAAAAATATCCAAGTTGAAATGGAGTGGATCGCGGACCGGCCGAATTTTGAGATGCCTTACGGGATGGCATGGCTCCTAACATTATGCGGCGAGTTGAGAGAGTGGGGGACACTAGAGGCGACCAAATGGCTTGAGGCACTACGGCCGATGGAGACCCATGCGATCGAACGATTTAAGCTTTATTGTCATAAATTACCGATGCCGATGCGCGGCGGACTGCACAGTCAGTCGGCATTTTCGTTGGGGTTGGTGTGGGATTATGCACTGAGCCAGAACGATGTTGAACTAAGCAGCCTTATCGTAGAGACCGCCCAGCGATTTT
Organism: Anaerolineae bacterium; assembly: GCA_045105475.1. GTDB lineage: Bacteria > Chloroflexota > Anaerolineae > Promineifilales > Promineifilaceae > WTJY01. The sequence goes on from JBGCDP010000220.1 coordinate 24,742, forward strand.
ATTGGACAGATATCAATATTAATTTAGGATACGAGCCCTCAGCGGCCGATTTTCTCTCTCCATCGCTGTCTGAAGCTGATTTGATGAGCCGTATCCTTCCTCAAGCTGAATTTGAAATTTGGCTCAACTTATTTGCACCGCAAGGGTTTGATTTGCTGGAGCCGGTTAATGTCGTTGATCCATCAAACGGGCAGCTGGCCCATTGGGCTGGGTTAAATTTAAGCCGCTGTTGGATGATGGCCAGAATTGCGAACGCCTTACCTAAAGAGCATTGGCGGCATGTAGAGCTACACAAAAATGCGGCCGCACATTTGGAGGCGGGGCTCCCCTTGGCCGCCCATCCTGATTACATGATTTCACATTGGGTGCCAACTTTCGCCGTCTATTTGCTGACTGGTAAATAATCTTACAGTCGGCCGCGTAATGGTGGAAGGCAGGTCCAAAAAAGCGGCTGTTGGTTTTGTGGTCCGACAACAAGAAACAGTGCTGTTTGCTCTGCTTGGCCCGTGGCAGCTGCACATCTAGCCGTGGAGTTGAGGCGCGGGAGTGATAGCTGCCCCGACTGTTTTCCAAGCCCTACCCACGTGGTTGTAGCGAGCACATCGTAGGTGTGTAGAACAGCATCATGCTCGTCGGTTGTGACATTCTGTGAGTGAGCAGTGTTTATCGTTCCGCTGAACACAGAGACAGAGGTCGTGAGCACTTTTTTAGGTAAACTGGCTCCGGGGCAGCTGGGGCAGGTGTTGACAAAAGCGGGGAGCATTGCGGTGAATGCCAGTATTAAAAATAGTCCGAAAAATTCTCTAACGTTATCCATAGTCGTCTTAACGACGGCCGGTTCAAAAAAGTTCCCTAAATACTCTTGAAGGGTTTTGGCATGAAAAAAAGCGAGATGACGTTGGGTAAACGACGGCTGGTGGTTAAGGAAAGCTTTATACTGAACTCATGATGAAGAACCTTTGCTTGCCGCTACTTTTTGCCATACTTTTAATTGTCGGATGTGCGGAGCCAGAAGTGCCAGAGGCTACCTTAACCACACCAACTGTTGCTTTGCCATCACAAACTGTAGAAGCTTTTGGCACTTTAGAGCCCACTATGAACCTAGAACTTGAAAGTGCGATTGAATTAACTTTGCCCGTACCTGATGAGGCAACGATACCTAGTAAAGATAATTTTCTACAAGAATGGGATTCTGTGTCACCAACACCACGACTTCCGTCGCCGACACCCCCAACTGACATTACCATTGTGCCACCGACACCCAGGCCGACAGTTTCTTCTGCCATGTTGCCGACAGAATCTATTCTTTTTGTGCAAAATCATGCTCTTCGTCGCTGGAATCCACAGAACAATGAGATTCGAGTGATTGCTGAAAACGTCCCTAAATGGGTTCATTATGCTGGTGATGTGGCTGTCTTTATGCGTGATATATCTGAGACAAGAAAGGCTCTAACCGTGGTTCATATTCCAACCGGGACGGAGGTTGAGGTTTTTCAAACTTCGCAAACAACCCTCGCAAGTTCATCAGATTCTTCAATCTCAATTTCTCCTAATGGGCGTTGGCTGGTATACGCTGTGGCTGAAGATCGGAATCAATTACCGGATATTGTTGTTCATGAAATTTTAGTTCAGGATCAGCAACTCAAAGTTTCAGATCCATTGTTTACTCATACCTCTCATTCACTATGGAGCTTTCCATATTACTATTTTACATGGGCCATTCCAGATAAGTTGAGCTGGTCCGATAAAGAAGGGATTTGGGCTATTGATTTAACTGATCCGACTTTTTCACCTCAGGTTGTTATTGAGCCAAGCAGTAATACTTATATAACACCTGCATTAAACCCAGCTGATCAAGATAAAGAACCAAGTTTAAGCTACACAAATTTTTTGCCAGCTGAATGGTCGCCTGACGGCCGGTTTTTGCTTGTGGCCGATTATGGCTTTGAGTCAGGCGTTTTTCGAGTGATTGAACAAGGCACGAATCAGTCAGTTGAAATCCCAAATTCCAGCTATGGTCCAATTAGCGGTCCTGTTATGTGGTTAGACTCGCGCACTATTTTGAGCTTTACCATTTTCAACGGGGTCGAAATATGGGAATTAACTGTAGGAGATGCAGTTTCAATCTCACTCAAAGCTGCGTACCCGACTGAGAACGCAAACGTGTATTCAGCCCACCATTTATTTGATACTCGATATGTGCGTTACCAGCTTTATGGGGATGCTATGATCTTTACATTGGATTTGCAGTCTGGCGATCTTGCAGAGATCGAATTAAAGGGATTTCGGTGGTCAACAATTTGGTGGTCAACAGATAATCGATTTGCTTTGCTAAGTGCAAAAGATGAGCAGTCGATTGAAAAGCTTTTTATAGCAGACTTGAATAGTGGAGCTACCTCAGATTTGAAGGGCATTTTCGGCCGTGAGACATGTTGCTGGCACTGGTATGAAATGCCATTGACTGCGGAAAATTGACCTATTGTGTGCACTCTAATTTTGCGAGTCGCCGGAGCGTGTATTGTTTTTAAGCAATTGGTCGATGATGGTTGTAACTCGATTTTCCGTTTCATATTTAGCAATCGCTTCATGCATCTTTTCAATCGAATTCTTGATTGATTCGTCATGAATTAATCGCTCGATATAAGCTGCAATCTGCTCCGGCCCATCGGCCGCTTTGCTGCCCACAATCCCCAAATTGTGATACCCGATTCTAGCCGCCGTCCCATTTTGATCGATATGGGCACCCGAATACACAAGCATTGGAACTTTGAAGTGTAAGCACTCATTAACCGTGTTGATACCCGCATGGGTAATCGCTACATCTGCCTGCTTGAGCATCCGTAATTGAGGGACCCAATTAAATGCATGCACGTTTGATGGCAGTTTTCCTAGTTTTTCTTTCTTCAATTTTTTCCCCAACGCCAACACAAGTTCACATTCAGGTTTCAGTTCTAATGCTCGAATTAGTTTCTTGAAAAACGGAATATCTGGCTCAAAAATTGAGCTGGTCGATGCATAAATCAGATGTTTTTCTTTAGATTGGATTTGTGGTGAATTGAGAATCTTTTCAAGCTCATTTAGCTCATCCGCATCGGCCGCTGGCTCCGGCCGATTGATATCAATAATTGGGCCAAGGTAGTGAAAGTTAGCCGGTTTGTCGTGAGGCAGGTCTAGCTCTTGCGGCACAGACGTGACAATCGGGAGCGACTTAAAGGTAAATGGTAATAGCCACATGTAGGGGGTTGCAATCTTGCTAAACGAAACACCATGCTTTTTTGCATATGCTTTATAGACGGCCAATCTGCTTATGCCTCCATTTTTAAGCCATTCTTTGGCATTACGTATACGCAGCGTCGTCCAGAACTTACG
>JBGCDP010000221.1:0-3870 GCA_045105475.1 Anaerolineae bacterium
TTTTATATGCCAAACTCTTCAAATTAGAGATAATCTAATTTATGAAACCTTGGCTTCGTAAAACTTTGATCACTCTTGCTGCTTTGGCGGCCGCTCTACTTTCTTTTGTCTACTTTCCCATTCGTGAAAATCTATCTGATATAGCTGTGCCTGCTGGAACCTATGATGTTGAAATTTTGCGAGACACGTTTGGGGTGCCCCATGTATTTGGCAAAACCGATGCCGATACCGCTTTTGGCTTGGCCTATGCTCATGCTGAGGATGACTTTTTGACCATTCAACAAGGGACCTTGGCCGCTCGTGGCCAATTGGCCAGTGTCTATGGTATCGATGCAGCCCCAAATGATTACATGGTCGGAGCACTGCATATTTGGGCATTTGTAGATGCCCAATATGAAAGCGATATCTCGCCTGAGATGCGGGCATTGCTTGATGGATACGCGGCCGGGCTTAATCAATACGCCTCTGAACATTCTGATGAGGCTTTACGCGGGCTGTTTCCCGTACATGGGATCGACATTGCGGCCGCATTTGTGCACAAACAGCCGCTCTTTTTCGGATTAGACGGGACATTGGGCGACCTGTTTGGCGAGGAACGGCCGGAAGATGTTTCAGCCCGGTTTGATCACACCAGCTTCCTGTTTCCCGACCCGGTGGCAGCGCATGGCTCCAACGCCATCGCCGTGGGGCCAGCCCGGAGCGCCAACGGCGAAACGTTTTTGGCTGTCAACTCCCATCAGCCATGGGAAGGCCCAGTCACTTGGTACGAAGCCCACGTCCATAGTGAAGAAGGGTGGGATGCGACCGGTGGTTTGTTCCCAGGTACCCCATCTATCCTAAACGGCCATAATCGAAACTTAGGCTGGTCATTTACCGTTAACGATCCTGACGTAGTTGATGTGTATGTGCTTGAGATCAACCCTGATGACCCTGACCAGTATCTGTTTGATGGGGAATGGCTTGATCTGGAAATCAAACAACATCCAATCACAGTTAAGATTTGGGGCAATCTGAGCTGGACGGTCAAGCGAGAGGTCGCTTGGTCGGTGTATGGGCCGACGATTCGACGGCCGCATGGGGTTTATGCATTGCGTTACGCTACTTTGGGTGACATCCGACTCGTCGAGCAGTTCTTCAAACTGAATAAGGCTCAAAATTTTGAAGAGTGGTATGGCGTGATGGCAGAAGGACCGCTGCCTATGTTTAATGCTGGGTATGCAGACAACGAGGGGAATATTTTCTATATTTACAATGGGGGAATTCCTAAGCGAAACGACCTGTACGATTGGAGCCTCTATTTGCCGGGTAACACAAGTGAGACATTGTGGACCGATTATGTCCCTTTTGAGGAATTACCACAGGTCTTAAACCCACCTTCCGGCTTTATTCAAAATAGCAATAGCAGCCCGTGGTTAACGACCACGGGCGAGGGAAATCCGTTAGAAGCTGATTTCCCAAGCTGGATGGGGATTGAAGATCCACAGACGAATCGGGCGGTGCGCTCGATGGCGCTGTTTGGTGGGGATGAGTCGATTACGGCCGAAGAGTTTTATGCGTATAAGTTTGATAACGGCTACGATAAAGCATCTGATGTCGCATGGATAAGGGACACAATTGCGGCCGTGTCTTGGTCGACTGACCAACTGACACAGGCGGCCGCCCATCTTGCCAAATGGGACTTGCATACAAACCCTGACAATCGGCATACGGCTCTGGGGCTGGTGACACTTTACAAAATGAACGAGCTTAAGGGGAACTTTGAGGGTGCCAAGCTGGGGGCATCCCATCTGACCGATTCAGTGCTACCAACTTGGTTGGTGCTCGATGGGTTTGAGGCGGCGGTTGAACATTTGAATAGCCATTTCGGCCAGATTGATCCAGAATGGGGCGAAGTGAATCGTATTCGCCGAGGCGATTTAGATATTCCGGTTGGTGGCGGCCCGGATGTGTTGACCGCGCTTTACGGCGGTTTTGACGACGACGGCCGGATACGAGGCGCCAACGGCGATAGCCATCTGATGATTGTGCAGTGGGACGCAGATGGGAAGATGACATCGCACAGCATTCACCAGTTTGGCTCTGCAACATTGGATGAAGATTCGCCTCATTATGCGGACCAGTCGCCGCTGTTTGCCCGTCGAGAACTTAAGCCGGTTTGGATGGATGAGGCTGCAATTCGGGCGAACTTAGAACGTGCTTATCGGCCGGGCGATTAGTCGAAAATAACCATTTATCACCCCATAAAACAACTAAGCCTTTGCAAGGAAAAATCATGTCGATTCAAAATCCAGAGCGGCTGCAGAAAATTGTCGATCAGATGAAAAAAGATCGGTTGGAAGCGGTATTAATCATGTCTTCGGCCGGGACTACTTATCTGAGCGGTTGTAACCTGCTCACTCAAACCGTCATTCCAGAACGACACGCTTACGTTCTGGTGCAGGCTGATGGATCTCAAACCTATCTTGTCTGTAACATTGAAGAGCGGTCTGCACGTTCCCATTCACATATTGAAGATATTCGAATCTACGTTGAGTTTGCGGAAAAGCCGGAATTAGCGGCCGTCCGTTTGATGCAGGATGTGGGGTTGATGCATAGTCGGATCGGCTTTGAATCCCATACGTTACCGGCCGGTTCTTTGCATCGTTTACAGCATGGTCTACCACAGGCTGAGTTTGTGCCGTGGGATGCGCAGTTTGGCGCAACTTTGATGGTGAAGAACGAAGCAGAGGCGGCCGCGATTGAAGAAGCGGGGCGATTGACTCATTCCGCCATCATCAAGGGGCTGACTGAAGCGAAGCCGGGCAGTAGCGAGCTAACCGTTGCCAATCGAATTCTTAAGGGGATTATGGATAGTGGTATCGTCGCTATGTTCAATGTTTTTGCCGCTGGCCCTAAGGTTTTACAGGCGCATGCGGTTGCTGACGCACGGATTATGCAGCCGGGTGAGATTGTGCGCTTAGATATGGGTGGCCGGATGGCATCGACCAATTATTTGTCAGATATGGCGCGTACGGCCGTCGTTGGTGAGCCAAATCAAGATCAAGCGGCCGTTTATGCTGCGTTGCTCGACATTCAGCTGACCGTGATGCATGCTTGTCGCCCTGGGAAAACGATCGGATCGCTGTTTGATTTGTGCGCAGAGCGATTTGCTAAACACAAGCTACCGTTTAGCATGCCACACATCGGGCATGGGATGGGGATCGGTTTGCATGAGGCCCCCATGATTCATCATGGAAACGAGACCCTTATTGAAGTGGGAATGGTGCTTAATATCGAACCGTTGGTGATGCTGGCTGATAAAAATGAGTGCTACCACACAGAGGATTTATTGGTTGTGACTGAAGGCGATCCGCGCTTTTTAACAACGCCTCAATCTGAACTTATTCAAATTCCAGTGTAAGCCATTGTCATTTCGGCGATTTTAAATGGCTAATGATCAGCCACTGCTTGATTGATGTATGGGGCCAAACAGGTATTGCTGTCTTCGCGGCCGCTTGAAAAGTTGAGCAAAAGATTCCGATACGACTGAGCCACACCTGCTGAAATCGGAGTAAAACTTGGATGGTCGGTTATGTTGGCGAGATTTAGACGAACACGCTGACCTTCCGGAATATGGACCGAATCATGGCGGCCTATTTTGTACTGGCATGTGCCTGCAAAGCAATAGCTGCTCAACATGTGGTGCTCTTCTGAATAGACCACTGACATGCATGAGTTCTGCACAGAAAAGGTTACATCTTCACTTGAGGTACGGACCTCGATCTGAGCACCGTCTGTATAAACGCCGGTTTCGATGAGCACATCGCTATTATCGAATAGGCGCAGCTCAACCTGCTTATCGATTTGTGTGAATTCGAGTGAACTTCCCCA
>JBGCDP010000222.1:0-69856 GCA_045105475.1 Anaerolineae bacterium
TGCAGGTGGCCGTGAAACGGCGGCCGAAACACGGACGTTTGAACCGGATGTTGAAATGCTGGAGCGTATCGACAATTTTATGCAGCGTTATTTGCCAACCGCCTACGGCCGGAAAATTTTAACCAAAACTTGCCTGTACACAATGCCGCCAGACCGTGACTTTGTCATTTCAAAACTGCCAGATCAACCAAATATCCAAATTGGAATCGGCGCAGGGCATGCGTTTAAATACTCGTCTGTGCTTGGCAAAATTTTGGGGGAGCTGGCGCTTGATGGCAAGACCGAACACGATATCGAGCCGTTTAGTTATAGTCGGCCGATTTTGTTTGAAGAAAACCCTGAAAAGAGCTTTATGGTCTAACTCCCATTCTCTTCGTCTTTCAGCAGGTTGATCTCAATTATGGGGTCAACCACGCTCACAGCATTTTCTGGGAATAGGCGAGCGATCCTTTCATCGATGCTGTAAAACTGCTTCTCTTGCAGATCATCTTCATCAAGCCCGTGGATCGTATAATAAACAGCTACAAAGTTGCCTCTCACATAAAGGGAATGCCACAACGGATGCTCAAAGAGCTCGTAAATTTCCTGATTCTCAAGAATAAACTTTGTCACTTCAGCTTGATCTTTCAGCGCTCCCAGTACAACTAAATCATTGGGAGAATTCTTAACACGCACGGATACATCTAACTTTTGATAAACATGGGTTGACCGATAGCTTTGAATCGTTCTTTTATCATGTAAAACCGCAAAATTGGGAAATGATTTATTAGAGAAATCCACCACGACCCCCTTTAAACGGCCACCTAAAATTGCAGGGACAGGTACATACTCGAATATAAAAGATTTATAATGTGCGTGCGTTTCTTGCAGTACCTTCTGTGTGCGCCAATCTTCTTGGTACCCCAAATAATACTGAACTATCGCATGTTCCAACCAACTATCTTGTTCGAGTAACTTGACGTTGTCTGCCCCACTCTCCATCCCCCACACCTGCTGGTCGATGTCGCGCAATTGGTTGCGCTTACGGCTATAGTTCAACATCCAAGAACCTACACCACCGACACCAACAACAGCGATACTTGCAAGGACAATTAGAAGTTGACTTAAAGGTTCCATAATTAAATCTAGACTTTAAATAAAAAGCTTAGTTGAGTTTCGCCCATTTGGTCAGCTGCTCACTCACCATCGATTTAATCATATCGATATCTTTGGCTTCCGGCTCAAGCTCAGAATATTTCTCAAGTAATGTAGAGGCTTGAAGGTACTGTTTAATATGATAATGGACCAACCCTTCATCTCGATAGTGGGACGCTTGCTCAGGGTCCAAAATCTGTAAATGTTTAAAAGAGAGAATTGCAGACGCCCAATCTTCTTGGCGCATAAAAGCGATCCGCAAATTATTAAGGACACGAATTAAAATATATTTTGAGGAGGTCGGCTGCAACCATTCCTCTTGAAATTGTCCTTGAAACCCGCTCGTTTGCGCGATTAACTGGGCACAGTCGTCACGCTTTAGTTGTTTGCCGTGGTTAAACGGATCGATCAAAAGTGGCCAGCCATCTACTTCCACTTGCTGGCTCCCGACAACAAAGTGGCCGGGCAAACCGATGCCCACTAGAGGGATTTCAAGCCTTGCGGCCGTTTCAATCAAAATGATTGACAGTGTGATCGGGATGCCTAACTTACGCTCAACAACTTGGTTGATAAAGCTATTTCTAGGATCACCATAGTGCCTGCGGTTCCCCTGAAAGCCAGCCCCGGCCGTCCCAAACAGCCAGTCGGCCAAGTCCAAAGCTTGTGTTGCCACATCATCAGCAACAGATACATGCTCACTGGCGTCAGCAGCTAAGTCATCGATTGCGGCCGTCCATTGCTCAATATCAAGCGTTGAATCAACAATATTTTTAACCAAAAGCAGTGACGCTTCTAGCAAGGGTGGATGATCTTGGTTAATTAATTGGTGAAATCGTGAAAGAGACATCTGTAAATTATAGCGGAGGATTCGCTTAATGTGCTGCCACTATTTTGATCTGACCCAGCCAAGCGATTAGAGATAAAATGGCAACCTCTATCCTTTTTGTTTTGGAGATTTTTGAATGGAATCTGAAATCTGTTATTTACTCTTTTTACCCTATCAATCTGCGGCCGCACCTGGCACTGTTTCGGAGATTGCGTCTCCTAAAGATGCCCCCTACTTTTTTGATTTAGGCATTGAAGCGCGCACAAGTCGGGGCGAACGTGAGATCCAAGCGGCCGCTACGCCGGTCAGAGTTCGACTACAAGTGCTCGATGAATTGGTGTGGGTCATTGACTGCCGTTACCGTTTAGAGTCGGCCGATGGAGCGGCCGCCATCGTTAAAAAAGATGAGGTTCAACGAAGCATTCAACAACAACTGCGGCGTGAGCTAAAGATCGATGATGAACTCATGGAGCAGTTTACGATTGTTTTAAAAGATAAGGATGAGTCAAATCCTGATGAGTTTGTCGATGAACATGCGGTAGAGCTTGTCGCCTTTTTGCGGTCGTTAAAGCGTGAGATTAACAGCCAAGATTCGGCCGATGTTCTGACTTCTCGTGTGCGGTATTCAACGACAGAACTCACTTTAGTTGATTGGTCAGGCGCCTTGATCATTGCGGAAAATGGGGATTATGAATCAGATATTGATCTGCTTAAAGTAGGGAAATTCCAACTCTTCCGCTATCGTTTAATCGATCGCCAGTTGCAAGAGATGCTACAGCAGATTCGGCTTGAAATTTCATCACGGCGCAAACGGTGGTTTCGGCGGCGGGCCAGCCGCACGGTACAAGAGATCGTGCAAAAGCGGCTGGAGTTATTGCTCAACTTTGAAGAGATCGATCAATCATTGCTGATGATTGGGGATTGGTATTCGGCCCAACTCTACACGCTGATTTTTGAGCGGTTTTCGCTGGATGAATGGAAAGAGATTATCGAAGGAAAATTGAACAGTTTAGAGTCGATACATGCGGCCGTAGAAGAAAACCTGCGCTTTTCCTGGACTCGTTCAATAGACTTTATTGTGTATTGGGGGTGGGTGGTACTGCTTGTCGCTTATTTCGTCGACCTATTTATCGCTTGGAGTTAGGGACTATCACACAACAGAATCCTACAACTCGTAACCATGCCCCCATGCAGACAGCATCACTTCAAAATGTAGTGCGTCCCCTTCTTACTCCCGATCTTCAACAACGCCCCACGATTCACCAGTTCAGCTAAGTCACGCCGAAGTGTTTCTGCGCTCACCCCGTCACACAGCCGAGCATATTCTCGATTGGTTATGCTCCCGTTCTCTCGCACATACGTCAACGCCCGTGCTTGGCGCTCGTTCATACTTTTGGTCCAGCGAGGCTGTGGGGTTTTGCTTTCGCCCGCTTTTTTGGCTGCTAACGAGACGGTAAACGAATAGCCACTGTCTTTAAACGCAGGAGGTTGGTGGCCCAGCTCAACCATCTCTTCGATCATCCGGTCGATGCCAAGCCCTAGCTCTTCGATGTAGCCCCAATAAAACAGCCCGTTGACGATGCGCGGGTTACGCGAGAAATGTTCCTCGACTAAGTTTTCCAGTGTCATGTAGCCAGGTAATCCGCCAGGGCTAATGATTTCGAGCCGATCGGCGTACATACGAACTTCGATGCGCCGCCCTTTAATCCGGTAATCACGATGGCAAACGGCATTGATGATCGCCTCGCGCACGGCAAAGTTGGGATATTCGGTTAGTTCAGTCCGTTCGAGACCGTTGACCACTGCGCCTGTTCTCATCTCACCCCAAACGGTGTTCCACAGTTGTTCGACTACGTGTGGCAGCGGCCCGCGTATTTCGTCCCGTCGGCCGTATCCGGCGCCACCATCGTCAGAACGTGGATTTTCATGATCAAAGCGAACAAACACCGCCCCACACTGGGGGAAATAGGCTTGTGGATTCCGGCCGAACAGAAGCATGCCTGCTACCGTCGGCAAGCCATCGTTTGTAATCGCCCCGATCTCAAAGAGCAGTTCCATACGTGAACCGACCCAGGATGCACCCCGCTCTTCTCGTTTCGCCATGTACTCAGCGATTGAATTGTTGTCAAAATCGTCTTGAACCGTAGCTCCTGGCACAACCCCTTCTTCAAAATCGCCGTAGGTGCGATCACCCGCAATCTGTAGCACTTCGTCGGCCGTCAGCGGCCGATTGTCAGTACCAGTGCGAGTTAAGATTCGGCCGTCTTCCATGCTATGTAGGTCCCGGCTGCGTTCGACTCTAAATCCGATCAGGTTTCCGGCCGGAGTTGGGATCTCTTGCCAAGCGCATTCAACCGGCGGCCGGGTAAGCACCATCGCCTCATGCAGTGCAACCTCAGCATCTTCCGGGAACACCTCGTCAGTCACATTGCCATAAAAATCTAGCCCCAGCACAATCAGCCCACCTGAGTTATTGGCAAAGGCCAACATCGTTTCGGCTAACGGCTCAATGTCTGGATAAGGCAAAAAAGCGAGTTGTTGACCCGGTTTTCGGTTCTTGAGTGGCTTCATGGCTCCCGAGGATAGCATGAACGGGATTTCTGGTAAACAGTGGGGCGTTAGTCGGTCTGCTTCGCTGTCAGTAGTTGGTAGATGGGTGGTTATGTACTGTCTTACCGATCACTGGCGCAAAGCGAACCGAATACCTAAAATTCTTTGCATGGAACCAAATATGAAAAGTGCCCAACAACACCGTGATATCGCGGCCGGACAGCACGAAATAATTACTCTAGCGATTGTGACTGTGAGTGACACTCGCACACCGGAAACAGACACAAATCATCACTATTTGAGCGAGCAGATTGAAACGGCCGGACACAAATTAGTCGGCTATCGTATTGTCAAAGATGAGGCGGACCAGGTCGAAGATGCCCTTGAAGAGATGGTAAACACCGGGGCGCAATTGATTATGTTTAACGGCGGAACCGGCATCGCCAAAAGGGATCGCACCTATGATGTGCTGATTCGCAAAATCGAGAAAGAGATGAACGGGTTTGGAGAAATTTTCCGCATGCTCAGCTACGACCAGGTAGGAGCGGCCGCAATGTTTTCCAGAGCAACGGCCGGGGTCTACAAAGACCGACTAATCATCACGACACCCGGCTCACCGGCCGCAATGCGTTTGGCTTGGGAAAAACTCATCTTACCAGAGATTCACCATTTAGCTTGGGAACTCGTTCGATAGTCGGCTGGCCTGCATTCATGTAGGAATCCCGTTCAAATGCGATGAATATATTGCGCTTTGCAAGCGTTTGCATGAAACTCGCTAAGTTAGTCGGAGCCATACACCGCTCTAAAGAACTTAGCTAATGGAGGCCAAGATGAACGACGTTCTCATCGAACTACTTTCACAAGAAAAAACCCTGCAGTTCACCCGTTTTAACGAAGATACAGCATGGGAGATCGGCCGCTGGTTGGTAGAACACGCTGCCGAAAACAGCCTGCCGATCACCGTTGATATTCGACGGGGCGACCACCAAATCTTTCATGCCAGTCGGCCAGGAACCAGCGCCGATAATGACGTCTGGGTCATGCGCAAAGTGCGCCTCGTCAGCCGAACGGGTCACAGCTCGTTTTACTGGAGTCGCTTATTTGCCAGCGAAGGGACAACGATTGAAGAAACGCTTTTACTACCCGAAAGTGAATACGCCCCCCACGGCGGCTGTTTCCCGATTATTATCAAGGGAACTGGAATGATTGGAACAATCACCGTATCTGGCTTACCTCAGGAAGAAGATCATAAGTTGGTCGTAAAAGCCCTCACACACTACTTGGAGAAAAACTAAATGTCTTTAAATCCGGTTATTTCAATTTTAGGGCGCAAATTACGTTTAGCCGTTATCGGCGGTGGCCCCGGCTCTTTTATCGGTGCCATGCATCGGCAGGCAGCTCGCATCGATGACCGTTATGAGCTTGTAGCGGGTGTCCTTTCGTCTAATCCAGAACGCTCAAAACAGGCAGGCCAAGAAATCGGCTTGGCTACAGATCGAATCTTTACCGATGTCATAACGATGCTCGATGCGGAAGCCAATCGGGAAGATGGGGCTGATGCGGTTGCCATCATGACGCCGAATGACAGCCATTTTGATTATGCGGTTGCGGCCCTCGAACGAGGCTTTGACGTGATCTGTGACAAGCCGATGACAAACACGCTGGAGAATGCTGAAAAGCTGCACAAGATCGTGCAGGACAGTGGTCTGATTTTTTGCTTAACCCATAACTACACCGGCTACCCGATGGTGCGCCAGGCCAAGGCGATGGTTGAAGCGGGCGAGTTGGGAACGATCCGTCTTATCCAAGTTGAATATGTGCAGGGTGGGAATGCGGATGAAAGCCAAGACCCAAGCCCGGCCAATGGTAGCTTACCGTGGCGGCATGATCCGATAAAAGGTGGTCCGTCTTTGGTGATGGGGGACATCGGCACACATGCCCATAATTTGGTCCGCTTTATCACCGGCCTTGAAGTTGCAGAAGTGTCGGCCGAAGCTGGGAGCATCGCCCCCGGCCGGATTGTGCATGACTACGCCGGTGCAATGCTTCGGATGGAAAATGGGGCACGCGGCAGCTTCTGGGTGACCCAAGCAGCGGCCGGAGTTGAAAACTGCCTGCGCATACGGGTCAGCGGCAGTAAAGGGAGCTTAGAATGGATGCAGGAGTTTCCGCAGGCCCTCACATTTAAGCCGCTTGGTGCGCCGTCTCAAAATAGAACGCCAAACGGACCCGGAACTTTGCCTTTATCGGCACGGGCCTGCCGCATTGTGGCGGGGCACCCTGAAGGTTTTCATGAGGGGTTTGCTAACCTGTATTCAGATGCGGCCGAAGCGATTGCAGCTCGACGTGCTGAGTCAGACGTTGATCCGCTCGCCATGCATTTCCCCAACTCTTTAGATGGGTTGTTGGGTGTAAAATTTGTTCACAGCGTAATCGAGTCAAGCAACGCTGACGGGAAATGGACCGCCTGTTAATGAAGAACACAAGACCAGCCTGATTTTTATTTGAGTCTCAGGCTGGTCGTTGGAAGATAATATGCCAAAAGCAACCATGCGCTTTGAAACAACGGTTTCAGCCCCGCCAGCAGAGGTTTTCAGCTATGTGTCGGATCTGACTAAACATGGTGAATGGTCGGGCAATCCGCTAGAAATTGTGCCCCTCGATGATAATGCCACGGAAGCGATCAAGGTCGGCCGACGGTATAAATCGACAGCAACGGTTAAAAACCTGATGTTTGATGCTGAACTTGGGGTTACAGAATATGCCCCAAACGAGCGGTTTGCGTTTAGTGGATCTGATGCCACTGGGGAATTTACCCATACGTTTACCTTTAAGCCAACCTCGGCCGGAACCCACATAGAACGCCTTGCTCGCTTCGATCTCTCACTCTATCTATGGGTCAGATTTTGGGTTTTATATTTGCCCATACGCAAACCGGCTGGGCAAAAAGCGATGGCACGCTTAAGCGAAAAATGGGCAAAATAGCAGAACAATATGAAACTTAAAAGCCTGTCAGCCCGTATACGTAAATAGTTCGATGTGATGATCTAACGTGATACGGGCTAAGAAAATCCCCCCCGGTTTTCAGCCGTCTACCCCAGCGAGAAAAAACGTGGCAAACCGAATAAAACTGATAGAAGAAGGCAAGTTCCCTAAAATATGGCACTTATTTTTGTGTTGCTTATTTGGCGCATTTGCAGTCAGCTCGATGGTTTTTCCAACCACGGCCGTTGCGCAGAATGGCTTCCCCCAACCCCAATACAGAAATATCAATGATTATGCAGAAGTCATCAAACCATCCGATGAGGCCAAAATCTTAGCGCATTTAAGAGATTTACGCGCTAAACAAGGGATTCAGGTTGAGATATTAACGGTCAATTCGATTAGCGATTATGATGTTCCCTAATTTAGCATCGAGTCCTTTGCTACAGGGGTTTTCAATGATTGGGGGATTGGTGATCCGGTTAAAAACGATGGCATCTTGCTTTTGGTTGCGGTTGAAGATCGTGATGTACGTATCGAGGTTGGGACCGGCTATGGCAACTCACAAAATCGAAATATGGAGGAAGTGGTTCGGGAACATCTTTTACCCCATTTTCGACAGGAACAGTATAGCGAAGGGATTGCCCGCGCGACCGGAGCGATCATATCGAAATTAACAGGCAGATGGCCAGCAGACATCGATTCTTCCAGGCTGAAACTGCAACCTGAACAAGTGGTATCAAGTCGATCAGAAAGCAATATCGATTGGGGAACAGTATTTCTTATCATTTTTCTGATTGTTGGCACAATTGTCTGGAGCAAGATTGCGAAAGAGTTGGGCTTTAATACGTCAGGCTCAGGATATGACGACGATGATTGGGGGAGTACAAGCAGCTCCAGCAACTGGTCGAACAGTAGCAGCTCCAGCAGCTCGAGCTCTAGCGGCGGTAGCTCATCGGGCGGTAGCTCATCGGGCGGTGGCGCAAGCGGCAGCTGGTAACATAATTTGGAGACAAACTAATTTATTATGCTGAACTTCATTGATACATTGCTTTTCAAAATCAAGACTAATGCTCGATTAAGAATGATCATGGTGCTGCTTGGTGTTATCGCATTCATAGCGCTTGGTGTCTTTGCATTCTTAAACATACAGACATTCACAATCGTTGATGGGTCGACTCAACGCGCAGCCTTTTTAGAATTTTGGGAAAGCGATCGAGAAAGTATTTTGATCTTGGGTGGAATAACGGTCCTCTTGTTTATATTGTCAATATTGTCTGGTGGGAAGCGTACTTTTACAAAGAATAGACACCAACGATATTTTAAAAAGTACGATTAAAAGAAGTTGTTAGTAGCAACTGGTTGAATCAAGCCTGTCGACCTTCAAAACAAGTCCTGTAACTTGCACTAACTCACGAGTATCGGAATGATGAAACAGAAACTTTTCGTTAGTTTGATTGGAGCAGTATTATTATTTGCTTTAGGGTGGCTTTTATGGAGCCCATCGGCCGACCAATGGCTTTATCGCACTGAGTTTCAACAAAGCTGGCAGCTCATCAATGCGATTGAACAGTTTAGGTTAGACCAAAACCGTTTGCCGACCGAGCTAGAATCGAATGAGATAAAAAAGAAGCTTGGCTTACCAGCTGATGAGCAGTGCCCCTGTTATCAAATTGAAGAAGACGGCCGATTTATCGTCTGGTTTGGCTATCAAACCACAGGCTCATCGATGGTTTACGATTCACAATCGGCCGCTTGGTCACCGCGCCACTAGCCATCACCCACCAAGCGGGTCAGCAAAGATCTGTATATCGCCGGCCGAAACAGCCCGCATCCAATCAACAGTTAGTTCAAATTCCCCAGGCTGCTTATCACTAAGCATAAATCCAAACGACCCGATTGTGGCCGGATCAAGCGGACCTACATCCATGATAAACCCTCTATAGGTTGGCACCATCTCCGCAAACGGGACAAACACCGTTGTCCAAGTTTCGGCCGTTGTTTTAAACAAAGCATTGTACGAGATTGAACGCCCGACCGAATCTGTCCGAATACGTAACCGATACACTTTGCCATCTCCCTTAACACGGAGCAGAACCCCATCAAAGCCGGTTAAGTCATTTATTTGCCAGTCTGAGCGCACAGAAGAAAAGCCGCCGTTATTTTCAAGCGACATATCCCCAGAAAAATAGAGTTGGCTTGACTCGGCAATCGCAACGGTGCTGCTTGAAACGCCCCCCATCACATTGTCATCCACCGTGTACCAGCCCGGCTCACCGGCCGTAAATGTAAATAGTTCGCTACCTGGAAGAGGTTGTGCCGTGGGTTCAGAAGTCGGCTCAGCCGTTGGGGTAAAAGTCGGTTCAGATGTGGGGGTACTCATAACGGTGGGTGTTGGCTCAATCGGGGGCTGAGTCGGCGGAATATCAGTTGTGGCGGGCAAAATCGCTTCAGATTCTGTCACCTTGACCGGAGCTACATCAGCTTGAGCAACCTCAACTTGGGTCGCCTTTGTTGGGACGGCTATCGGCTGGCTAACAGGCAGGTCGGCCGGGGTAACCTGCTGGCATGCCGATAGGTACAATCCGCAAAATCCAATCCAGCCTAAGAGTCGTAAGTTCTTCATCGTTATAGATCATACGCTCAACATATAGGATGTGTACTTATTTTCAAGCATTGTTCTATGCAGAAGCCCTTTTTTGTCGCTTGCGCTTATGTTTTGCATAGATACGCTTGAATAATGATTACCTTAACCCAACTCATTTATATCCGGCCGGGGCAAGAAGATGTTTTTAACCAGTTTGAATCTCTTGCGATCCCGATCATTTCAAAATACAACGGCGAGCTTGTGCTGCGCATCCGGCCGAATGCGGAAACGATCATCGAATCATCGATAGAAACACCGCATGAAATCCATCTCGTATCATTCAAAAGCGAGTCTGACTTCCAAGCATTTCTACAAGACGAAGAACGCAAACAGTTTTTGCATTTAAAAGAGCAATCAATCCAAACATCGGTATTGATTAAGGGGGAACGAACGGGATAAAAACGGCGATGATTCAAAGATTATAAGAGTGTTACATCGGGTAAGTAGTTTCGGTTTCTGGCTATCATTATCGGCAAGGTTCATGATGCAAACACTTAAAGTTATTTCAATCCAATCACAAAATGCGGCCGAATCTTGCCGTCAAATCAGCCATTATCTGGCTGGCCAATTAGGCATCGATGTTCAGTTTATCAACGATGTTCCTTGGCAAGAGCGGGACAAGATGTTCAACGAAGGGGAAGCGGATATCGGCTGGATTTGCGGCCTGCCGTATGTCAAAAAAGCGGCCGACTATCCAGGCCGCTTTGAACTGATCGGGGCACCTGTCATGCAGCATGCCCGTTATCAACATCGGCCGGTTTACTATTCAGATGTGGTCGTGCGTCGTGACAGTCGGTTCCAAAGTTTTGGCGATTTACGTGGGACGCGTTGGGCTTTTAACGAGCCGAATTCACAGTCTGGCTACAACATTACCCGCTACCATTTGGCTCAGCTGGGTGAAACAAACTGCTACTTTAATCGGGTGCTTGAGGCGGGGTCCCATCTAAATGCGATTGACTTGGTGCTGGATGGAGAGATCGAAGCGGCCGCGATTGACAGCACAGTGCTAGAGCTGGCTTACGAAGATCAGCCCCAACTCAAAGATAATCTACGTGTCATTGAAGTGCTTGGCCCCAGTCCGATTCCACCGTGGGTGATTAACAGAAATGTACCCGCACTACTGCGGAATACGATTCGCCAAGTTTTTTGGCACATGCACACAACTGTGGCCGGGCGTCAGATTTTGGCAGACGGGCAAATTGAGCAAATCGCACCGGTCAGTGACGCTGACTACGATCTGATCAGAGAAATGGCGCAGGCGGCCGAGACGGTCCGCTGGTGATTGCCACTGCGTTTAAAGGCCAATCGTGAATTGGCCCACAGGCAGCTAAGCGGTAACCGCTTTTTCTCCGTAAACTAATCGGTACGAATCGCCCTTATTGCTCTTTGTATTGCAACACAAAGCAGCAAAAGCACCCCTGCAATAAACATAAACGAGCCAATTGGAAGCCATACACTGTCACGCAAAATATTATCTGCATCGACATAAGAGTAATTGGCGGCATACAGTCGGCCGACAAAGCCGATAAGAGTAAGCACGGTGCCTAAATATAAAAGTGTGTTTTTCATTTTTCCTCAAGATTAAAGTGTTTTAGAGAGCTATCGGAAAGTATAATGCGAGCCACCTGGAACATTCGACCACTTAAGTGCAAAAAATATGACACCCTGGAATCTCAATCAAACGTTTCAATTTAACGGCCGGCCGGTCCGCTGGGACAACGTTGGCTCAGGCCCACCGGTTGTAGTTGTGCATGGAACCCCGTGGTCAGCATTTAACATGCGCCATTTAATTGATGGGTTGGCGGCCGATTACAGCGTCTACTTTTATGATTTAATCGGCTACGGTCAATCTGACCAAACGGCCGGAGACGTGTCACTCGGCATTCAAAATCGTCTACTGGCCGCCCTGCTTGATCATTGGCAGCTCGACAATCCTCTGGTCATCGGCCACGATTTTGGTGGCGCCACCGTTTTGCGCACCCATCTGCTAAACGGTCGAAATTTCAGCAAGATTGTTTTAATCGACCCGGTCGCGGTTTCCCCATGGGGATCATCATTTTTCAAGCACGTTCAGCAGCATGAAGCGGCGTTTGCCGGGGTGCCAGACTATATTCAAGATGCGATTGTACGAGCTTATGTGCAAACGGCCGCCTATCAGCCGCTTGACCCTGAAACGCTTGATCAGATCGTTAAACCATGGAGTTCAGGTGATGGCAAAGCGGCTTTTTATCGGCAAATTGCACAGGCTGATTCAGCTTTTACAGATGAAGCGCAACAGCACTATGGCAAGATCATTCGGCCGACTTTGATTCTGTGGGGGGAAGAAGACACGTGGATACCTGTTGAAAAAGGGGAACAGCTCCATGCGATGATCCCAAACTCGCAGTTTCATGTTATTCCCGAATCAGGCCATCTGGTGATAGAAGAACGGCCGGAACAATTGCTGAACCACATCCGGCGATTTTTACTGGAGTAGATTATGAATCAGCAAATTCACTTGGAGACCTGCTCAGATTGTTTTGTGCAATTACCAAAGCTCGAAGATGACTCACCAACGCATCGCTACATGGGCGGGTCTGCAAGCTGTTGGAACCTGTTTGCCAATATGCACAATGGCGGTGAGCCACCAATCGCCCCTGCCCCACTCAATCATTTTTTTATCGATGCCTATTGTGTACAACACCACGGCGTGCCGAATCCACAAGCGATCCAATCTGTGGCGGTGCATGGGTTGCCGCTGTATTGTTTGTTCGAGCTGGGCATGTCACTCTCCCCTGAAAAGGCTATTTGGATGCGTCAGTGGGCCACCTTTGACAAAGATGGCCAAAAGCACCGCCGGTACAGTTGGCTAACACCGCCTGATCAAAGCGGTTGTCTAACAATCGGTGATATCGCTCAGCAACCAACACCAGAAACCCGTGCAGAGCAGCTGCAAGCTTACATCACGCAAGTTTGGGATGTGTGGCGAGTCGATCATTTAGATATGTTTGCCCGTTGGTATCAAGAATTTATAGTTCAATAGGATTGACGAAGATATGTTGTTCAATAGCCCCCTAAGTTTTGAAAAAGCGGATCATTTGATTGATGTACTCGATTGTTCGGCCGTCGATCGTGTGCTAGATGTCGGCTGTGGCACCGGCGAGTTCTTGATCCGATTGGTTGATGCAACCGGTGCGGCCGGCGTTGGCATCGATATTAAATCGAAGTTGATTGGTGAAGCCCAAGAAAAAGCGGCCGCACGTTTGGCTGAAAATGTTTCGATTGAATTTAGAACGGCCGATATGCAGGAGCAAACGTTTGCAGAAAACTCGTTCGATTTGGCGATCTGCATCGGCTCAACCCATGCATTTGGGATCGGGGAGCAAGCGTATCCGAAAGCACTTGATCAGCTTTCAAGGTTAGTAAAGCCGGGTGGGCAACTGCTTATCGGCGAAGGATATTGGAAGCAACCGCCGGCTCAGGGGTATCTTGATCTGTTGGGGGATACGCCGGGCATTTATCACACGCATGCTGAAAATGTATGGTTTGCGGAACGGCGTGGGCTAATTCCGCTGTATACGGCCGTTAGCAATGATGATGAATGGGATCATTTTGAAGGGTCCCATTGGCTACGGGCGGAACGGGAACATGCGGCCGATGAGGAACGGCTACAGGGCATTCGTGCTTGGCGGGATGGGTATTTGCGCTGGGGGCGTGAAACGATGGGGTTTGGATTCTATTTGTTTCGCAAATAATTCTATTTTGAGATTTGTTTTGTTTAGGGCGTTCTAACTGTCTTAACGCCCGTTTAAATGAGCGCCTGCATGCCGTGCCAACCTACATTTTGAAGCCCACAAATTCTGGAAACGAAATGGAAACGCCTGCCTCCTACACTTAGGTTAATTCAGCTTCAACAACACATTCCTTTCCAAAACAGGCTGAATGATTTTTTGAAAAACCCTCAAGTCAAAACGACAAGATTAGGAGACAAAATCATGAATTATTCAGATACCAACACCATCATTAGCCGGTCACTTCACAACGAATACGAATCAAAGTTCTCTTCAGCAAGCACCTCAAATGCAATAAAACAAGGACGCGGCCGGTTCCTAAAACTAACTGCCGCACTCGCTACTATATTTACAGCTACATTTTTTATCGTCCAATTTTTTTTGTTCTAAATTAAAACAAACTGCTAGGAGAAAATTCATGTTCAACCAAAACAACGATCAGACTGAAAACAAAGTAATTTCAGCAATCAGCTATGCTTTATTCGCCATTATCCTAATTGCAATCCCCTTTATTTTTTAAGCAAACTCCGTTTCACTTAAGGCTTATTGATAACGAATTAGCTGAATTTCACCGAATTATTATTCTTTATTCGGCAAATAGATTAACCAGAAAACAAACAGCCGCCTCTTGGGCGGCTGTTTTGCTTTGTTCAAATGAATTTATTGCTAAAGAGGGGTGCCTAATAAAAGTCTACGGCAAACAGATCGCACTACCCGCATCAATTGAATAGTTCGCATCGATCCCATTGATCTGCTGTAAAATGACGGCCGTCGTGCCGTTGTTCACTCCGATCCGAAATAGCGTATCTCCTTCTTTAATCGGATAGGCTCGCTGAGAACTACAGGCCGCATTATTGGCGTATGGAATGACAATCACATTGCCTGGGAACATATCAACTTCTGAAATGCCTGCTTCTGACATCATTGTCACTGAGCTGTTATAGCGTGTCGCCAGACTAAAAATCGTTTCTCCGGCCGAAACCGTGTGGTTAACCCTGGCAATAATATTATTGAGGTCGGCACTGACATTGGGGTTCACAACAACCGGGATGGGAGTAAATGTCGGTGGTATCACCTGTGGATTTGAATTAAATTGAACCGTAAGTGTTGGATCAACCTGAATCACATCAGGGTTTTGCGGAGCAGGCGCGGGTGTGGAGGTCAACTGCACTTCTGGCTTGGCGGCCGTATCATCGGCAACCACTATTTCAACGGGCGAAGGTACGGCCGTTGGGGGTGCAGCTACAACAATTCGCATCCGCTCATTCTGGGAAGATGCATTAATTTGAATAGTTTGACCTTCAACAATCTTGTTAAAAATGTCACGCTCTGCAACCTGATCAACCACATTTGGCACGCTTATTACATCTTGTCCGGCTTCCGCATCCCCGTTTTGCTCGCGCAGGCTCACCAACAGGCTCGCTGCAATAGCGATAAATACGGTAGCGACAATAATCCCTAACAACGGGCCGCGCGTGCTTTTTTGACGAAATAATTTACCAAGCATAACGAATAATCTGTTGGTCCAAACCAATTTTTACCGGTTGCTTCAAGTAAACATTGAGATGGTAACTAAAAATTTTATGTAACGTTCATGCTATCATAAGATCGGCCGATTTCAAAGAGGAAGACATAGACAAGATGTTGAGCCACTGCGAATAATTGTGCCTTTTAGCTTTGTTAAATAGCAGGAGTTTCAAAATGTTAGTAAAGCGCCAGCAGCTAGAAGAATTAGAAAAAAACCATTTAGCTCCCTATGCCCTGAAAAGCTCAGAATCGGCCGGACGCGTCCATGCCGAAACAGAATCGGAGACTCGTACCGCCTTTCAACGAGACCGTGACCGCATCATCCATACCCGAGCATTTCGACGCCTTGAGTACAAAACCCAAGTGTTTATCTTCTATGAAGGTGACCACTACCGCACCCGCTTAACCCACACCCTTGAAGTGGCTCAAATCGGTAAGTCGGTGGCTCGTGGTTTAGGTGCCAATCAAGATTTAACCGAAGCGATTTGTTTGGCTCATGATTTAGGCCATTCTCCTTTTGGGCATGCTGGAGAGTGGGTGCTTGATGAACTGATGGCAGAACATGGTGGCTTTAACCATAACCATCAGAGCTATCGAGTCGTAACCGAGCTCGAAGAACGCTACCCTAGCTTTGCCGGGCTAAACCTAACCTACGAAACGCGCGAAGGGATGATTAAGCATGAAACCGATTATGACCATAGCCAAGAACATGAATACGCTCCCGGCCGACGTGCGTCGCTGGAGGCTCAAATCGCGAACTTAGCAGATGAAGCCGCCTACAACGCGCATGACTTAGACGATGGGATTCGGGCAGGCTTTTTTACTCCCGAAGAACTAAATGAGCTGGCCATTTGGCAACGGCTGCGCAAAAACATAGGATGGGAGTCTGGGCCATTTACTGAAATGTTGCGCCATGAAATGATTCGTGAACTCGTCGGCATCTCAGTCAACGATCTAATTACATACACCGACGAACAGCTGTCAAACGCTGGGATAAACTCCCCGGACGGGGTGCAGCGGCACGATAGTAATATCGTTAGCTATTCAGAACCGATGGGAGCTGAAATCAAGGCGCTCAAACGCTTTTTACTGACAAAAATGTATCGTCACTATCGACTGATGCGGATGCAGACGAAGGCTCGAAACTTCATCACCGATATCTTTAACGCCTATCTTAAAGAGCCATCGATGTTACCCGCCAAAACACAAGAGCGGCTGGCTGACCTTTCAAAAGAGATGGTGATTTGTGATTATATTGCTGGGATGACGGACCGGTATGCGTTGGATGAGTGGGAGCGGCTCTTTATGCCGTATGCGCGGCCGTAGTCGTAAATGCCGACATGGGATTTAGGTAGCAGATGTTGGTCAATTCTCAACCAACATCTGACGTCTCGCGTTTAATCGTCTATCTGAACAAGGGAAAAGCCGTCCACAAACCAACCATTGTTTTCATGCGCCCACCGGCCGCGTGCGGCTAGCCCAATCTGCACCGTTTGGGTTGAATTAACCTCAAACACATGCCCGTACCGGTTCTTTTGCCCAATTGGAACAAATCGCCAATCGCTTTGAACCCCATTGACTAAAAAGCTGATTTCGGCCGCACGGTAATCATCAGCATAAACTTTTCCACTGGTTAAATAGTCGTCAACCATATCGGGGAAAACATGGATAGTGAACTGGTAGCGGCCGGGGTCAAGTTTAAGATTTTGGGTCAGCCTATAGCTTACAGAACCGTATCCTTTGAAGATTTTGACCGTCTGATTGCTATCAACAAAAAAATCGTTGTGCTCGTGTGACGGAATGTCAGCTTTTGACAGCACACGAACCTCCGGCCGGACCCATCGATTCCAATCTTCAGGGTCAAGCGGGTTGTAACCGATATCATATTCAAAGTTCCACAAGTCAGGAATCTGCAGTTCAATCACCCCATTCGGATTGGTGAAGCCCATCTCAAAAGACGGGTTGAACAGCAGATTCGTGCCAGATGGAATTGAAGCAACCGTTGTTGGCACAATAGATGTTGGCACTTGGGTCGGAACCAAAGTTGGCGGCGGTGTGTTGGTTGGGAAAGGTGTTTTTGTTGGGAACGGTGTCCGCGTCTTAGTTGGAACCGGAGTTGGGAAAGGGGTATTGGTCGGCTTGGGTGTCACCACAAATTCTCCAACGGGGGTTGGGGTGATGATAGTCTGTGATTCTGGGGTGAAGGTTGGAGGCAAACTATTATCGGGCGTTGGTGTCGGTGTGTCTGGCAAAGGAGTCGCAATGGCAACGGCCAACGTTGGGATTTCAGCCACAACCTTTGGTGGGTTTGAGTTACAGCCTGCAATTGCCATCAGAGCGGATAAGGCAAGAAGCAGATAAACCGATGGCAAATTCAAAGCCTCTTTTATAGTTGATAGATTAAGTTGAATGCGGGATGATTCTTTTTTCCTCAAAATTAACTCGCTCTCCTAAATATAAATATCGAGCCGGGACCTTGATCAAAACCAAGCACCCAATATATTCAATTATTGACATAAGATCAAGGAATGTTACGCGATTCGGTCTTGGACCCTAGAAAGCAAAACGGATTGGCATGCCAATCCGTTTTGCTTTCTATAAACTGTTGTTTTGAACTTGTTCTTATTTATTTTTCAACAATGGCTGCACCGGCCGTTGCTTTACAGATATAGATGTCTGGTTGTAAATCAGTGACTGCAAAATAGTCCCTAGCGATTTCAAGGGCAAAAACTTCAGCACGATCTTCACGAACGAGGGCCACAACACAGCCGCCAAACCCACCGCCAGTCATACGTGCACCGTAACATCCGGTTGATTCTTGAGCCAAGGCCGCCATCAAATCAAGATCACGATTGGTTACTTCAAAGTTGTCGCGCAGGCTGTCGTGACTGGCGTTCATAAATAATCCCATCAAATGCGCATCACCAGCCCGCATCGCTTTAACTGCTTGCAAAACTCGGTCGTTTTCGCTGATAACGTGCGTTGCCCGACGCAGTGGGATACGGCCTAAGCCTTCTGCCCCTTTTTGCAGTCCGACATTGGTTAAATCACGCAGATGGCTAACACCATAGTGGCGAGCCGCTTCTTCACACTCTTTACGGCGGTCGTTGTAGCCTGAGCCGGTATGGGTATGTCGAGACATCGTATCGAGAATGACAATCGCTGTTTTTTCTGGCAATGGCACCAATTGAGTTGATAGATCGCGGCAGTCGATCATTAGGGCGTGGTCGGCCGCACCGCTGGCTGAAATCATCTGATCCATGATGCCGGTGTTGGCACCCACCCAATCGTTTTCAGCTCGCTGACCAACTTTAGCCATCCTAGGTGCGTCCCACTCTGTATTTGACAAGGCCATGAATGCCATAGCGGTTGCCATCTCAAGGGCGGCCGAAGACGAAAGCCCCGCCCCGACCGGAACATTGCTCGTCACAATCCCTTCCCACCCAGAGAGATCAAAGCCATCTTCAAGCAAAGCCCAAGTAACCCCTTTTAAATATTCTCCCCAACCTTCACCCGGTTCGCCTAAATTAGCGATTTCAAACTCGGCAGGGTCATCCATTTCGAGTGATTTGACATGCACAAGGCCATCTTCACGCGGCCGAATGGCTAGCCAAACCGCTCGGTTAATCGCCATCGGCATCACAAAGCCATCGTTATAGTCAGTATGTTCACCAATTAAGTTGACTCGGCCAGGGGCACGGATAACAAAGGCGGGTGCTTCGCCATATTTTTCTTGAAATTTTTGTTTGATCAGATCTTTAAGATTCATGAGTTGGTCGCGATTAGTGGGTGGATTGACTTAGTTGATTTCCACTAGGAATCAACTTTCTTTGACGGTCAGTATACCGTTATAAGTTGTTTGTTAAGTAGTGGATGTTTGGAAGTTCACGCAGACGTTTCGCTGCCTGTTCGGCCGTTAAGTCACGCTGAGCTTCACCCAGCATTTCAAAGCCGACAAGGAATTTTCGCACGGTTGCCGAACGAAGCAAAGGGGGATAGTAGTGAGCGTGCAGTTGCCAATGGCTCGTGTCAAGATTTAAGTAACGGCCGGTTGGGGCGTTGTGCCATCCCATCGAATACGGAAACGATGTTTCAAACAGATTGTCATATTTGACCAGAAGCTGTTTGGTGATGTCTGCAAGGCTATCTTTTTCGCCTTCGGTCAGGTCGGTCATCCGCTGCACAGGCCGCTTGGGCAACACAAGCGTTTCGAACGGCCATAGGGCCCAATACGGCACGACAACGACCCAATGCTTATTTTCCACAACGATACGCTCTTGCTTTTCAAGTTCAAGATTAACGTAATCGACGAGCATCGGCCGACCATGCGTTTCAAAATATTCTTGCTGGGTCCGGTTCTCTGTATGCGCTTCTTCTGGCAGTGTGGTCATCGCCCAGACTTGCCCGTGCGGATGCGGGTTAGATGATCCCATCATTGCGCCCCGATTTTCAAACAGCTGCACCCACGTATGCTCTGTACCTAAATCAACGAGCTGGTCGTGCCATAAGTCAACAACGGTACGCAGTTCAGCCTGAGACATTTCGGCCGGAGTCAAATCATGTCGGGGTGAAAAGCAGATAACGCGGCTGGTACCCTGTACGCCAGACGACATCAGCAGCGGATGCTCTGGTTCAGGTGTATCGGGGGAGTCAGTGAGCAGCGCAGCAAAATCGTTGGTAAACACAAACGTAGAATCGTAATCTGGATTTTGCACACCACCAGAGCGGCTATTGCCAGGACACAAATAACATTTGGGGTCGTACTCAGGCAGGTTAAGTGCGGCCGGTTTTTCAACCTGCCCCTGCCACGGCCGTTTGGTTCGATGGGGTGAAACCAAAACCCAAGAGCCTTTCAAGGGGTTAAATCGTCTGTGTGGATGTTCTGTGGGATCAAATAATGTCATGTTTTTCCTCACTCAAAGCGTTCAGTCCTTGAGTTCCGTTACCGGTAACGGAAATGTATTTGATTTGACAGCTTTCGTCAAATAAGGCGAGCAAATGACCAACCATCAATCTCTAGCCCCATTTTAGTTTCACTTAGGTTTCTTTATTAGGTTGGAAATTTCGAATTAGTGCATCGGGTAATATCCAAACCCCGTCCATTCTTCATACCATTTAAGTATTTCAAGTACGGTATTCGGTGATCTACCAAAATCAAGGAGGTATGTTTCTAAGTCAGATTTTGAAGTTGATAGTATGATGGTTTCAACCTGCATTTGATCATGGATATACGCGATCGATTCTCCAGTTGGGCTAAAATGTATCTTATAATTGCTGCGGCCAAAACGTGGGCCACAGCCACTTGCGACAATTCTTGCTGAAGTTTGCGGATACATAATAAATACCTGGTAGCAGGGTCGTGGTCCATGCGTTTCGTTATCGACGCTTATGTAGCCTGTTGATTCAAATAGCCCTAATGCATCTTCAAGCAAGAGCTTGTGGTGAATATTTAAATTAATAACTTCTACAACATTATTAACCATAGTAATCGCAACTCGGTTACTGGAAATATGTTCAATAGCGTAAATAACGCTTTCTTGCTTGGGATCTACAGGGTTTTTAGTTTGGGAACTAATTGACACATCATGGAGTTCAAGAGTGTCAATATAAAAGATACTTGAGTCATTTAAGATTTTTTCTAGCTCCTCCTTATTTGTTTCGTTTGGTGTAATTCCTTGCCAACAAGGGAAGTTACATGGAGTATCTCCCAAATAGCCTCTACCAAGAAATTCTTCTGAAAAAGTACTGCAACCTATCAGGAGTAATAGAACCCCTATGAACATTGCCGTCGTAATTAATCTTCTTATGGACATTTTTCCCTCAAGAAAACAAACTTGATATCTGAGCTTTCAAGTTGAAACATGAAAAACCTTAGGTCATTATAAACTATTCATACATCAACAATACGGTGGGCAAGGGTGAGAATGGCAATACTTGAATCTGCTGGTTAGGATGATTCAAAATTAATCCGGTTGAGGGGCCCCCATCAAGATTAACCGCAATTTGTAGGTCTAAATCAGATTGAGCCAACCAGCTGCTCATTTCGCTCAGGGTAAACCAGCTTCGGCGGGTTACAAGGATAAGCACCCGGCCGCTTTTGTCTTTGCCGATCACCGTCCGCTGGGCCTGATCACCGTTGTCGCTAGATGCAGGGAATGCGGCTGTGCCGCCACTGTGCACCAAAATCGGAAATGCTTGAAAGGCTCCCCACAAATTTTCGGCCGTGGAGTATGGTGTTTGCCTTAGCCAGCGCACGTCTAAATTCGGGGCAGGGGCATCGCCGTTTATCGTCACCATCCCAGCAAAAGGACCATAGCTTGAGCCAGAAGAATCGCCTTGGGCAATCGTTAGGCCGGTAGCGGCATATTCGGCCGTGAAATAACCTGCATTCAGCACCAAAAGTGCCCCGCTATCGCGCTGCCACGCATCGATTGTTTTTGGATTACCGGGGGTGTATCCCACGTCAAATCGAAATTGCGCCGGATCAAGCCGAATGATTGTCAAACGCTCACGAACAACGCCTGTTTCTGGATCAAGAAGTGGTAAGTCGCGTGTTTCTAAGCCTGCTTGCACTGTGATCCAACCTGTATCGGAAGGGCCAGCGTTTATCTCAGTCGGTTCTGGCTCAGGTTGCGTTGTTGGCAGATCAGTAGGCTCCACTATGATTGGCGTCTCAGCTGGAATTTGTGTTGGAAATTCGGTCGGAGCATCCGTCGGCCGAAGTGTGGGTGTTGCCAAAAAGGAGGCCTCTGTTTGTGGTTCATCACCGGCACCTGTGATTAAGTCTCTCACCGACAGGCCAAACATTAATAGTGCGATCACTATCCCGCCTATCAATGAAAGGCCGATAAGATTTGAGAGGCAACTGCCTCTTGGCGTTTTTCGATTTGACATTGTTTCGCTAGTATACTTTCAATGTAGTTGAACGACTCGAAAAAATCATCATATTGTGAGGCACGACGATGGCAAAACTAAAAACAACCCAGCTCCGGCGCAAATTTGACTCTCCAAAGCTAAAGTTTAAATCGACTAAAGATATTGAACCGTGTACAACAATTATCGGGCAACCCCGTGGGGTTATGGCGATTGAATTTGGGATTGAAATGCAAAGTCCCGGCTACAACATTTATGTTTTAGGGGAGTCTGGCACAGGTCGCACAACAACCATCAAAAAGTTTATCGAAGGGCGGGTTGAAAACCAGCCGGTGCCAAACGACTGGATCTATGTTAACAATTTCCAATCGCCCCACTCGCCACTAGCACTAGAGCTTCCGGCCGGAGAAGGGTGCCGTTTACGCGATAGTTTAGAGGAGTGCATCAGCCGCTTGCGCCAAGAGCTGTCACGAGCATTTGATAACCAGCAATTCCGGGATGAAGCCTTGGCGATGCGCCAACAGCTTGAAGCTGAACGCCAACAACTAATGAATGTTTTCCAGCGACAGGCAAACTCACAAGGTGCGGCTCTCATCCAGACCCCGGAAGGATTCCGCATATTGCCAACAAAAGAGGGCGAACCGCTCGATGCAGAAAAGTTTAATGCGCTGCCCGATGAAGAAAAAGAGTCCTGGCGTATCTTACAAAATAAGCTTGAAAAAGAATTAGCGGCCGTAATGTACCAAGCTCGAGCGATTGAAAACTCAGCCCAAGATCGAATGGAACAGCTGGTTCAACGGGTTGGTGCATCTGTCGTCGATGTCGCGATAACTGAAGTCGCTGGTCAATTTGAAAAACAAACTGTCTTAAAAGATTATTTCCAGCAGCTGCGTGAAGATATTTTAAAAAATATAAATCTATTCCGCCAAGCAGCAACCCCAGAGGGGGCAGCGCAGATGCCGCCTGCATGGTTTAGGCGCTATCAAGTTAATGTGGTTATTGATCACAAATTGAGCAAAAAAGCACCGGTTATTGTTGAGTATGATCCAACATTGCCACGCTTGCTCGGCCGGGTGGAGCATGAAGGTCGGTCGGGGGGCGCTGTGGTCACAGACTTTACGCTCATACGAGCAGGCGCACTGCATGCGGCAAATGGTGGCTATTTGGTCTTGCGGGCACGAGATCTGTTTGCGGCCCCACTGGCGTATGAAGCGCTAAAACGAGCCTTACTCGGCAACGCTGTCCGGCCGGACGACCCGGCGATTCGTGGTGGTGCCGCGACCCGTACGCTTGATCCGCAATCTATCCCGCTCGATATCAAGGTGATTTTGATTGGCCCACCAGCGCTTTATTATCAGCTGGCAGGGTTAGATGAAGACTTTGACGCGATATTTAAAGTCATGGCTGATTTTGATCAAACAATCGAACGCAACGAAGAAAACGAGATGGAATATGCGACGTTTATTTCAGCCCGTGTCGATGAGAAAAAACTCAAGCCGTTTGACCGCAGCGCCATCGGTAAAATAATTGAATACGGCTCACGCTTGGCCAGCGACCAAAAAAGGTTAAGCACGCGTTTCGGCGATATTTCCGATTTGTTGAGCGAGGCAGACCATTGGGCAGAGAAAGCTGGGAAGAAAAAGGTGGTCGCCGCAGATGTAACCAAAGCGGTTGAAACCCGTATCTACATGCGAAATCGCATCGAAAATCGAATGCGTGAAGGGGTGCTCGATAAAAAACAACTACTCACCACAACTGGCGCAAAAGTTGGTCAGATTAACGGCTTGGCCGTATCACAGGTTGGTGATTACGCATTCGGCCATCCATCGAGATTGACGGTAAGAACCTATGTAGGCAAGAAAGGGGTGGTCGCTATTGATCGTGAAGTGAATATGGCAGGAGCCATCCACAATAAAGGGGTGATGATATTGACAGGATATCTAGGCGGCCAATATGCGGCCGATCATCCACTTTCACTGTCAGCACAGATTACGTTTGAGCAAAATTATGGTGGTGTTGACGGCGATAGTGCTTCGTCGACTGAACTGTACGCACTGTTGTCGAGCCTAACCAACATTCCGGTTAATCAGAGCATCGCAGTAACCGGGTCGGTCAATCAATATGGGGAAGTTCAAGCGATTGGAGGCGCCACGCACAAAGTTGAAGGATGGTACGAGGTTTGTCTCGATCAGGGGTTAACGGGCGAGCAAGGGGCGATGATCCCGGCATCAAATGTCGCTGACCTGATGCTACGCGATGAGGTAGTCGCAGCGGTGGAAGAAGGAAAATTCCACTTATGGGCGGTTGAAACGATTGATGAAGGCATCGAGATCATGCTGGGTGAAGAAGCGGCCGTGGTCCATGAAAAGGCTCAGACAAAGCTAACAGAGTTGGCAAAAAAGATGGCTGAATACGACGGATAAATCGTCAAGATCATAAATCATTCAACTCATCTGATAACAAACATGTAGGCTCCGCTTTGTTTAACGGTCAGCCGGTTTAATTGAGGTAGCTAGCTCCGGTTAGTCCTTCTGACTGCTTCCACAATTCGGCCGCATCTGCCCCATTTTTCGCAGCTGCGGTCGATTGAACTAAAACCGGATTGCCGCGCATTTCACCAAATCCACCAGGACCGAAATAGTCGTTGCCGTTGGTTTGAGTGTGACGAGTGAGTCAATCTTAATTATTAGACGCTAACACAGCGGAAGAATGAATTTAGAGCTAAATAGGGGTGTGGTTATTCGACTCTCACTACCTAACAACCAGCGGCAGATAAATAAGTACAGAACTCGATTCTGCCGTACCCGACGGAGTCAGCGTTGCAGATGGGATGGGGGTCGTAGTGCTCGTTGAAGCAGGGGGTGGAAGTGTGGGGGCATCGGGAGTTGCCGTCTGGGTTCCAGTTACGATCGGGGTCGCTGTAAGTGTGCCTGTGGCGGTTGAAGTTACAGTCGGCACAGAAGTCGCAGTCCCGGTCGGTATCGAAGTTTCTGTAGCGGCCGGTGTTGCAGTGGCACTGGCTATTGGGGTTGCTGTCTCAGTTGACACAACCGGGGTAGCTGTGGCGGCAGCTTGATTAATCACAATCTCGATGTCGGCCGTGTCTAGCAGCCCTGATGCGCCAAAAATCGACCACGTCACGGTTCTGGGCGGCGCAGGGTCAGCCGAGGTGCTGGTTTGGAATGAGATCGTTTTGATCACGGCCGCATAATCGGCCGTTACATTTGAGCCGCTTAAAGTTAAAGTCCCGCTAGGCGCATCAAAGTTACTACTAATCGTTCCGGTAACGGCCGCATTTAAGCTATCGAACCCTTGATCATAGTTGGCCGAAATCTGCACAGTCACAGTTAATATTTCTTCGCTGCCAACCAGAGTAACTTGTTCATTTGTGAGGGTATCGGTTACGCCAATCGAATACGCAGTGGTTGTCATCGGCTCTCGATTCAGAATACGCATAAATGCATCCTTATCGTTGCTGTTGACACCATCCATACTTGTATCAATTTGTTCAATCCCTTCCCATACAACAACAGGAATAGTCCCATCAATTGCTGAGACATAGGGCCATTCTTGTGCTCCGGCTTTAGATTGATTGACAACGAACTCTTCCGATAAAGCCGTCCCTGTCTGGTCAAGCTGAACGGCCAAAATAGCCGCACTCCCTGACCCGGCCGGGCCCTCTTCTCCACCAAATGATTCCCAAGTGACAACAAATGAGCCGTCTTTAAGGCCGACAACATCTGGCCTATGTTGAAATCCACTTAGCTGAACTTTATTGACAATAAATTCATCGATTAGAGGCTCTCCTAGCTGATTTAATAGTCGGCCAGCGATATCGCTTGAACTCGTTTGATAAACAACCACGCTATTACCGCTTAAGAATGGCGCAATTTGAGCGCTTTCTTGATTAGGCACGGGTGATGCACTCACTTGCTTATTCGGGCCAACTTTGGCTCCACTCGCATCAAACAGTTGAGCAAAAACATGTGTGTCACCCGAATTGTTCCGGCCGGGCCAGCTAATGATGCTGCCACCGTTTCGGAGTGGTGCCACGTTGGGTTTGATAACAAACGTTACAGAGACTTCATTTGAACTCATGATGCTTGTAACAGGAG
Source organism: Anaerolineae bacterium (assembly GCA_045105475.1). GTDB lineage: Bacteria > Chloroflexota > Anaerolineae > Promineifilales > Promineifilaceae > WTJY01. Next base: position 26,425 of record JBGCDP010000222.1, read on the forward strand.
TTAAGGTGCTGTCATATAACCGACTGCCTACTTCATAATGTCCAAACTCAACCGATTGGCGATAAGTAAGCATAAAGTTGCCATTGGTTAGCTCAACCATTTCAGGCTCATTTGTACCCACAGTATCTGTAAGAATGGTTTGAGCTGGCCCTGTGGCTACTCCGGAGCTATTAAACTTCCTAGCTGCAATTTGCTTGTCTCTAAACCACACCGCATAAAAGCCACCGTCGCTAGTCGGTGTCAGAGCTACGTCATTCGCATGCCCGATCGAATCGTAGTCGTATAGCTGAATATCACTTGTGATTGTGGTGCCGTCAGCATTATAAATTTTACCAAACAGGTCCCTTTCATCAGCCGGGACACTGCTGGGGAAAGCTTCTATTTCAATATCCCATCCAAGAAGGAGAGTTCCATTTGCAAGCCCAGCGACACGCACATCCTCCTGCTTCATTTCGTCATTTAATCCGGCCGGATAGACCGATTCATCAGCCGCACTGCTTTCACTAATCGGCCCTAGTGTAGAAAGCTCCACATTGGTGAAAAATATAATCTGGTTAGTTGCTGCCGTCGGTCGAAATTGAAGAACAATCGATAAAAACAGAATCGTGCTCAGCAAAAAAGAAATGGCTAATTTTCGGCCGCGGCCGTTTAGAAAAAACAAAGGTTTCACAGTTTTATTACTCATAAAAGGATAATTTTGGAATGCGCAGGCTACTGTAGACTAATCCCCAAAAACAATCTGTCAATTACACTATTAGCCCAGAATCTAATTCGGCTAGCGTTTAGACTCATCAGGGTAGCTCAACAGTTGGCAATAATGGAACTGTGACCACTATTGGGAAGGGTGTCGCAGTTGGCAAAGAAATGGTGGTGATCACCACAGGTGACGGTGTTGGTGTAGGAAGCAAAAGAGTCACAACGATTACAGGCGTCGGTGTATTTATAACAACGGGCGTTTTTGTAGGCAGTGACAGAGTCGCAATAATCACAGGCGTCGGTGTATCAATAGGTACAGGCGTATTCGTCGGCAATGGCGTCTTCGTTGGCAGAGGAACTGTGGCGATAATTATTCGGGTTGGTGTAGCGGTTGGCAAAGGCGTTTTTGTAGGGAGTGGCGTCTTCGTGGGCAGTGCCGTTTTGGTTGGAAGTACAACCGTAGGGGTTTTTGTGGGAACTTGAGTTGGTGTCTTCGTTGGTATCGGCGTAATTGTCGGCAGAGGCAAAGTCGCTGTTTTCGTTGGTGCTGGCGTTACAGGTGTGTGCGTCGGTAGTGGTGTCTGCGTTGAAGTGGAAAGTGGTGTTTTAGTTTTGGTTGGAAGAGGTGTGTTTGTAGGCAACATCACCGTAGCTGTTTTTGTCAGCAACGTTCTAGTTGCAGTAGCAAATGGTGTATTTGTGCTAATCGCAGTAGAGACCTTTGTTGGCGTCGATGTATGGCTGATCGTAGCAGTCGGGGATTTTGTTGCACTACGCGGAGTAGACGTCGCACGTTGGGTTGGATTGCTTGGTTCTCCTGTGGCTGGAGGGGCAAAAATTGTAGAAGTGGCTGTCGGCGTTGGTGTAGCTGGCAAATAGGAGCCTAAACAGATATTTATATCTTTATAGCCCCCGGGAAAACGACTCAAAAGTCTTTGATACGAAACTGAGACCGCTTGCGGGATCAATCTAACAATTGGCTCAATAGTTAAATCCGAAGGATCAAACGAGGCACTACGGCCGGCGGACAGTTCAACAGACTCCTCGCGGCCGATTTGATAGTTACAATCACCCCGAAAACAATAAGCAATCAAACTTTGTTCCTCTTCAGAGAATTCAACCCCCATGCATGCGCCAGCCCCCTCCACCCGTTCAGCAACAGCAAATAAAACATCCTCGTCCTCTGCCCGAACCTCAACCTCAGCACCTTCAGAATAAAGGCCCGTTTCAATAAAGATATCGCTCTCCTCAAAAATCCTAAATTCAACCTTTTCGTCTACTTGACTGAATTCTATTTCGCTGGCCTGTTGGCTATAGATACTGGCATCTTCTCCATCGATCCCTTGATGATTGATTTGGGCTTCAGCCATTTGACTAGCAAATAAGGGCTCATCTTCATAAGCTGGCACCGCGTCCTCTTGATCTTGAAGCCGGAATACGCCAATTTGGCCCGGCTGCAAAGTGGGACGTGGGGTCGTTGTTGGAATTGGAGTTTCAGTCGGCCGGGCATCCTCAGTTGCAGTTAAGATCGCGGCCACTGTTTGTGTCGCCCAAATCGCAATACTTGAGTCAGACGTTGCTTGATCTGATCCAACTTCAGAAGAGTCTGGATTGTTATTACTAATTTCAGCTAACTCAACTCGGGTAGGCTGTGTAACTAAATCGATGGCAGAGCGGTCGCGAAATAACACAATTGCAGCAACATAAAAAAGCAGGACTAAGACGGTAAGTCCACCAAAAAGCAAGGCTGTACGCTGGCGAATCCTTTTTGCCTGATTCACAATCTTTATCGCACGGGAAGGATCAGGCGTCTGTAAAATCGCAACCGAAACATTGTCGGCCGCGTCACGCCCTAGGGCAAAGGAAACCAGCCCTCGAGCAGCTCGGTCACCTTCTTGCGTCGTCAGAATCTGAATAATCTCATCTTGGCGGATAAGCGTCGACGAGGCCGCCCCATGGTTCCTAAATAGCCCATCGGAGCATACCAATACTGAGTCACCCTTTTGCAGCGGGAGCCCTTTTTTACCCCGTGCCTGAGCAAGTGCATACCCCTTCTGAGTAGTCGTCTGGCCGATATGGAATCCAACATCCACATCTAATTCGGCCGTATTTCCCAGACTCCAAACAAGTTTTTCAGCATCAGGATCACTTTGAGCCGTTTCAAAATCCATCTTGCTCAATATCGGAAAAATATTTTTAAATGTATGATCAAGGCTTAATTGGGAAAATTTACCGTCCCGAACAAAAAAGACACCACAATTACCTATATTGGCAATAAAAAGCTTTTCATCATTTTGAATAACTGCTACTGCTAGTGAACAACCATAATTCTCAACTGAGGGTGCTGAGTGGCCCTTATCAACATAAATTGACTGATTAGCAGCTAACACCCCCTGCGCTAAAAGGTCACTAAGTTGTGGCTCTGCACCTTGCTGCAAGTATGTTAGCAATGTATGCACAGCAGTTTGCGCTATCTGCCTGTTTTTTGTCTCTCCACTGTCGGCAACAACAGCAATTGATAGGCGGTCCCCATTCGACCGAGTGAAAGTTAAGACTTCTCCAAAATCGACAGCTTGTATGCTGGCACCTCTATCAAAATGAAACCCTGTAATAATTTCTGACATAGCGAAGTTAGTTAGGCAATCTATACATTGTCACAAACAAGCTAAGGGGAGTTTGCTCTGTTTGCAGATAGAGTCTGCCAAATATAGATTTTCCTTTTATGTAATCAAGTAAATCTCCTACAGTCATCATCCTTATAAAGAAATCATCCATTCATCCTTACGGAAAAGTTGACACTCATAAGTTATTAATATAGTGGCTACCACTTGGCCCAATCACTTTTAAAAACCTAGATTTCTCCTCATTATTCAATAGGTTAAAAGATAATGAGACTACTCTTCTAACAAAAAAGGGAGCTGTTGAATCATTACGATTTCTAAAGAATGCGCTTCGCTTGCTAAAGCTTTCTGTTACCATAATGGTTATGTCACGGATGAAACGTAACGAGCTCGATCATTTAACGGAGCGGGAATTAGAAGAGGCGCTATACCGCAAACGATATATCGAGCGGAGAAATCGCCTAACCCGACTAAAAGATGAAGGTCGGGTTGTAGAATCACCGATTATTCAAACTAGGAATCCATCAAACGCATCACCTTCATTTGCCTCGCCAGAAGCTTCTGCTGAACAAACACGGTGGGCTGAAACAGTAACAGGCAAACCGGCACAAAAAGGCGGCCGTTTGGGAGGCTTATTTAATCGATCGCTTCTACTAGTCGAAGTTGCGGCCGCTGTTGGGTTTATTTGGATTGTCTTTTCACTTGTGGGATCACTCCGCCAATTAAACAGTGATATAGCTGACGTCCAGCAGGCTGCTATTGCTGGCGTGCCCAGTATACCAACACCAACCCTTCCACCGGTTATCGATTTAGTTTTACTGCCTACAGGACATCAACCACCAATCGAAGGTCAGCCGATTGTTCACGAAGAAGCAGGCGGCATCCCCGACCATCTACTACCACTAGTCGATGCCTACGTCCCTCCAGTCGCACCCACACCAGCTCCGGAGCAGCCACGTCAAATCGCTATTTCAAAGATTGGTGTCAACGCTCCTATCTTTCAAGGCCACGAAGAAGAGCAGTTGAAGAAAGGGGTTGGGCACAGCATTGGTACAGCCCTTGTTGGCACCCCTGGCAACATGGTTCTATCAGCCCATAATGACATTTATGGTGAGATATTCAGAAACTTAGATCAGCTTGAAAGCGGAGACGAGGTTATTGTCTCATCGGGGCGCGAAAGCTACACTTATATCATTAATAATATTCAGGTGGTTGAACCTACAGCTGTTGAAGTAATGGCTCCCACAGATCATGCCAGCCTAACTTTAATCTCTTGCTATCCGTATTTGATAGACAACAAGCGTATAATTGTAAAGGCTGATTTAAAAGAAACTTTAAATAACGGGTAACTATGACAAAACGATCTCAAGATACAAAAAGAATTAGAGAAGAAATGCGCAAAAAGCGTTTTCGGCCAGACAAAACGGCCGGAGCCGGGCCTTCAGCCGGCCGTCGTCGCCGCCGAGGACGCATCCGAAATGTATCAATTGAAGAATTACGGGAAGAATACAGCTATGTCTTAAAGGATTTAAGACGAATCTTTATCTTGGCGGCCGCAATGTTTGTCTTGCTTATTGCGGCTAACATTGTCTACCCACTTTTAGCTGGTTAGTAGATGGCTCTCTTGATCAACAACAGATTCTTTACTTGAATCTGTTGTTGGCTCAATGTAAGCAGGGAGCGTAAACCAAAAACAGCTTCCCTGCCCTGGCTCACTGTCAACCCCTACAGTCCCGTCTAACCGTTTAATAATGCGTTGAACGATTGATAAGCCTAAACCGGCCCCCATTTTTCTATTCCGCCCATAGTCTGTGAAAGGGCGAAACAATTCAGGCTTTAAAGCTTCAGACACACCCGGCCCATTATCTTTAATCCAAAACTGAATCTCACCTGTACTTGAGATAAGAGTGGCCCCCAGCTCAATTTGAGGTGGATTCCCCCCATACTTAAGGGCATTCCCCAAATAGTTGTACCAGACCTCTTCAACCCACGGTGCAAATGCTAAAGCAACGGGCCAAGAGTCTGGGTAGCTAATCGTTGCCTCTGTTGCTCGGACCCGATGATCAAGTCTCTCAAGGGTTTCATTGATGAGATATTGAGTATTCATAGGCGCCACTTCAACTTCAGCTTCTCTTATCGCCGACAAAAGCATGAGCGCTTCGATTACAACACTCATTTTACGACTATCCTTCGCAATAATATCGGCCGAATGAGACACCGTCTCACGCGGAATCGCATTGCCGTCAAAACTCTCAATTTCTTGTTGCAAATATTCACTGAAGCCGACAATACGAGCCAACATATTCTGCAAATCATGAGCAACCGTATGACCAAAAGCATCTAATTCAGCGTTACGCTCTTGCAGAATCGACTTACTTTGGCGTAAAGATTCAACAAGCCGTGCATTCTCAATTGCGGTTGCCGCTGAATAAGCCAATGTTTCAGCTAAGCTTTGGTCACGTTCGTCAAAGTTCCCTTTTAACTTATTCACGAACTCCAAAACACCAAACACATTGCCATGCACTTTTAAAGGCACAGCAAGCAACGACAGCGTGTTAAAATTTATCTTTGAGTCGATATCCTTTGCAAAACGATCGTCTGTACTAACCTGATTTAAAATAGTGCTACGATTATTTTTTCCGGCCCAGCCAACAATCCCTTCTCCACTCGCGACTCGAACGCCCTTAAGAGGTGGTGTTGCTGTTCGATGGGAAACTGCATGGCATTCAAGATGAGTCTGATCATCATCAGTCCAGAGCCAAATCGAGCTTCCCTCAGTCCCCAAAATCTCAATTGCATAGCGCATGAGCCGTGTCATAACCTGATCTAAGTCAAGAATAGAGGTAAGATCAGCCCCTACTAAATTTAAGTAAGATAGGGCCCGGTTACGATCCTGTAGAACAAATAGCATCTCCCTTTTTTCAATCTCTAATTGATGACGCCGCATCATTTGACGAATCACAATAGGCAGCATGGTTAGCCAAGCTTCGTTTTCGTCAAATACAATATAGTTTGAGGCACCTATTTCTAATGCTTTCGCTGCTACAGCTTCATTTCCAGGCTCAACTAAAATCAAAATGGATGGGGCGGTAGGAGATTGTTGAATCGTTTCGATAATTTGAAATACATCAATCCCATTAGGGTCATGGCTAACCGCAATCAAATCAAACGAATTAGAGTCTAATTGGTCAAATACAGCTTGGCTAGACGCGATATGGTGAATCGCATAACTTGTAGGTTCAAGCGCTTTCTTAAAAAGTTGGTGTCGCTGTAAATCTTTGTCAAGGCACAGGAGCCTAAGAAGTGAACCTTTGTCTATATCCATATGCAAATTACCTGTGTGGTGAGCAATCCTATCCACCGCCTCTCTGGGCACAAGACGAAAAATATGAGGTGTAGGGTTTGATATCAGTTACAGGATAGAGAACTACAGGGATTCTAGCAATGTCCCATATGTCATGTATGACATATAAAAAAGCTGATTTTCTTAATTTAACGGGAACATTTAGTAAAAACGGTTACCACCAAGTCTGAAATTTTTTGATAGTAGAGACTTTTTCAGAATTTACACGAAAGGCTGAAACATCAATTATTACTTCTCGCCCAGCATTTCCGTTTGGATGATCAGGCAAATTGATTATTGCTTTATAAATTCCGGGAGTGTTTGTAAGCTCCAACTCTAAATCGAATCTATTCGCATCAGTGTTTTCCAAATCCGAAAATTGAGCAAATCCCGTGACAACTAAATCAGTAGCAATCACTGGCTCGCTTGAAATACGGTTAATTACTTCAACGGTAACTACCTGCTGGTTATTTGTATAAAGAACTGGATATTTCACTGAAACATGAACTGCGTAATCTTCGGCCGGTACTGCTACAGGCAAGGTGTTAATGGGGCTGGTTCGGTTTGGGAATTGGGGAATGAAAATCTGTGTGATGCCATCTTCAACTAATAGTTCAGGATTGTTATTAAGAAGGTGGTCACGTCCGAGGCTTTGGTGCGAAACAGTTTGACTATTTGGATTCCAGCGCAGGCTGGTATTTTCATAGTAAATGACAAATCGATCCCCCATTTGGATAAAGCTTGTAACAGGTTCGCCTAAAAATTGATCATTCTCAGTCTCTGCCAAAAAGTCAAAAAACTGAGACGTATCCGGAAGAAAATCGGCCGATTGAGTTTCAGGTTGTGAAAGCACTCCTAGTGGAAACACCTCAACTTCTTGAGAATTCCCATTAGGCGGAGCCATTAATAGCACCCCTTCAAAATATTGAATCGTACGATCACCATACCCTTCAATTGGAACCGTATCAATTCGACTAATTGGGGGTCCCATCATAAGGCAATTTTTTTCAAAGACGGGTAGAAATGGTGGATGAATTTCAATATCACCACGGTAAGTACAACTACCGTCTGCAGTGATAGCTAGCGGGATAATAAGGTAACCCATCGCTGAAATGATTCCCACTAAGCTAATAATGCCTCCCAAACGTGCCATAACAAAATCAAACCAGCCGGGCTGTTTTTCCGGAGGCCTAACTAAATTTGGAGGGTCTGACATTTGCTTAACTTCTACCATAACTATCTATAAGTTTAATCACAAGTGATTACTAATTACCAGGGTTCTTCCAGTAAATTCTCGTGCTCTTCCCGCAATCGTTGATAACTATCAAAACGCGCGGCCGAAATATCCCCATTTTCTACAGCCTTTAAAACCGCACAGCCCGGTTCTTTTGTATGTGAACAGTCGCTAAACTGGCAGTCAGACACAAATGGTTCAATTTCGATAAAGTAGGCGTCTAATTCTTCTGGTTGTATGTCATAAAGGGCCCAACCACGGATGCCGGGAGTGTCCGCAACCCATCCCCCAAAGTGCAGAGGGAAAAGCTGTCCATAACGAGTTGTGTGCATCCCTTTTCCGGTTGCATCACTGACATTACTGGTGCCTAAACCTAGTTTCGGTTGAACAGCATTCAACAGGCTCGATTTACCAACACCAGAGGATCCAGCAAACACAGAGACTTTATCTTTTAGTAAGTCACGAAGCTCCTGTACCCCTTGGTCAGCTTCTGCACTGGTGTAAACGACGTCATACCCAATCTTTTTATAGATGCCGAACTGAGCTTCCGCTTCTTCTAAAGTTCCTAAATCTAGTTTGTTGACACAAATAGTCGCGGGAATGTTTTGCTGTTCTGTAACCACCAAAAGTCGGTCAAGTTTGCGAATGCTGGTTGTCGGTTTCTTGAGGGAAAAGACAAAAACAACCTGATCGACGTTAGCAACCAATACCTGTTCTTTATCAGTTTTCCATGAGCGATTATGTGCCGATGGCCGACTACGAGAGAGCGCATTAAATCGCTCTTCTATAGACTCGACAATTCCATTTTCTTCATTTGGGTTATAAGTAAATGTAACCTGATCTCCCAAGGCAACAATATCTGTCAGGCTTCGCTCCCGCTTTAATTTACCCGGCAACTTGCATACAAAATCTTCCCCAGAATCAGTGCGAACCGTATAAAAACCGCTAATCGATTTAATGACCAATCCTTTTTGCATTAAATGTTTGTTTCCGTTTTGCAAATAAAAAGTTTTTTCATATAAGCCATAGTATAGCTGAAAACGATCTTATGATATAGGAGGAGTATCATTTATTATGTCAACTTCACGTTGCCAGCAGCTCTTCAAGCAAAAAGATTGGCAGAAAAGTACTACTTCCAAGCAAACTTTGGCTGCTCAAAATGAGCCACTCTCGTATGGTTTTCTAAAATCGCAACTTCACGAAACTGAAACAAAATCGCACCAGTAGGAGCTGCAATCCAGCGGCTCCCTATGTGCATTTTCAAAACTGGGCTATTGCTTTCAGGAATTGTTTCAAGCATGGGCGAATCCAAGCGGAGCAGCTCACGAACGGGGATGCGATGGACAGAGGCAACTTCGGCCGGATTTGGCTTAAACTCACATGCATCCCCGCCCCACACCACAATGGGCGTCATCACAAAACCAGAGCGGGTGGTGAAATCATCTAACCTGCCTATGATTTGATCTTGCCCTAGCGTTAATCCCACCTCTTCATCTAACTCACGTAATGCCGCTTCTTCAGGCGTTTCACCTGCATCCATTCGGCCGCCGGGAAGCGCCCACTGCCCAGAATGACGATTCATCTTTGCCGCACGCTCGGTCAGCACCAAAGCACATTCAGAGCACATCGACTCATTAAATTCCAGACCATACAAAGCTGGATCATGATGAACATCGACAATGACCAAGGCCACCGCGGCTCTTCGTAGCCCATCAGCCAGATGCTGCTGTGCTTTAAAATGACTAAGTCGGCTTTTTATTGAAGTTTTTAAGGATGAATCGCAAACAAGGTTGATCATAATTTCTGTTCCTACCTCAACTGTATTCTATTTCCTTTGGCTCAGGCAAAAAAGGACTATTTCAGCTTGCCAATTTTGAATTATTAGGCTCTACTCACCAAAATTTAACAGATCTATTCCAGACTCAAATTAGCTGATCGGAGTTTTTAAATGATTGATTGTGATGTACACAACGATTGGGTGAATGCAGATGTCCTGTTGCCATACATGGATGGCCTTTTTCATGATTATTTAAAGCGTGGCGAGCGCGTGGGTGGTGCCTCAAGTTTTCCACACGGACATCGGCCGTGGTTACATCCAGAAGGATACCGTCGGGCCGACTTAAATCCGGCTGAAGGCGAAACAGCTGGGTCAGACTACGCCATGATGAAGCGGGAACTGCTCGACAAGTATGACCTCGAATATGCGATTTTGACCGGTGAAGAGATCATAGATCTTTCGACGATTGCAAACCCATACTATGCCAGTGCCATGGCGAAGGCCAATAACGAATATGTCATTCATGAGTGGCTGTCGCTCGACAAACGCTTAAAAGGGTCACTAGCTATCGCACCCCAAGATCCACAAGGGGCCGCGGCCGAAATCCGACGCAGAGGTGATCATCCTGACATCCTGCAAGTCATGCTAAGTTCAGCCGCACGTCGGCCGTACGGGGACCCGTTTTACCATCCAATTTGGGAAGCAGCAGCCGAGGTGGGTCTGCCTGTTGCGATGCATTTAGGCGGCACCGGTGGCGTTAACTCTGATTCGAGCTTCACAATGCCCCCAACATTCTACTATGAGCACCATGCACTCCTTTGCCAAAGTGCAATGAGCCACATCGCCAGCTTAATTTTGCACGGCGTTTTTGAAAAATGGCCTACACTCCAATTTGTGATTATCGAATGTGGCATTGCGTGGCTACCACCTGTGCTATGGCGCTTGGATTCAGGCTGGAAAGCGTTGCGCAAAGAAACCCCATGGCTCAAACGGCTGCCCAGCGAATATGCTAAAGACCATATTCGCTTTACAACTCAACCGCTCGAGCAGCCACCTAATCGGGATCATTTATACGCGATGCTTGAAGCAATGGACGGCAAAAACACCCTTCTATTTGCGTCTGATTATCCACATTGGGACTTTGATGATCCATATAAGGTCGATATTCCCAAAGACTGGCATGAAAATGTGTTCGATTTGAACATTCGCAAGGTGTATAAAAAACTACCTCAAAAAAGTAACCAGTAGCCAGTGATCAGTGTCCGGTTGAATATAACCGAAACTGTTCACTGGGCGCTGATTACTTTGCACTAAAAAAATGGCAAAGAAACAATTTAAGATTGGCCCGGCTAATCTAAATCCGGGTGAACGAAAAATCATAGAGATTGATGGCAAAAGCATAGGCCTGTTTAATGTGAAAGGTGAATATTTCGCCTTACACAATCGCTGCCCTCATATGGGTGGAAACTTATGCGCTGGCCCAGTGACTGGCACAACGCTACCAACCGACAAAACAGAATTTATCTACGGCCGGGAAGGGGAGCTAGTCCGTTGTGGCTGGCATGGGTGGGAGTTTGAAATCCAATCTGGCCAATGCACCGTTGACCCGAAGATGCGAGCGAAGGTGTATAAAGTTTCAGTTGAAGATGAACAGTTGACCATACATATTTAGGAAAGTCAGCTAATGGCTGATATCTAAAAGAGGAAAGAAATGAGTTACTCCACTACTTACGCAGATTGGCAAGCAGATCCGGTTGGATTTTGGGAAAAGGCGGCCGAAAAGATCGATTGGACTAAAAAATGGGACCAAGCTCTCGACGCGAGTCAAGAGCCAATCTACCGCTGGTTTCAGGGAGGCGAAACAAACACCTGCTACAACTGTCTTGATCGTCACGTTGAACGAGGTCGGGCCGATCAAGCCGCCTTAATCTATGACAGCCCCATTACGGGCCAAATCAAAAGTTATACCTATCGAGAACTGCGTGATGAAGTAGCTAAGTTGGCCGGAGTCATTTCAGATTTAGGGGTGAGCAAAGGGGATCGGGTCATCATTTATATGCCGATGGTGCCAGAAGCGGCGATGGCGATGCTCGCTTGCGCCCGAATCGGGGCGATTCACTCGGTGGTTTTTGGCGGATTTGCCGCCAACGAGCTGGCAACCCGTATCGATGATGCCAAACCTGATCTAATTATTTCAGCCTCTTGTGGAATTGAACCCTCCCGAATCGTTGAATACAAACCTCTTTTAGACGGTGCCATCGATCTGGCTAAACACAAGGTGGGCAACACGATTATTTTGCAGCGCGAGCAACATCGGTGTGATTTGATTGACGGCCGAGACATCGATTGGTCGGCCGCCATGAGCAGCGCACATCCTGTAGATTGTGTCCCTGTGGGGGCAACAGACCCGTGCTACATCTTGTATACCAGCGGTACAACGGGTCAACCAAAAGGGGTGGTGCGAGATACCGGATCACATATGGTGGGCTTGTATTGGTCGATGAAAAACGTATATGGGGTTGATCCTGGTGAAGTTTACTGGGCCGCATCAGATGTGGGCTGGGTTGTGGGGCATAGCTATATCGTGTACGCCCCACTATTGCATGGCAACACCTCGATTATGTTTGAAGGCAAGCCGGTGGGAACACCAGATGCGGGGACGTTTTGGCGTGTGATCGAACAACATAAAGTAGCGGCGATGTTTACCGCTCCGACCGCATTCCGAGCGATTAAACGGGAAGATCCACAAGGTGAGCTAATCGCAGATTATGACTTAAGTCACTTTAGAACGCTCTTTTTAGCGGGAGAACGGTGTGATCCTGATACGCTTCATTGGGCGGAAGACAAGCTCGGTGTACCAGTGATTGATCATTGGTGGCAAACAGAAACCGGCTGGTCGATTTGTGCCAATCCGGTGGGATTGGGCGTTTTGCCGGTGAAACCGGGTTCGGCCGGGGTTCCAATGCCAGGGTACGACGTGCAAATTCTAAGCCCCGAAGGGGAGCAAATCCCACCAGGTGAGATCGGGGCGGTAGTTATTAAGCTACCCCTACCACCAAGCTCTTTACCCACTTTATGGCAGCGAGATGATCTGTACATATCCAAATATTTAGCTGAATATGAAGGATATTACTCAACGGCCGATGCCGGTTTCAAAGACGAAGATGGGTATCTACACATCATGGCGCGTACGGACGACATTATTAATGTTGCCGGACACCGGCTCTCGACAGGTGGCATCGAAGAGGTGCTTGCAGGCCATCCAGATGTCGCAGAATGCGCAGTGCTTGGTGTCAAAGATGACCTAAAAGGTGAAATCCCTATTGGGTTACTGGTTCTTAATGCGGGTGTCGAGCGTAGTAAAGATGAAATTGTGGCTGAGGTTGTGCAAATGGTGCGAGATCAGATTGGGCCGGTGGCTGCGTTTAAGAAAGCAACGGTCGTTGAGCGTTTACCCAAAACTCGCTCAGGCAAAATTTTACGGGGCACGATTAAGAAGATTGCAGATCAAACACCATGGAAGATGCCAGCAACGATTGATGATCCGGTAATTTTAGATGAGATGGGAGACGCGGTCGGCCGATTGGGGTATGGAGGCTAGCAAACGTTCAGCACGCCACGCTCTCAATCAGGTATTTTCTGAAACTGGCATAGTTTGGCACAAAAAAATATCGATTTGGCATAGGATTCTGACTTAAGATCGGTTTATGTTCGAGTCGGCCGTCAATGGTTTTTAAAATCATCGGCCGACCCGATATGAAAAACAACCACCTTATGGAGAATCCCTTTATGGAATTTACCCTGATCGATTTTTTAGTTGGCTTTTTACTCATGAACGCAATGCCACATTGGATATTTGGGATTACTAAAACCCGGATGCTCAGTGCCTTTGGGTTCAGCCATCAAGCCAACATCGCTTATTCGTTTTTAAATATCGCCATCGCTCTCTCGCTGCTTCAGTTTCAATATGGCCTAACACAGTTACTTAATAATGGTGTTGTTATTGGCGCTCTGGCGATGCTTGTTATTTATTATCTGACTGGGAAATTTTTCCTCACTTTGTTTGAAGAAAAATAAAATTGAATAGTCTGCATTTAAGGAGAAAATCTAATGTTATTACCTCATCACATGTTACGGCCGTTGTTTCGCATCGATGGGATTGTCACCACCCTAGCAGGCCTTTTGATGGTCACGATTCCGGGCATGCTCATTAGCATGCTTCAGCTCGGCTCAATTTCACCCCTTTGGACACGCATTATTGGCGTGGTTTGGCTATTGTTCGGTTTATGGCTATTGACCTTATGGAATGCAGACTACACCAAAGGTGGGGCACTGTTTGCGATGATTGTTCTAGAGCTAAACGGACTGCTCTTGGTTGTGGCCGCAATTTTTGGCGGCTTTGGCTTGGGCGCAATGGGTTGGATTACGATGATCGGCACTGCGGTGTTTATCTATTTTGTCGCATCGCAGTGGTGGTTCTATCGGCCGGAATTGGCTTGAATCTAAAATAAGTCTAATCAATAGTCTCAAGTAAAAATAAAAAAGGCCGATGATTTTAAAATCATCGGCCTTTTTTTGTCTGTACCGGAGGTGGGACTCGAACCCACACACCAAGGGTATGCGATTTTGAATCGCACGCGTCTGCCAATTCCGCCACTCCGGCATACAGTCTGCACGAACGAAAGAAGATTATATTCAAGAACGAAAAAAAGCAAAAGAAAAATTCACAATTGATTACACTCTTAAAATATATCTACGTATTTAGAATGCTATTAATCACACGAGACGTCCGTCGGATCTCATGCATAACCAGCCCAATCTTTGCATTTTTATCTACGATAGCTGCGATTGCCGCATTCTCATTAACCGGAACTACAATTAAAGCTCCATAATCCCCTTCAATTAAGAGTCGGTTCAAATTACCTTGTGACATTTGCATCAGCGTCTTTTCACCTAATCCGGTCAACGCGGCCGTCATCGCAGCAATCTGCGGACTATTCGCTTTCTGTCCTGTTAAATCTTCTGGCGTATGTGCTGCCACAACAAATCCATCAATACTCACAACAACCGTATCTTGAATACTGTCCATGCGATTGGTTAGATTTTGTAATTCCTGCTCTAGTTTTTCACTGCGGTATAGATTAGACATTTTCCCGAAGTTAAACGATTCCTACGATTTTAGTACTACAGAAATCGCCCTACAGAGTCATTTTATTTGACTCAAGATTATTCAATTTATGTTTGCGACAAAGGGGTGGGCATGAATCATCTTTTTGTACGACTACCATTATCTCAATTCTAGTTTTCTACAATCGAAAATTTACCCGTAAGAAAATATTATAGGCTCTTTTTAACTGTTGCCAATGGTATCTAAGAACGATTCCATTGAAATGCAGTTTTCGTATCTTTTATTAATAAAAAAGCCCGGCCGATTAAAAACCAGCCAGGCTTGATAAACCTATCTAAAAACAAAAACGATCTAAACCAACAACCGCATCGGTTTTTCAAGGATCTGCTTGAAACGCACCATAAATTCAGCCGCTTCCGCCCCATCAGTTACCCGATGATCGGCCGAAATCGTCGCCTTCATCCGCGTACCAATCGTCAACTCACCATCAACCACAACTGGCACCTGGTGAATGCCACCAATCGCCAAAATCGCAGCTTCGGGTGGATTAATAATCGCTGTAAACTGATCAACCCCATAGATTCCAAGATTTGAAATCGAGAAGGTGCCACCTGAAACATCATCAGGATGAACCTTGCCCTCACGGGCACGAGCGATCATCTCTTTGTTTTCTTGTGCAATGACACTCAACGGTGACTTATCAGTGTTCTTCTGCACGACAACCAACAACCCTTTCTCAGTTGCAACAGCTGAGCCAACATTGATTTCATTGTGCAAAATCATCTGGTCACCACCAAAGCTAGCATTGATGCTAGGGAAATCTCGTAATGCAACGCCGGCCGCTTTGACCAAAATATCATTAACGCTAACTTTAATCCCCTCCGCTTCAAGCATGCCGTTGACCTGCTTACGCAGCGCCATTGCCGGAGCCATGTCGATGTCCATTGTGACTTGGAAATGCGGAACAGTCGTTTTAGACTCGACCATGCGGCGTGCAATCGCTTGGCGCAAACGAGTCGTTGGCACAGCCGTGTCCGTTTCTCCGGCCGTGGCCAAAGTTGCCTGGATTGCTGGAGCAGCAGCAGGTGCTGATTCAGAAGCCGCACTAGTCCCACCAGAAGCGATAAACGCTTCAACATCCGCTTTACGAATGCGCTCGCCTTCAAACGGCACTTGGAGCAAATCGATATTGTTGTCTGTCGCGATCCGGCGAGCCACGGGGGTCGCTTTAACACCGGCCGGGAATTCGCTATCCGCTTGCCCAGCTGCATCGCCCGCTGGAGGTGCAACCGGTGCCGATGAGGTTTCAGCTGCTGGCTCTGGAGCAGACTCTTCTGCTGCTGGAGATGAATCAGACCCACCAGCCCCGTTAACCAGAGCCGACACATCTTCACCCGCTTCACCCACAATAGCGACATTCTCGCCAACTGCGACAAGGTCACCCGCATTGGCCAACGTCGCTAGCAAAATCCCAGTCACCTGTGATTCAAGCTCAAGCGTCGCTTTGTCTGATTCGATCTCAGCAACAATATCACCCTTGTTAACCTGAGTCCCAATCTCGTAAAGCCATTGGTTTAGCTCACCCTCACGCATGTCAAAGCCCATCTTGGGCATTACTATAAATTCCGCCATTAGAGGACCTCCTTCACAGCCGCAATCACCCGATCCGCATTGATCAGAGCTGACTGCTCTAATTCGCGTGCATATGGCAAAGGTGTTTGTTTCTGAGCCACACGTTTCACAGGTGCATCGAGGTAGTCAAAAGCATGTTCTTGGATCTGAGCCACAACTTCAGCTCCGATTCCATATGTACCATGCCCTTCTTCAACCACAACCGCTTTATTTGTTTTCTTAAAGCTTTCAATAGCCAAAGACAAATCAAGTGGCTGAAGACAACGTAAGTCGATAATTTCAACCTCGATCCCTTCTTTCGACAATTTAGCGGCCGCTTCCATTGAAATCGGCAAGCCTGCTGCATAGGTCACAATTGTGACATCAGAGCCGTCACGCTTTTTGTCCGATTTATCAAGCGGCACCAAGTACTCTTCTTCTGGCACTTCACCACGCTCTTGATAGAGAGTCGCATGCTCGATAAACATCACTGGGTCATCAGAACGGATCGCTGACTTAAGCATCCCTTTGGCATCGTAAGGTGTTGCAGGTGAAACCACGCGCAACCCTGGAAAGTGAGCAAAAATCACATCAGGTGTATGACTATGAGTCGCACCCAACTGACGGCCGCCTCCACCAGGAGCTCGGAAAACAACCGGACAACGGATGTTACCGTTAAACATGTAATGCACTTTAGCAGCATGATTGACGATGGCATCAAACGCTACAAAAGCGAAGTTAATCGTCATAAATTCCGCAACCGGCCGTAACCCGTTCATCGCAGCTCCGGCCGCAGCCCCACCAATCACCATTTCAGAGATAGGTGTGTCACGCACGCGCCGTTCGCCAAACTCATCATAGAAACCGCGGGTAACAGCATATGTACCGCCCCAAACACCGATTTCTTCACCCATGATAAATACCTTTTCATCACGGATCATTTCTTCACGTAGCGCATCTGAAAGCGCTTGACGCATTGTAATTCTTTTAGCCATATTTTTTGTCCCCCTTAGTTCTCAGTCTCAACGAAAATGTGATCGTACAGCGTGTCTAATCCAGGTTCTGGAGATTCATCAGCGAACTTCACCGCTTCTGCAATTTCAATATCAACCTGATCATCAATCGCGTCTAACTCTTCTTGAGTACAGTTCTCTTGCTCGATCAAACGTCGTTCAAGAACACCTAGCGGATCATCCTCACGCCATTTCACCACTTCGTCCTTCGAACGGTAGCGAAGCGGGTCACCCATCGAGTGACCTTCAAAACGGTAGGTGATCATCTCAAGGAATTGCGGCCCCTCACCGGCTCGTACACGAGCTAGGGCGTCAGTTGTCTTCCAATAAACGTCACAAACACTCATGCCGTCAACCACATGGGCTTCCATATTGTAGCCACTAGCCTTAGTGACCATTTCAGGCGTTGCAGACGCCCGATCAACGGCCGTACCCATCCCATATTGATTGTTTTCAACAATCCAAACAACAGGCAAGTTCCAAACTTTGGCAAGGTTCAAAGATTCATGAAAATAGCCGATGTTGGTTGATCCATCACCCATGTAACAAAGAACGGCACCATCTGTACCATTATATTGTTCAGCTAGAGCGATTCCTGCGCCGAGTGGCACATGGCCGCCTACAACAGCGTATCCACCCCAAAATCGACGGGGCACATCGGATAGATGCATGGAGCCGCCACGGCCGCCGCTGACGCCGGTTACTTTACCCATCAACTCAGCCATCACTGGGCCTGTTTCAGACCCAACGGCCAAAGCATGGCCATGGTCACGATAGGCGGTAATCACATGGTCTCTTTCACCACGCGCCCCGATCGATCCAACTGCAATCGCTTCTTGCCCAATGTACAAGTGAAGGAAACCACCCACTTTGCCCAATTGATATTGTTCTGAACAAGCTTGCTCAAACTTGCGGATCAGTACCATTTGCCGGTACCACTCGAGTAGTGTTTCACGAGGAATATCGGCAGCACGGCCGACTCCTACTTCACGCTCGTCTGCATGTAAAATCGCATCGGCTCCTTCGGGAGCTGCCTTTGCTGCTTCTTTCTTTGGTGTCGCTTTTTTCTTTTTTGTTGCCATCTGACTCTCCTAAATCATCAGTATTAAACATCACTGTGTAACGTAAAACGCCCCACTAGGTACTTCTAGTGAGTTTTCGCTTCACGTTAACTGTTCGCAATTTGCGGGGAAAACTGTTTTTGTGCCGTTTTTTCTTTAAATGTAATGTGAACGGCCAATAGTCTAAATTTTAGACAATCACTCTAAAAAGTAGGTGGGACTTTAATGTGGGGATTTTAACAGAAAAAGAGAATTTTTCATCCAGATACCTACGTTTCTCTGTTTTAGGTGTTTTAGGCAGCCGCTTTTTACTTAAAGTGAAAATTACAGGAAAAATCCCCTTCTAACTTATTTGCAACCTAAATTGCTCGAATCGAAAGCTTTTCCATAAGACTGGTCGGCCAAACTTTGTTAAGTACTTAGGTACTAGGAGATTGGTGATGGCAATTTTAGGCAACTGGAAAACTATAATCTATATCGCAATATGCTTGATTTTGTTTGTTGTACAGGCCGGGTTGTCTACATCAGTTGCCAATAGCCAGACAATCAATTTCCTAACCCCACTTCCAGATACCTATTCGGTAACACAATCACAGCAAGACCCTTTTGTAATCCAACACCGATTTGTGACCTTTAGCTCTGCTGAGTTTGCAACAAGGTCCTACTCTAATAGTAGAAATGTCTCTCTAACTCTTTTTGGTAAACAACAAATTGAAATTGAAATGATCCAAATTGATCATTCAAACAATGGTGGACAATCTTTCGTCGGAAATATTGTAGGCCACCCGCTCAGCGAAGCGGTTTTCACTTGGCGAGACGACATTGCGGCGGGCACAATTAATTTGGGAGATTCTATCTATCGCCTACGACATTTGAAAGATGGGGTTCATATTTTCGAACAACTTCCAGCCCAATATCTTCCCTCAGGCGAGCCGCTCATTCCTACAGGCTTGGAGCTTGAATCACATTCGGAACATTCAACCGAAATTGAAATTGACGATGCATCTCAAACAAACAGTACGACCATGATTGATGTGCTCGTCCTTTATACCCAGTCTTCGGAACAGGCAATGGGCGGTGAGATTGGAACGCAAAACACAATTGATCTCGCACTCACTGAATCTAATTTGGGGCTTCAAAATAGCGGGGTCAATGTTAGGTTTAACATCGTCCACAGCCAAAAAGTTGATTTTGACGAAACAAAGGAAGACTTCTCATCTATGTTAGATGAGCTAACCAGCACAAATGATGGCACCCTAGATGAAGCCCATGCAATGCGAGACCAATATGGGGCCGATGTTGTTACTATGATCGTCAACCGCAGGCTGCTATGCGGCAAAACCTATCAAAATGATGGTGGCAATCCGAACTTTGATAAGTTTGCTTTTAGCATTTTGCATCACTCGTGTGTAACTGGCTATTACAGCTTTGCTCATGAGATCGGTCACAACATGGGCAGCCAACATAATCGCTCTAACTCAAGCCAAGCAGGAGCCTTCAACTATAGTTACGGCTATCAAGATCCGGGAAATCGCTTCCGGACGATCATGGCTTACAACTGTCGCACAACCTGTCTACGTATCAACCATTGGTCTAATCCCAATGTTTTCTATGAAAATCTGGGGCCAACGGGCCATGCGGCTCACAGTGCAATTGGAGCAGACAATCATCTCAGCCTGTCTCAAATGGCCCCCAGCATGGCGGCATTTAGAGATAGGGTTTTAGACGCCAATCAGGTAGTAGAGATCAATTTTCAACTCGAGGGTACAGCACCAGAACAAGATATTCTTATTGACAATGGGGAGCCTTTACAAGTTTATGAAGGGCACCTTGTGTATGGGTGGAATGCCGATTATTCAATATCAGTACCCAACCAAAACCTTAATAAGTCTAATTCTACTTTTGTTCACGCCATTGCAGAAGAAGGAGAAAAAGCGATCTGGGAGATGCTTGTACCAAACGGCCGATATCAAGTCCGATTGATTTCAGGCGACCCAAAGTCAGTCACTCAGCCATCTAGTATGGTCATAGAAAATGAAATTGTTCAAAAAAAGCCTGGCTCTGAACAATCTGATCTATTTGAAGCTGATTTAGCAATAGAAGTTTCAGATGGATATCTGTCTATTTCCGGCCCCACCCATGAAACAATCCTCAATTTAGTAGAAATTACCCCTCTCTTTGTTGACAATCAAAACATCACCCCTGAAGAGCCTAATCCATCACCCATAGGGCCATATGCGATCTTCATCCCCGTCGTCGTAAGGTAAGTTGTAAGCTACAAATAGGACACTTTTAATCTAATTATCATATTTCACGTGAAAACATCGTAATAAATTCAGTTTGTTATATTGCATTGTGAAAGAAGTTTTCTGTGATAATCTACTGTTTTTATTAGTAGTATTAATGTCCTAATAACCTCTCAATACTTTCTCTCAAATTTGTATCAGGGTTAAGCGCAAAATGCGCTGTACATTACAGCTAAGATGAATTTGCGGTGCGAAGCAATACCAACAACCTCGAATCCTCCTCCACCCGCTCAAACCAAATCAAGAACTAAAACTATCTAAATCTCCCCATTTCGTATTTCCCAGAAATTGCTTTGTGAAAGTAGTTTCTGCGTTTTTTATTCTGTGTGCAGTAAAAGTTAGTGAAAGGAGTTGTAAATGAGTAGAAAAATGTGGAAAAGAAATCGAAGATCAATGCTTATCTTCGGTGTATTGCTGACAATGCTAGTTGCAGCAACAGCACAAGCAGACCCTGAGCCTGGAGTCCCACAGCCTGAAGGACCTACAGCCGAAAAGCTAGAAACCTCAGTCCAATTAGATTTCAGCCCGCGTTTAGCAACAAATAAAGTCGACCCTTCTTTAATTAGAGCAGATGGGAGACAAGTTGTTATTGTCCGTCTTAGCCAAGATTCGGCCGGCCAAACGGTTGGATCGAACAATGGTGGCAAAAGCTCGGCAGTACGTGCTGACCAAGTAATGGCGTCTGACTCAGCGGCCCAAGATTCTGTAGCAGCAGCAAATGCTCAACAGTCATCGGTCATGCAAAGCATTTTAGCCGTAGATCCGAATGCACGTATTATCGCTCGTACACAAATTGTTTTAAATGCGATTTTTGTTGAACTTGATGCAGCTGCTATTCCAGAATTAGCATCATCGGCCGATATTATTTCAATCAACCAAGTTAAAAATTATTCTCTTGATCTATCTGAAACTGTTCCATACATCGGCGGAACAGCAGTTCAAAACATGGGATATGACGGCAGTGGCATCCGTGTTGCTGTCCTTGATAGTGGCGTTGACTATACACATGCTAACCTCGGGGGTGGAGGAACCCTAGCTGATTATGAAGCGGCTTGGGGAACAACTTTCTCAGACCCTGCAAACACCACTCGCGATGGTTTATTCCCAACTACGAAAGTTGTTGAAGGATTTGACTTTGTTGGTGAAGATTGGCCAAATAGCCCAGAAGCATTTGACGATGACCCGATCGATTTCGAAGGTCATGGAACACACGTTGCAGACATCATTGCAGGCGCCAATGGTGTTGCACCCGGTGCAGACATCGTAGCGGTCAAAGTATGTTCGGCCGTTAGTTCATCATGCTCTGGTCTTGCCTTGATTCTAGGGATGGAATATGCCGTTTCTCAAGGCGTTGATATCATCAACATGTCATTGGGATCAGACTACGGTAGCCCATTTGATGATGACCTGACAGCCGCTGTCGAAGCTGCTTCAGACTTAGGTGTCCTTACCGTTTCATCAGCTGGTAATGGCGGAAACAACCAATACAAAGTTGGAACCCCATCAACCGCTCCAAGTGCGCTATCTGTAGCACAAACCGCTGTCCCCTCAGCCGGTCTAGACTTCATGCAAATCGACGGTGGCAACAGCTATCCAGCGATCTTCCAAAACTGGTCAGTTCCATTGTCTGTTGCAATTACCGGCCCTGCCCAGTACGGTGACTTAGATGGGACGAACCTAAATGGTTGTGCCGCCTTCTCAGGCGACCTCACAGGTCTCGTTGTCTTAGTAGACCGCGGCGCATGTTCTTTCAGTGTCAAAATTTCAAATGTCGCAGCAGCTAACGGCTCTGTAGGAATTATCGGCCTTGTTGCCCCTGGTGAAGCATTCACCGGTGGATTTGGTGGCGGCACACCAGATATTCCAGGCTTTATGGTAGACCAAGCGGCCGCGAATGATTTCAAAGCTGCTTTCGCAGCAGGTGGAACGGTTACGTTTGACCCAGCGAACGCGCTATCTTTGGCCGGAACGATGACAAGCTCATCATCACGCGGACCTTCTAATGATACCAACCAGATCAAACCTGAAATCGGTGCACCTGGTGCTTCAATTTCGGCCGAAGCTGGAACTGGAACTGGCGAAACACCATTCGGTGGTACCTCTGGTGCTTCACCTATGGTTGCCGGTGCAGCAGCACTTTTGATGGACGCTTACGACATCAACAGCAACAGCTGGATTCGCCCAGACCAAATCAAAGCGATGTTGATGAACAATGGTGAAACCGAAATCTACACCACATCACCAGCCATTAGCACACAGCTTGCGCCAATCACCCGCATCGGTGGTGGTGAAGTTCGTGTTGATCGTGCTTTAGCCTCAAACATTGTGGCTTACTCAGATGCCTTCGATGGCTCTGGCGCATTGTCATTCGGACAAGTTGATGTCAACAAGAAACGGGTTTATACCCAACGCTTCATCATCGACAATCTTTCTGCTCAAAAGCGTAAGATTGCATTGAGTGCCGTGTTCCGTGACGCAGCAAAAGAAGCTAGCGGTGCGGTCACCATTAAAATGCCAAACCAAGTTACGGTCCCAGGATATCAGGCTCGCATCGTAACCGTACGCATTACGGTTGATCCAGAATTATTACCAGATTGGACGATGGGCATCGGAGCACAAGGCTCAGGTGCAGCAACGCTCGACATCAATGAGTTTGATGGTTACATCATGATGGATGACACCAAAACCAGCGATGATGATGCGGACCAAGCGCATATGGCTTGGCACATCTTGCCGCGTAAATCAGGTAATACAAAAGCGACGAAGACCAACATGGAAACAAAAGAAGATTTCTTCGGTTTCCCAGCGGCAACGACACCAGTTAAGAATCGTGGCAAAAGTGAAACAGATGCGCGCGTATTCACCTATCTAGCAGGTAGCCCAGATTTACCACCAACCGTCATGGGTACACAGTCTCCAATTGCAGACATCAAGCATGCTGGTTACCGTGCCTTCCTCGATGATGGCAGTAGCTGTGATGCAGGTTGGGGTATGGAATTCTTAGCCGCAGGCTGGGAACGTCAGACCCACGAGTGGCCAGACTACTATCAATTTGTCCTAGACGTTGATAATAATGGTGCATTTGATCATGTTGTTTATCACTACGACCTCTTCAACTTCACCGGTACGCTTGACGGCCGCAACTTGACCTATGTCGATACACTTGACGAGGCAACCGGCTCAGCCATTAACACGACCGCCTTCTTCTTTACCGATAGCCCAACTAACTTCAACAACTACATCATGACGATTTGTGGTGAGCAGTTAGGCTTCGCTGATACATCGGCCGCAGGCGCTCCAATGCCAGCAGTTGTTACCGGCGTTGATGGCTACTACACAGGCGCAGTTACCGATGTCTTGGGCGGCTTGGTTGTATCACCGTTTGGTAATCGTTATGACGCACGCTTCGTGGCTGATGACGGCTCAATCTCTCGTGATGCAACAATCGCAGGCGATTCAACGGCTCAACTCACCGTGTTCGACTTTGGTGCAGGCTCACCGGGGAATGACACAGGTGTGATCTTGGTTTATCACAATGGTGCTCTTGAAGGGCGCGAGAATGATGTGATCACGATCTGGAGTCGATAGCTAGGCTAGCTCCACAGTATGATGGGTGACTTGTTAGTCTTATACAAGTCACCCTAACTCAGTAATAGACCAAGCCGGTTGGAAAAGATTCAAATCTTTTCCAACCGGCTTTTTTATTTTAATACGCCGCGTAGACGTAGGGTTTGAAGCACAAGCTGATCCCAAGGCTGGTCTGTAATAACGGGTATGTAGTGTGCTCCCCGGCCGCCTAAATATTCACTATTCTCAGCCTGCCAAGCAATCACACGCTCACGATATTCACGCAAGGTCGTTGCATCAAGGGTCACTTCTGACTCCGCCCCAGTTTCAGCATCGATGAGCTTAAAATCACCGTCAAGTGGTGGTTCTATCTCGTCAGGGCTTAGCAAGTGAATGACGCCAACTTCATAGCCACGGCTCTGAATCGCAGATAAACCATCCTGATATCCAGCCGGTGACATTAAATCGGTCAACACAAAAAGAAGCCCCGGCCGACGGCCGCGTAAAGCATATTCGCTTAAAGACAGATTGAGCTCCGTCATACCGACCGCTTCGGCCGATCCCTCTAAAAAGTTGAATAAACGCAGACTGTTTTGCTGGCCACGATATGGCCCCCAAGCACGGTTCGCATCACTACGTAATAGTGTAATTGTGAGCTGATCCCCGGCCGCAAGCGCCACATGTCCTAAGGCACCTGCCAGCTTAACAGCGTAATCAAACTTATTCGTTTCATCGTTAAGGGGCCAGTTCATGCTTAAACTGCCATCAATTAGGATGTGAACAGAAAGGTCTTCCTCTTCTTCAAGCAGCTTGATAAACGGTTTTTCAAGCCGTGCATAGACGTTCCAATCGAGCCTGCGTAGGTCGTCCCCTTTAACGTAATTGCGATAGTCGGCAAACTCAATCGAGGTCCCCCGCTTGCTTGAGCGGCGATCTCCTTTCATGACACCAGCACGCACTTTGTCTGCAACAAGGGCCAGCTGTTCTAACTTGCGGAGGGTAACTTCATCAAAAAGCATGGAATTAAAATTTTATGATCTGGAAGATGTGATTCACAAATGCTAAAGGATTTAAGACCATGATGCTAGCGAAATTGCCGTAAGCTTAAACTGGTGCATTGCCCTGATTCAGGTATTTCACAAACGGATCGTAGCTGGCGTCATCGTTCCATTCGTATTCAGACACCATTGCAGCACGTTCAGCCGCGTCCCGGCCAAACATATTTGAGATCACGCCCAAAGCCATGTCAGTCCCGGCCGATACCCCGGATGAGGTCACAAACGGTCCATCTTCTACCCAACGGGCCGCTTCAACCCATTCAACCTTGTCGCTTTGACTGGTTGCTAGGCTAAACCACATCTTGTTTGAAGTTGCCTTTCGGCCGTCAAGCAACCCTGCTTTAGCCAGAATGGCTGACCCTGAGCAGACTGACATGGTGACCTGGGCGGCTGCAGATCGCTCGCGTAAAAAGTTGAGCATTGCTTCATTTTTTAGTTCTGGGATGGTACCAACCCCACCAGGCAATAGGATCAGATCAAGCGGTGGGCAGTCGGCAAAGCTATAGTCAGCTACCGATTTTGGCCCTTGAGCTGACTTAACAGGGCCAGCTTGTTCAGCCACCGTCACAATATTGACCAAAGGTAAAATACCGAACATCTCTAGCGGCCCATACATGTCTAACAACTCGAAGTCATTGTAGAAAATCGCCCCAAGTGTCAGTTTCTTTGTTTCGCTCATTTGAACCTCTCTATATTTTTCAGAAAAGTATCTCATCAAAACTGGCAAACACCAGTCTTTCAGATACGATAGTTATCTCACGACCTTGCCCACTTTGAAAACCTGCAAGGTCTAAAATTCAAAGCTAGCTGAAAAGGAAACGTTATGCCTCATTTTGAAACAAAACATACGGCCGAAGATGGTGAAGAGCTCTATTTACAAGCGTGGGTTCCAGATGATTTTAAGGCAGCCGTTTTAATCGTACATGGCTTAGCTGAACACAGCGGCCGGTATGCGCATGTGGCCGAGCATCTGACTCAAAATGGATATGCGGTTTATACGTTTGACGGCCGGGGACATGGCAAAAGTGCAAAAGGAACGCCTGATGCCTTTTATCCTTCTATTGATCAATACACTGAAGATGTGCATGCGCTATTTGGGAAAGTTAAAGAACATGCGGCCGGGAAACCTTGTTTCATTTTTGGCCATAGCATGGGTGGCTGTATCACCACCTATTACGAGATCACCCATCAGCCAGAAACGGCCGGAATTTTGCTCAGCGGTGCGGCTGTAGCTGTGGGTGACGACATCTCCCCATTTTTGATTCGTATTTCAAAGCTCCTAAGCCGGATTGCTCCCAAAATGGCGACAACCGTTTTAGATGGGAATTCAATTTCGCGCGATCCAAAAGAAGTTGAAAAATATAACAACGATCCTTTAAATTATCGGGGCGGGATTCGAGCTAGAGTGGGTGCAGAAATGCTTAAAGCGATCAACTTAATTGTTGAACAAACGTCAAAGTTCAGAAACCCAGTTCTAATTATGCACGGCACGGCCGACCGGATCGCGGCGCCGGCCGGGAGTCAAAATCTGTTTGATGGCGCTTCTTCAACCGACAAAACGCTTAAAATGTATGATGGCTTGTTTCATGAACTGGTAAATGAGCCAGAGAAAGAACAGGTGCTGGCAGACATGACCGCATGGATGGATGCACGAGTTTAATTAAAACCTACATACCAACAGAGTCTATGCGTATGGGCGACAACATTTGCCGAAATAGTTTCGCCCTTACCCGTTTTGTCTTACGAATGTTTCGCGGTATGTAGATTCGATTCAGGATAAAACAAAAAAAGGCGATACCTAGATTTAGGTATCGCCAGAGATATATTAGTTGTTATTGATAAAAAGGAGTTTGTGCAAGCTTTGCTTGCCTTAAGGCATTCTGCGAATGCCCGATTGTGCGATTTTACAATCGCCTTAAGGCATTAAGCTGCTACGTGATCCAAACGGACCCAACCACGGCGAAGGGCATAAACGGCCGCTTGCGTACGGTCATCAACACGTAATTTCCGCAAAATCGCAGTCATGTGATTTTTAACAGTCTGATGCGAGATTCCAAGCTTATATGCGATCTCTTTATTGCTCATTCCGCCAGTAACGTGCTCCAGTATTTCGGTCTCTCGAGGTGATAATGGAATGAACATGTCGTCAGCATCGTCAGCATGAGAGCCGGTCACTTTACCAACTTTCTCTTCGATCCAACGCATCACATCTTCGTGTGACATCGTCTTTTCACCCACAACATAGAAGCCATCTTTTACAGCTTGGATCGTTTTGATCAAAGACTCTGGCGTAACGTCTTTTGGACAATAAGCGGATGCCCCCGCCCGAAGTGCGTGGAAAACCTGTTCAACATCGTCATAGCCGGTTAGGACAATGATTTTTGTTTCTGGCATGGCAGATTTAATCCGGCGGGTAACTTGCAAGCCATTGATGGTAGGCAAGTTAACATCCATTAGGATGACATCTGGCAATAAATCATACGCTAGCTCGATCGCTACTTCTCCATCGGCTGCTTGGCCCACAACATCAATATCTGGACCTGTTTCGATTACATCTTTGATTCCTTGGCGGAACACTGGATGATCATCAACAATTAGTACTCTTGTTTTAGACATGGTATCTCCTTTCCGCTTGACCCATCAAAGATGATTGGTGATATACGGATAAATAATTTCAACAAACTTCTGCTTTTAATTTTAAATTTTATAGTTTCGCTGGTCCCATTACTTTGTGTATAAGGGAGCAGAGTCACGGTAGTACTGATTAGCAGTATACAGATATGTCAGGGGTCATGGTGCTCTGAGGGGAGTAGGCATATGGTATAGGGGTCCTAGTTGGTCTAATAATAGCCATATTGTCCTATATGATTTGGCATAAAACCGGCCGGAAATAAGCAAAGTTGTCAGATTTCTTCGGTAAAAGAGAAGGGAGTGGTGCTAAGCCATATGCCAAAGTCGGCCGCATTTTTGTTTGTTCATCACAAAAACATAGGTAAACTCACAACTGGTGTACACCAATTAAAAATCTATGCGAGGGTATCTCAAATGGCAAAAAGACGTAAAGGTGGCGGCCGCGCTGCAAGACACGCACTCCGCTCTGCTGACAATAAAGACAAAAAGTCACCCGTTCAACCGGGGTTAACTGGTGGGCAATACAAACCGCTAAAAGATGAAGACGTTGTTCGTATTCACGAAGCCGCTCTCGAAATTCTTGAAACGGTTGGCATGGGAACCCCCATCCCTTTAATAGTAGAGCTGGCTGAAGCGCGTGGTGCCACCATGAATGACAAAGGCCGTTTGTGCTTTCCCAAAAAGCTCATGAATGAACTAATCGATGGGGCCGCAAAATCGATTACGCTTTACGGTCGGGACCCGAAATTTGATCTTGATGTGTCAAAAGAGCGGGTCCACTTTGGGACCGGCGGAGCCGCGATTTCTGTACTCGATTTTGAATCAGGTGCTTATCGTAATTCAAACTTGGCCGACATTTATGACTTTGCCCGGCTCACCGACCAGCTAGACAACGTCCATTGGTTCACTCGTTCGGTCATCGCGACTGAGCTGCAAGATCCGTATGAACTTGACATCAATACCGCCTATGCACTCATCGCAGGCACTAAGAAGCATATCGGTACGGCGATTACTATCCCTGAAAATGTGAAGCCGATCACCGAAATGTTTGACATTGTGGCAGGCGGACCCGGTGAGTTTGCCAAACAGCCGTTCTGTAAACTGCATACGAGCCCGATTGTGCCTCCGTTGCGCTACGGCGTTGACGCCCAAGAAACAATAGTCGAAGCGATGAAATATGGCTGGCCAATCAATGCGATCACGGCCGGGCAGTCAGGAGCGACTTCTCCAGCCACCTTAGCTGGAACCCTCGTCCAAACCCATGCGGAAACGCTGGCAGCGATGGCGTTTGTCAATCTTATCGAGCCAGGCTACCCATTTATCTTTAGCAATTGGCCGTTTGTGGCTGACCTACGCACTGGGTCAATGACGGGTGGAAGTGCTGAAGGTGGGCTGCTCAGCGCGGCCGCTGCGCAGCTAGCCAACTATATCGACATGCCCAGCGGCGTGGCAGGTGGTATGCCAGACTCAAAAACGTTTGACGGTCAAGCTGGGTACGAGCGGGCTTTGCCCCATGTGATGATTGGTCTAGCCGGGGCCAATTTGGTCTATGAATCGGCCGGAATGCTGGCCGCGCTCCTCAGCTGTTCATACGAGGCGTTTGTCATCGACAACGAGATCATCGCTTCGGTCATGCGAGCGGTGCGAGGAATCGAAGTAACAGACGAGACGATGGGGGTTGATGTAATTGCGCGAACGGTGGCAGGAGCAGGCCATTATTTGGGAGCGGAACAGACAATCTCAGTGATGGAAACGGAGTACCTTTACCCAGAGTTGGGAGATCGTACATCACCATCACAGTGGGAAGAGTATGGCTCTATTGATATTTGGACCCGTGCCCGAGCCAAAGTGAAGCAGATGATGCAACAATACCCTGAGTACATAACGCCTGAGCAGGACGCTGAAATTCGGGCAAAGTTTGAATTAAAGCTGAGCCCTGAGGATGTGTCATCCAAGTCCAGCCGTTGGTAGATGGCGTCTTGTTCGAGACGAACGTCAAGACATATCCTGTCTAAATCGGCCGGGGGTTACCCCTACCTCACGTTTAAAATAACGCCCAAAGTAGGATGAATCATCAAAACCTAGACGATGTCCAACCTCAGTGGCTGTTAAATCCGTATGCTGAAATAAACGCTTGGCTTCAAGAACAACTTCCTGCCGAATAAGTTGCCCTGGTGTATATCCTGTTGTCATTTTCACCGTTTTGTTCAAATGATTGACAGATACGCTGAGCCGATTTGCAAACTCTTGAACTGACTGTCCAGAGATAACTTGTTGGGTAACAAGTTGCTTGAACTGACGAGTCAGTTTCTGAGAATTTTTATCTTGTTTTTTTGCAGCATCAATTTCTTGAATGGCACAAATACGTTGAATTTGGACTAGCAAAATATGCAGGTATGCACGTAATACGGATGATGTTCGAAGATCATTTGTTTTAAATTCTTCTGCAATCGTCCGATAAAGTGAAGTTATTCGTAAATGGTCGATTTCATTTAACTTGAGTATTGGGCTCCCTTCAACCGTGTGAAAAAAAGAGAGCTCATGCAAAACCATGTTATCTGCGGGAGCGAGCAATAAAAAGTCATCAGTGAAAACTAAAATTTCTCCTTCAATCGGTACGGTTGTTTCCCAATAGTGGACCTGTCCGGGGGAAATAAAATAGAACGTGTTTGGCTCGATAGGATACGCATTAAAGTCGATAAAGTGGGTGCCTTCACCTCCGGTTATGTACAAAACTTCATAAAAGTCGTGGCGATGTGGGAAGGTCGATTGGGTTAGCTGTGGTGCGTCAACAAAGTTCAGATATTCCAAAGGGATATCTTTATGGGTCGGCGTGAGTCCAGTTCTAAATGTATGCAGTGGAATGTCTTGATTAGAAATGAAAATTTTGCTGTTTATATTCATAAATCCTTTAGCCCCATCGGTTTTGTACCATCAATCCTATCACCAAACTTTCTTTATTATTCCTTTGCATTAAAAAGTACCAGAATGAAGTTTGAAAGTCCCAGCCCTCTTTTCACTAACAATATTAAGATCTGGATGTTCAATTTTTAGAGAACAACGTTTGACTTTGATTAACGAGTCAAACGACCAAATTAATATAAAAAAGAGGATTCAAACTATGAAACGTTTTAAGTTTCTATCATTTTTAATAAGTGTCGTCAGTATGTTGGTGCTGATTGCATGTTCATCTGCAGAGCCTGAAGTGGTTGCACCGGCGACGCAGTCGGCCGAATCGAATACGGCCGAGGTTGTTGAAGAAGCCACAACCGAGACAGTATCAGAACCAACTGAGGAGCCTGTCATTGAAGAGCCTCTGGTAGAAGAGCGCACTGTCGAAACAATGATGCGTGACAGCGGCTTGATGGTCACTGTACAAAATCTTGGTGATGTGACTGTGCACAGCCTGACCGCTCCTGAAATGCTCTTTGCCAACAGCACCCACATCATTGAAACAAAAAATAGCTTGGTCTTGATCGACACGCAGTTTCTGTTGCCAATGGCACTTGATTATCGTGCGTATGCAGACAGTCTGGATAAACTGATCGGCCGGCTGATCATTACACACGAACACCCTGACCATTTCTTAGGTAGTGAGGCATTTGCCGATATCGACATTTATGCCTTGGCAGAAACGTCTGAACTGATTGCAGAAGTAGGCCAAGCTGAAGTAGATGAAAAACAAGCTGACTTTGGCGATGCAATAGCGAGCACCTTTGTTGTGCCAACCGCTATCGAACCCGGAACCATTGAAATTGATGGGGTGGCTTTTGATCTTACCCTTGTTGAAAACGCTGAGGCCGACTTCCAACTTGTAGTCGGCCTGCCAGATTACGACGTGTTTGCCGTGGGTGACATCGTGTATAGCGGCGTCCATCTCATCATGGCAGGTGCCCCTCCAACTTGGATCGAGGCACTGAATGCGTTAAAGGCTGACAGCACCGACCAAACGATCGTATTGGCCGGACATGGCCTGCCCGGTAGTGCAGATTTGTATGACGCCAACATCGCTTGGCTGGCTAAAGCGAGTGAGTTGCTTGGGACCGTTAACAATGGGGATGAGTGGAAAGCGGGTCTTATTGAAGCGTTCCCAAAACTGGGCATGGATGCTGCCATAGATTTTGTCGCACCATTTTTATTTTCATCTACTGAAGGAGGATCAACCATGGGATTAATCGAAGTAATTACTGTTGAATTAGCTGAGGGGGCTACGGCCGAAACATTTGTGCCAACTGATCAAATCATCAAAGACGAGTATGCATCTAAACAGCCTGGCTACCTCGCTCGAGAAACGGCCGTAAGTGACGCCGGCCTAGTGCGTCTTTCCGTCCATTGGGAAAGCAAAGCAGATAGTGATGCCTCAATTGCAGGGTTTGGCGAAGCACCCGGTTTGGAGGCGTTTATGGGGAACCTCAATCCTGAAACAATGGTCATCAAACAATATGAGCTTCGAAGCAGTACGTCAGGGCAAGTCACCTTCCCAGGTGCGGGTGCAACCGAAGTCATCACTGTCAAACTACTAGATGGCTCTGATGCAGATGACTTTGTCGCCGCCAATCAAGCACTGGAAGAAAGCTATATCACTAAGCAACCTGGGTTTATTGCCCGCGAGGTAGGGGTATCTGAGGATGGCGAGTGGGTCATCATTGTCCATTGGGAAACGGCCGCAGACAGTGCCGCATCAATTGCCAAGTTTGAAGAGGCCCCCGGCGTTGAAACGTTTATGTCTTTCCTTAATTTCGAGACGATGACAAATACCGTTTACAATATTCAACAATAAACTGCAGAGATTAATCACTCACCGGGTTTCCGCCCCTAGTGCATAGCAAAAGCGATGAAAACCCTGCTTTTTTGTGAGATTAGAGAGTCTGACTCTCTAATCTCACTATTTTTAGGAGAGAAAACAATGAACTACGAAATTATTAAACCGGGCGGAGGGATTGAATGTGAATGGTCGAGCGACCACATTTTTGTTAAATCAGTCGGCAAGTTAGCAGAAGGGCGGGTTTCAATGGTCGAAGACACCATGAAACCAGGGTTTCATCTCGGCCGACACCACCACAAAAAGATGACAGAGATCTTTTACATTCTTGAGGGAGAACTCACACTGATTTTTGATGACAAGACCATTGTCGCAACAGCCGGAACCACAGTTAATGTGCCGCCGAATGTTTGGCATGAAGCGAAAAGCGAGCAAGGTGCCAAAATGCTGAGCTTGTTTAGCCCGGCCGGTTTTGAGGATTATCTGGCGGAGATGAAAACCTTAACTGCCGAGCAGTTTGCTGATGGGGCGTTCATGAAAGCGCTGAATGAAAAATATGATATTTGGAATGAATAAATTCGATCTTTCCAAGAGGTTCAAAATGATTAAACCGGTAAAAGCGATCTTTATTCTCATATGTGCAGGCCTCTTTTTAGTTGCCTGCACAAACACGCCCGAAGAAGCTGAAGTAGTTCAACTCATCGAAGCTGAGCCAACAATTGCATCCACGTCAACTCCTGTTGTGGTTATTGAACCGACAGAAACTGAGGAATCAACAGCAATGCCTGAACTAATCGATTTTATATTGCCCGAACGGGCTGGGTCGCGAACACAAACAAGCGGCCGAGTACCCCATGTCCAATTTGATGTGGAGCCGGTTCCGGCCGTCAATGAAGAGCTGTTCCGCCGAGCCTATCTGTTACCTGGGGTAGAAGACCGGCCGACGATCATCTCTTTGCCTGGCGGTCGGGGGATGTGGTTGGCTGATGATGTGGCTGTGGCTAATCCAGACGTGATCCTTTCCGGCCGTGAATTTGCACACATTCACACCGATGGCAGTTTACACGCCCCTCTGCCTGTTGATCGAGCGTTAGAAGTTGCTGAAAAAGGGTGGGGTGAAATGCACCCTTGGACAGGCGAACGGCAAGGGTTCGATGGGTTTGTCATGCTCTACACACCGATATCGATGGAAGAACTTGAGATTACATTTCAACTGATCGTCGAATCTTATAACCATGTCACAGGGCAAGCGGTTCAAGCCTCAGACTTTAAATAATGCATATGATGTAGAGCACCCCTTCATTCTTGTCTAGGTTTGAAAGGCTTTGCAAAAAGGAAAATAAATTAAAAATGAAAGAAATAGCCACTGCCCCAACCAAGAAAGGGGCACGGTATATGAAAGCTTTGGTGAACCACTTTAGTCGTAAAGGGGATGCAACTTATGAAGGAAACCAAGGTTCAATCTCATTTGGCTTCGGCCGTTGTGAAATCGAAGCGCAGAGTGACACGCTCATCTTTATTGCAGAAGGTGAGACACAGCAAAAACTGACTCAACTCGAGGGGGTTATCAGCAGCCATTTAAAGCGATTTATGCAAGACGAAGAAGTGATATTAAATTGGGTAGCGCTCAGTCCAGAACAAACCGCTTAGTGAAAAAGGAAATTAACTTCTATGGAAAAGAAAGAACAATTACGGCCAGTTATTGCTGGGAATTCGCCCATTGCTGTTGACCTAGAAAAGGATAGTGAATATTACTTTTGCCGGTGTGGCCAATCAAAATCACAGCCATTTTGTGATGGGTCTCACGCCGGAACCGACTTTACCCCATTACCTTTTATCGCAGATGCATCTGAAACAGCTTACCTATGCGCTTGCAAACATACAGGTAATGCACCGTTTTGTGATGGGACGCATAAGCAGTTTTCGGCCGATGATGTGGGGAAAGAAGGGCCAGGAAAACAGTCACCTAAAAATCAACAGCCAGAACCTGCCCCCACACCGGAAGAACCGCATGTCGCATTTATCCACCAACTGGCAAGAGAAGGGTTAAGCAAGCTTGGCCACCACGGCCCGATGACCGCAATGGGGGTTCCTCGTGACAACTTACCCAAGTGGGACGACATTCAGATTATGACCGCCCAACTAGCGACCAAACCACTAATGGATGATGATCCGGTCAGCACAACGCTTACGATTGGACCTCGAGCCAAAAAGCCTTTGCACCTAGATATTCCGCTCTTCGTTTCAGATATGAGCTTTGGCTCACTGTCGGAAGAAGCCAAGGTGTCACTTGCTCGTGGTGCTGAATTAGCAGGCACGGGCATCTGCTCGGGCGAAGGCGGGATGCTGCCGGAAGAACAGGCTGAAAACGGCCGGTATTTTTATGAACTGGCCAGTGCAATGTTTGGCTTTGAAGAATCTCTGCTAACCCGTGTGCAGGCCTTCCACTTTAAAGGGGGACAAGGTGCCAAAACCGGAACAGGTGGACATTTACCAGGCAATAAAAATCGAGGAAAAATATCGCAAGTTAGAGGTATACCGGAAGGTGAAGCGGCTATCTCTCCCCCGACGTTTCGTGATCTTCATTCGGCCGATGATTTTCGACGGTTTGCTGACCGGGTGCGGGAAATAACAGGCGGTATTCCAATCGGATTCAAGCTCAGCGCCAACCATATCGAACGGGATATGCAGTTTGCCCTTGATGCGAGTGCCGACTACATCATTTTAGACGGACGTGGTGGTGGAACCGGGGCTGCACCCTCTTTATTCAGGGACCACATCAGCGTGCCAACGATACCGGCTTTGGCCCGAGCACGGCGGTTCTTAGATAAAAAGGGGCTGTCTGGTGAGATCACCTTAATCGCCACAGGCGGTCTTAGAACACCGGCCGATTATGTCAAAGCTTTGGCCCTTGGTGCCGATGGCATAGCCCTTTCTAATGCCCCGATGCAGGCGATCGGTTGTGTAGGCGCACGCATTTGCAATACCAATAATTGCCCGGCCGGGATTGCGACCCAAAAGCCGGAGCTACGAGCACGGCTTAACGTTCAGATCGCAACCGAACGGTTGGCCCGCTTCTTCGGCGCGTCAACCGACCTCATGAAAGTGATGGCTCGCGCTTGCGGGCATGACGATATGGCTAAGTTTAATATCGATGATATCGCCACATGGAATCGGGAGTTATCAGAGCTGGCAGGCATTGCCTATGCGGGCCACTCGCAGTAAGCAGTTTTTTGACCTTAATTCTATAGCTAGGCGCACTGAGTATCTCACTGATGGGATACTCAGTGCGCCTAGCTACAGATAGCAAATGTATTGGTTAAACAGTGTAGGCATTCCCATGGGAAACGCTTGTTTATTCCTCTTCAGTTAGCACGCTTTCAGACGGCCGGCCGTTGTGTACCAACAAAACCGCACGCAAATCGGCCGCTATGCTGTCTAGCTGGGCAGCATAACTATCAATATCATCAATCGCTGGCGCCTGCATCCCCCACAACGTGAGGTCAGTCTCTTCAGAGTTCCGTTTAACAATCGACCTAAATGGCTCATCTGGATAGTCAGGTGTTAACACAACCGGTGTCGCGCTAACCCGCACATGGTCAATCATCTCCAGCATATGTTCTTCAATCTGAGAAATACTGGCTTCTTGAGGCACAACTCGAATCAGACGAATCTCAGCATCACCCCAATCTCGATGTTGAAGGAAAATATGGGCCAGCAGCAGCATCAAATCCGCGTTTCCTTCTACACCCCTTGACCAAATATCAATCTTCCGTTTCGCCCCAAATCCAAATTCAGGGTGAGTCCGCAGAATTAAGGTCGATTTGCCCAATCCATGCAGACGGCGCATGATTTTGATCTGCATCGTTAGCCCTGGCAAAGTGCGGCTCCACCCCATAACGATAAAGTTTGGCTCTAAGCCGCCGATTCCATGAGATTGAGAAACGGTCAGGGCCCCTTCTTCAAAACTGCTGACGATTTCCGCTTCAGCAAACGCATCTAGGTGATGATCAGAAATATATTTCTTGATATTCTTCTTCGCAATCTCGCGAAAGCCTGCGTCAATCAGCTTATCTGCATCTCCGATAATGAGTTGGAAAAAGGTGACGATCCCGTACCCGAGCGTCAACCATTTGGCGAGTTCAACAAGTGATTCTCTGTTGTGGGGCTGGCCGGTAAAAACGATCAAGTTCGGCCGCCAATTCCGCCTCGACAAATCCATTTTCTCTAAACGAAGCAGGGTTGATCTTACCAATGAAAAGAGCAGCCCACTGCGCACATCGCCCCAGTTGCGGGTCAGTTCTCGCCTTCGCAATAGAAAATAGATGCCGTAGGTGATGACCAACGCCACGATGGTGGCCGTTGCATTGATGAGAAACATCGCCCCATAACAGCCAATCGCACCCAACAAGGAAAGGGACCAGTGAATCTTAAAGCGGGGGCGAAAACTAGGGTTCCCAACCAGTTTCTCTAACCCTGCGATCAAATTGACCATGCCGTAGGTGTTTAAGAAAAACATCGCGATGATCGGTGCCACCACGTTCAAATCCCCTATCCAAATCACAATGACGGCAATAACGGTTGATAAAATTACCGCCACACGTGGCTCTGTGGGGCTGCCTAATTGGCGAGCAAACACTTTTGGCACCACATTGTCCAATGCAATGGCTTGCAGGGTGCGGGGAGCAGCAAGAATACTGCCTAGAGCTGACGACAAAGTGGATGCCCACACGCCGAAAAGGATGAGGGCTGGCCAAACGGCAATCGACTGCATCGCCATATTTTCAGTAATGAGGGTTTCGGCCGACAGATGGGTTGCGAACCAAATGACTGCGAGGATGTAGACAACGGCCGTGACCCCAATCGAAAGCAGGGTACCACGTGGAATATCTCGGCTCGGGTCTTTTAAGTCCCCCGACATACTGACCCCGACTTCAATGCCGGTTACGGCTGGGAAGAAGACCGCAAATACGACCCAAAAGGTATTCCCATCTGTCAGTTGAGCATCAGCCAAGGGGGCTTGAATTGAGTCCCATCCTCCGGCAAAAAATGAGATCAGCGATGCAATCAAAATCGCCAGAATGAAGTATTGAATCTTGAGCGCAAAATCAGCCCCAATAAACGAGATGACCCCAAACAAAAGGGCAACACCGGTTGAAACAAGGCGAGGATCAATCGCTTGCACCGCTTCGATTGTGTACAGAGCCTCAGTAAACCCGATAATGTAAAAGGCGATAGAAATCGCTTGGGACAAAAAGAGGGGAATACCAATTGCGCCACCGATTTCTAACCCCAAAGTGCGGGAAATCAGATAGTAGTTTCCCCCTGCCCGCACATTCATGCTGGTTGAAATCGAAGAAAGGGAAAGGCCGGTCAAAAAAGAGATGACATTGGCCAAAACGACGATTGCCAAAGCTCCCCAAAGACCAACTTGCCCAACAACCCATCCGATTCTCAGAAATAAGATAATCCCAAGAATGGTTAAAACATTGGGGACAAATACCCCTGAAAACATACCAAATCGGCCAGCTGAGGTCGTAGTGCTGGGTTTGGGCGAACCTGAAGAAAGGGTGCTCATGAATGTATCCCGTGCCTGCAAAGTAGACAGGCTTAGCTTTATGATGACACAATCATCTCTGATTGAGCGGTTTTAGCAAATTTTGGGTTGAGGATAATTTCAATCGGCCGATCATCCTTAAGTCAGGCCAAACACAGTTTCAGATGGCACAGACACAAGCCGATGATGTTGACAACTATGGATGTCGCTGAGTGACATAGCTGCGCAAAGTATTCCCTGCATACGCTGTTCGGGCTCGCCCACGTCTTTGCAATTCCGGAACTAGCAGATCAATCATATCCCCAAAATAGTCCGGCTTGTAGTAGGTGGCTCGCAACATAAACCCATCTGAGCCGACCGTATCAATTTCCGATTCCAACCCATCAGCCACATCAGCCGGATTACCAACATAGCGTTCATCAGACGCTTTGTTTTCCATAAAACGACCCAACTCAAGCAGTGTCTGGTTTCTCTCAGCAGCAATGTTGAAGATACCTTGATAGCCGGTCACTTGATCAACAATTTCTCGAACCGGAGTATGCGGGGAATAATCAGAGAGATCGAACCCGGCACTCTGCGACACGATTTGCATGCAGATTTCATCCGGGATGCTCTCCCCGATTTGGGCCGCCATCTCCTGCGCCTCTAGCCGGCTTGAACGTACGACCCCACCGACGGGGAAGAGGATACGCACGCTGTGCGGGTCCCGGCCGGCATCAGAAATAGCTGAACGCCAGCGATCTACCATTTTCTTCTTGATGTCGAGCGGTGCGCCTGGGCCAAAAATCACTTCCGCATTCCGGCCTGCAAACTTTGTTCCTTCGGCCGACGACCCTGCCTGTACCAGCACCGGCTGCCCTTGCGGCCCCCTATGCACCGATAGCGGGCCAGTAGACTTGAACCATTCCCCTTCAAAGTCAACGCGACGCACCTTATCAGGATCGGAGACAATTTGTTTGCCGTAATCCATCACCAAAGCATCCTCATCCCACGAATCCCACAGTTTTTTGACAAGGTCGACGAATTCATAGGCCATTTCGTACCGTTTGTCGTGGTCTGGCAGAACAAGACCCAGCTGACCCCCTT
Source organism: Anaerolineae bacterium (assembly GCA_045105475.1). Lineage (GTDB taxonomy): Bacteria > Chloroflexota > Anaerolineae > Promineifilales > Promineifilaceae > WTJY01. The sequence goes on from JBGCDP010000222.1 coordinate 65,876, forward strand.
CAGCTTGGTTAACAGAGGTCACGACATTCCAAGCGACCCGGCCGTTCGTAATATGATCAAGCGTCTGCATCTTTCGAGCGACCATATAGGGATTATAAAATGAGGTCGACATCGTCACCATGAAGCCAACCCTTTTGGCAACAGCTGAAAGGCGTGGAACGAGCAATAGAGGGTCTAGAAGCGGAAATCGTTCACCGTAACGAATAGAGGTTCTATCGTTGGTTCCGCCCCAGAAATCAGCAAAAAAAATAGCATCCAAAAGACCACGATCAGCAATCTGGGCGATTTCTTCCCAGTATCGAATATCAGTCCAGGGAGCCTTTGCATCGGTCTTGTTGCTGGGGAAAATAATTCCAAGGTCCGGCTCATAGAGGGTGAAGGCGTTGAGATGGATGATTTCGGACTTAGACATATGCTGCTCACGACGCTAAATTTATTGATTAAGGTTGATCACAATATTATTGAGAAATGTTAATTCAGACCAGCTTCGGCCGGAGCACATTATCCAGCCAACATCGTCCGGCCGATTTTTCACCAGCTCATGAATTCGTCACGTTCGTTTCAAACAGATAGCTATTCAAGACTTTCTGAAGCCGCTGATTGAGCATCCTCACTATTCTTCTAAATCTAAACTCGTTCTTTTTGGTAGCTGGTGGCTCATGGGTAACCGGCCGCTTCTTGTTCCAAATGATCTACCGTATGTTACAAGCAGTGGAGTGCGGATACCCTGTGGGAGATCACGCTTCGGGCAACCACTTCAACCATTTCCTCTGCACGGCTGCATCCATATCAACATCAAAACGATTAGCCAACAATAGTAAATGACCCAGCACGTCTGCAAGCTCATTTTCAAAACGGGTTTTACCTGATTCAGCCCCCTCCCCACGATCTCTCCCTTGCCCCTGCATATTTAGATAGGCTTGCACCAACTCTCCAATCTCTTCATTGATTTTCAACACAAACCAATCGTCTGTGCGGTCGATCCCGTTTCTTTCAGCATATAACGATGACACAGTTTCGACTTGTTTTGCTAAATCTGGAATATTCATAAGGGTATTGTTTGTGGAAGGTGCTGTTTAATTTTTCGGTTTCTCACCCAGATACTGCGTGAAGCGGAGCATGTAACCGTCTGGGTCTTGAACAAGAAACTCCATTTGGCCCGATAGCGTTTTACCGGTGTCATACCAAGACTCTTTAGGGTCACGATATAGTTTTATCTGTACATCATTGATGCGAGTAAGAATAGGTTCAATATTTGTTAGCTCGATTTGGAAGTTCACCCCACGGCCGAAAGGATGAGCCAAGTCTGCAACATTCCAACCTTCAGCATGAAATTGCTCGATCATGATCTGCACCTTTTCTTGTTCAAGATAGGCAAAAGCGGGTGATTCTCTTTGGTTCCGTACAGAAAAACCAAGTATTTCTGTATAAAAGGCAAGAGATTTATCGAAGTCTGAGACGGTGAGTTCAGGCACCATGACGTTCCAATATTCACTCATTTTAATGCTCCAGAAAAGCAGAATTTTGGCTGGCTATTGTGACAAAGTATTAAGCTGCGCATGACCCCAATAGTACTCCAATTTCAGTCTTATCCCGCCTCGCAATCAAACAGACGACTGGCTTAGACGTTCCGCGTTAATTAACTTGTTACGGGAACTACGAAACGAAACGGCCGTTAGTCAGGTCTTGTGCACAGGTCGTATGTAGGGCAATGGAAGATGCAGGTTTGATGTCCTTCACCAAGTTGCTCTGAATCATGCACCGGTGATCCGTATTCTCCGACTTTCACTAGCACCGATCCATTTTCCCAGCTCATGATGACACTGTGTTCGCGATCCCAAGGCACGCTTAGATCGAGGACGACATAGATCGGTTTTCCGGGATCGAAGTCAGGAGTTTGCCAGGGTGTTTCTGTCACCTGTTTGAGCTCTAATCCACCGAGCTTGACACCGTTCCAGATAGTGTCGAGTGTAGGAGCAACACCATTGAGCTCTTCAAGGATATGAGTCGGGTCGTGGACGGCTCTGCTCATCATGTTGAAGTGCGCTAGTAGGTGACGTGCCGCTTCGTCACGCTCGGCCGAGTTCTTGGATAGCAAAGCTCGCACCACGTCTACCGCTTGGGTCGAGTTTATGTCGTCGAGTTCAGAGAAGATGCTCAGCAGGGCACCGTCGAACATAGGGAGCGGAATTGCGCCGCCTCTCGTCTCTATCGCTTCAAGAATGTCGGTGTCAGTTATTCGCAAAATGTTTCTCGGCTAATAACCTCATCACATCTAAACCATAGGTGAATCGACGGCTATACTTTTCGTACTCTTCAACTGGTAACTGGCCTATGTTTTCAAAACCATCCAATAAATAGCCAGCTTCAAATTGCAAAAGTGGTTTTAAGCCATCCTCATCGAGTGGCTTGTGACCAATAACCTCGCCCCCAACATAGCCGATTGAGTTGATATGGATCACCCCTTGCTCAATGATTTTGCATTCGTGGATATCTGCTTTTGTAGGATGATTTTCTCCGAACCAGTCATGTAAGCCAACTAAGACAGTTTTAGTTCTCCGGCCGCTTTTCTTCTTAATCAACAGTACACGGCCGCAAGCAAATTTCCCATTACTCAAAGGGATGAAATAAAAATCACCATCTTGAATTTCAGAAGCTTTTGTCGGAACAAATGGATAGTTGTCTTTACTCATAACGTCTCCTGATAATAATACACCGAATAGTCTATATAACTTAGATAAACAACGTGATCAACCTGATCGAAGTGGCGAACGAACATTGGTCGCTTGGCAATGGCGTGGCACAATACGAGTAGAGAAAATAAGTTTGGAGACAAAACATGAACGGTATCATCGTTAAAAGTGAAAATGGTCAACCCCAATTGGTCTGGGCAGAAGTTCCGGATGTAGACATGGGTGATGATCAGGTGTTAGTCAACGTCCGTGCGACCGCAGTCAATCGCGCCGACTTAATGCAAGCAACCGGCAACTATCCCCCACCGCTAGGCGAATCTGAAATCTTAGGATTGGAAATGGCGGGTGAAATTGCTGCAATTGGTGCGAAAGTCACAGGTTGGCAAGTTGGGGATCGTGTATGTGCATTACTCGCGGGCGGTGGTTATGCTGAGCAAGTCGTGGTTGATCCACAGATGCTCATTCGCATACCGACCGACTGGACGTTTGCTATGGCCGCCGCTGTGCCTGAAGTTTGGCTCACCGCATTCCTGAATATGTTTATTGAGGCAGAGTTGCAGGCGGGGGAATCATTCCTCGTTCATGCAGGCGGAAGCGGTGTCGGCACGGCCGCCATCCAGCTTGCAAAAGCGGCGAACGTGACTGTATACGCAACTGCTGGCACAGAAGCAAAGCTAGCCGCATGTCGCGATTTGGGTGCGACGTTGGCGATTAATTACAAATCACAAGATTTTGCCGAAGAAATTTTGAAAGTCGCAGATGGTGTTGATGCGATCTTGTGTCCTGTTGGGGCTGACAATTTTGAACGGAATGTGAGCTTGTTGAACCGTCGTGGTCGATATGTCTCAATCGGCCTGCTTAGCGGCGTCAATGCCAAAATTAATCTGGCCCAGCTCTTGTTAAAACGGCTACGTCTCATCGGATCAACCCTACGCTCACGGCCGATGGCGGAGAAAATCGCCATTACTCAGCAATTTTCTGACCGTTTTTGGCCTCACTTCTTGGCAGGCGATCTCAAGCCGATTGTTGATACCACCTTTGACATCGAACGGGCCCAAGATGCACATGCGTACATCGCAGCAAACAAAAATACAGGCAAAGTCGTTCTAACGATAGGGTCATAAAGATTGGTGTGTGCTATTGGAGAGGGGAGAGATTGGCATAGAAGTGCCTTCACACCCCTCTCACCACACGCAAAGCCCCTTGGCCAGTCCGACACCCTCCGTCGCCACCTTGGCGCATAACGCCCACTTCGGTCGGACCGCTGATTAAACGCTCCCTACACCGC
>JBGCDP010000223.1:0-10105 GCA_045105475.1 Anaerolineae bacterium
ATATGGGGTTTACAAATGGTCCAGCCAACCTGATGGCAATCGGCACAACGTTCGACAATATGGATGAACTCATCAAAGGCAATGAAGCTGTGTCGCAGGCGGACCGGTTCGGTCCTTGGACGGCTGAAGCGGTTGATTATCTCGATTTAACATCGGCCGAATGGTCAACTTACAACGTGCTACGGTCTGGCGGTGGGATATCAACCAACTTTACCCAAACAGTAGCTGTCAATGTAACCCCAGGACAGTTGGAGCCAGCTCGTGAATCGTTAAATACGCTAGCAATGCATTATGAATCAGTCTACAGTCGACCGGTCGATATTTTATGCCTCGAGGCTGGCCTGCATTACCGCCACTTTATCCAGATCGGCTATGACAATATGGCTCAATACGATGCAGATCAAGCAGCAACCGCCTCAGATGAAGTCTACGGAAAATGGGCCAATGATATGGCTGACAAATTTGATCGAGCCTCAATAGAGAAAATGATCGGCCGCTGGTACTAACCGACAACAGGTCCAAAGGTCTAACTGGCTAAGCAGTCTTTGGGATTCAGGTAGGATTGCTATCCTGAATCCCATGATCAATCATTAAATCAAAGAACTAAACTTATGATTTATAGACTGTCGTGGATAAAAACAACCCCCAGCAATCGAAAAGCTGGCCTCAATCACCTACAATCACTTGCCAAAATAATTAAGCAAGACGATGAGCTTGATTCAAGCGTGTTCATCAGCGATACCGTTGGCCCCTTCTACCTAATCGGACTGGTCATCGCCTATAAAAGTATCGCTGCCCTTTATGAGGATCACGAGGTGCTAAACCAAATCGAAGACGAGCACAATCCACTTTTTTCATCAACCAACCTATTCGATTCATCATCACCCCAATGGACAACCCTACGGGAACTTAAAGCAGGCGCTACAGAATTTCCAAATTTTCTAAATATCGTTTCAATCCAAATTCGGCCGGGGCAAATTGAAGAAGGGCGTGAGCAGATGATTCAGCTGGCAACTCAATATGAATCTAACTATGGCCGGCCGATGGGTGTCATGTCTAACGAAACCGGAGAATATCATCAGCATCACTGGACTATCGCATACGATGACCTTGATCAGTATGAAGCCGATTTCCAAAAGAATGCAACCTGGGGTCAATTGACCCAATCACTTGATAGCTTGTTTGATCTGGCAACAATGAAACGAAATGTCGGCCGGTTTTTATAACCAAGACCCAGCCAAAATGCCTACATCCCCAAAGCAGTACGTCTAAACGCCGCCATATCAACAACGCTATCGTTTAAACGAGACTCCTCGGCCGCAAACGCCATCATGTGGCTCTCCAGCGATTCCCGCGCCGTCGTCATCGGCTTACCCTCACCCCGCACAGCCTGCACAAAACTCTTCACAATCCCGAAATCGCCCCCACCATGCCCACTTTTGCCAGGCAAAATATCAATCACCTCTTCTTTGCCGCTAACATGATCGTGGATTTCAATCCGCCCTTTCCCGTATTCAAACAAGCCTCGCAATGTCGCGCGCGTCCCATCATAACGCATCGTTCGGCTTTCTCTATGCGAATGACCCTGCATCGTCATGTTTACTGTGGCCCCACCCGGAAAACGCATGTTAAGGGTTTGGTGATCAACCACATCATTGTCGCAATGGTAAACACACCGGCCGTATGGCCCCGTCTCTAACGCTGTTTGACGAGCTTCCAAACGAGTATCAGCGGTTAAAACGTTCACCGGCCACCCATTGTTTTCCATATTCAAATAGATTTTACGAGCATCAAACGGGCAGTCGGCCGCAGCCGGGCACCCATCTTCGCCGTCAGTGCAGCGTTGCGCTGCATTTGGCGGCCCGTTCTCCGGCCGGAAATGCATCAACGAGCCAAACGATTGGAGCTTTTCAACCGGCGCTCCCAAGTTCCAATAGAGAATGTCCAAATCATGACAGCACTTCGCCAAAATCATCGGGCTCGATTCGTCTAAGCGGCGCCAATTCCCCCGCACAAAACTATGCGCCATATGCCAATGAGCCACATTTTCTCGATGCTCTACAGTGACTAACTCTCCCAATCGACCGGAACTAATAATCTCGTTGAGCTGGCTAAAAAACGGCGTGTAACGCAGCACGTGGCAGATTTGCAGCAGCCGCCCCTTTTCTTCCGCAAGTTGGACCAATTCAATCGTTTCGCTCAACGTATTGGTAATCGGTTTTTCTAAAAGCAGGTCATATTCAGCCTGCAAAGCGGCTTTCGTTGACTCATGGTGCATCCCATCCTGAGTCATGTTAAAAGCCACATCAGCCAGCTTGCCTTTGGAAAGCAAATCTTCCCAACTAGCAAACTGCATGTCGGCCGGAATATCATGCATCTGCGCGAACTGATGGCGGCGCACAGGATCAGGTTCTGCAACCGCAACAAAATTCAGCTCATGGTTATTTTCAACCCCATAAGGGCCATAGGCGTGCAACCCACGATTTCCCGCACCCAACATGACCGCTGTTATCGGCTTCGTCATTTGATCACCCCACCATTCCATCAACGATTGCAACCGCCCGCACCGGTGATCCGGTCCCGCCTCGAATCTTGAGCGGCAGCCCGATAAATTGAAAACGGCCGATGCCGACCAGCTGATGCAAATTGATTAGGTTTTCATAATGGGTATACCCCATCTCACCACAAATCGTATGTACGTCAACGTTTGAAATCCCGCTCACACCAGGAGAACGAGTTTCAACACCAAAGGCAGCAACCTTGCGATCCCCAAACCATCGGGCCACATCGGCCGAAACTCCAGGGCCACGCACCCAATCATCTGTCCCAAAATAGCGTCGGTAATGGTCAGAGTAGAGCAACACGGTATCCATCGGCCGCACCTCTTCCCCAGATTTCTCAACGGCCGCCTCAATATCGCTTACCTCGATTAGCTCAAGCAACCCCTTGTCAGACACATCCAAACAAATTGCCGAAGTGAAAAACATCTCCAACGGCATCGTGTCGATCCCTTGGTCCCGCTGTTCAGCCCGAAAGTGATTAAACGCATCAACGTGTGTCCCCGCATGTTCCCCTAGCGTCATACGGTGCACGGTTGGCGAAATCGTCGTTGGATTCTCGATACCGGCCCGCCGCTCGTGTGTATCAGCCGGTTGGATCTCAACTTCAGGATGCCCTTTAAACACCGGCATACCCGCATATATTTCTTGGCTTAAATCGATTATTTTCATGATTTATCTCCTGCTACCCCGCAAAAAAGTGGTACAAAAATTGTACCTCCTTTGTACCCAAATACCGTACCCATTAGGGATACCAATGACATATCAAACCATGCTTTAATTAACTTATTAACGAAAAAAAATCTCGATCGAAAGATCGGGTTCGCAAAAATGAGCTTACCATTTAGGAGAAAAAATTATGTTCAACAATAACATCACAAACTACGACAACAAATTAGCTAATTCTGTTCAGCAAGACTACTTAAACATCGCGGCCAACCGTCGCCTTAGCAAAATTGCACGCGGTAAAAAAGCCCAAGCTAACAATCCATTGAAATGGATCGCCAGCTTAGTCACCTCAGCAGCTGCTTAATTTGTAGGAACAGTAGCTATAGCTATTTAAAACCAGTTCTACTCTAGCCTCAGTCATCACCGACTGAGGCTTTTTTTTGTCTGCAAATAAGCATGTGCAACCCTCCAAAATTAAGATAACCTAGGTCGGCACCGAGCCAAATGCTCTAAGCCAAAGGAGAAAAATAAGATGAAAGCGATTTTTGTGATGTTTGACACCCTCAATCGGCACATGCTACCCCCATATGGTTGTGAATGGACCCATGCCCCAAATTTTCAACGTTTAGCAAAAAAGACGGTCACCTTTGACAATTGCTATGTCGGCAGCATGCCGTGTATGCCTGCCCGACGGGAGCTACACACCGGCCGCTATAATTTTCTACACCGTAGCTGGAGCCCGCTAGAACCTTTTGACAACTCAATGCCCCAAATGCTGCAAGAAAACGGCGTCTACTCCCATCTCATTACCGATCATCAACATTATTGGGAAGATGGCGGCGCAACTTACCACAATCGCTACAGTAGCTATGAATTTGTGCGCGGCCAAGAAGGAGATCTATGGAAAGGACATGTAGACGATCCCTTTGAGATCCCTGAAAACTACAGAGCAAAAACCGCCATCGACAAAGACAACGCATCCCATAAAATGTGGCGACAAGATTGGATCAATCGCAGCTACATGCCAACGCCTGAAGAACACTCCCAAGTCCAAGTTTTTGATCTGGGGCTTGAATTTATGCAAAACAATGCAAATGCAGACAACTGGTTTTTACAGATCGAAACATTTGATCCGCACGAGCCTTATTTCTCCTACGAAGAATACAAAAAACATTATCCGCACGAACATAACGGCCCTACTCGGGATTGGCCCCCATACAGCCGTGTAACTGAAACCCCTGAAGAAGTTGAGCACATGCGCTATGAATATGCCGCTCTGCTCAGCATGTGCGATGCTCAACTTGGAAGGGTCCTGGACCTAATGGATGAGCAAAATATGTGGGAAGACACGCTTCTCATCGTTGGAACCGATCACGGCTTTTTGCTGGGTGAACATGACTGGTGGGCGAAAAACATCCAGCCTTGGTACAACATCATCGCCCACACACCGCTATTTATTTGGGACCCACGCAGTAAACTTGCAGATGAACGACGCCAGAGCTTAGTCCAAATGATCGACTTCCCGGCCACATTACTCGACTACTTTGAGGTAGGTTTACCGGCCGACATGCAGGGTAAGCCACTGCGCCAGACGATCCTAAATGACACTCCGGTACGCGATGCCGGGCTATTTGGAGTTCACGGAGGGCATGTTAACGTGACCGACGGCCGACATGTGTACATGCGTGCGCCGATCAATCCGGACAACGCGCCACTTTTTGAATATACGCTCATGCCCACCCACATACGCAGTCCATTCTCCCCAGACGAGTTAAAAGATGCAGAGTTGGCCCCACCATTTACATTTACAAAAGAGTGTCCACTTTTGAAAATTCCGGCCCGTGCTTGGACAAACGCGCATCCATTCGGAACCTTGCTCTTTGATGTCGAAGCTGATCCAGAGCAACTCGAACCGCTCGATCATGCAGAAAACGCAGACGTTGAGGCTGACATGATCGCCCACCTCACGAAACTCATGCGAGAGAATGATGCCCCGGCCGAACAATACCAACGCTTGGGGCTAAGTTAGCGCTTCTCCAAATTCGTCAATAATCGCCTTCAGTAAAGCTTGAACCGGCGCAGATGGGTTGCCGTCGGCCGGGCGAGCCACAAAGACAATGGCAGGTGGCTGAGGCAGATTTAATTTCGCAGATGGCGCAATCATCCCCGGCCGCATATCTCGTTTCGCAATTAGCCCAATCCCAACCCCGCTTAAAATCGCGGCCCGAGCCCCTTCCATACCGGGGCATTCAAACACCACATCCAACGCTTGCCCACTATTCGAAAGTTGCGCCTGTGCCCACTGATAAGACATTGACTCGAGGGTAAATGCGATAAAAGGGAGTCGTTTCGGGTCGGCCGCCTCAAAAAACTCCGCCTGCACCCAAGTTAACTGGTCACGCCATAACACATGATCTTGCGGCAATACATCCCCCTCAAACCGCTGGACCAAGGCCAAATCAATCTCCGCTTTTTCTAGCAGACCGGTAAGAAAAACCGTCTGGTCAACCTTCGTTGTTAGGGTGATATTGGGATACGCATTCGCAAATCGAGCCAAAATTTTGGCAATGCCGGTTGCCGGGATCGTTTCAGTAATACCCAAGCGGACCTGCCCAGCCAAATCGCGATACCCCAAACTGGTAACCGCTTCATCATGGATGGCGAGCATTCGCTCCGCATAGCGCAACAAATGTCGGCCGTCCTCAGTTAAAATCACTTGGCGAGCTTGGCGTTGAAACAGCGTCCGGCCGATTTTTTTCTCAAGCCGCTTAATCTTGTGACTCACGGCCGACTGTGTCATTTGCAACTGCTTGGCAGCGGCCGTCACTCCCCCACTTGAAACAACCACCTGCAAAGCCCGGAGTGAATCTAAATCAAGTTGAATGCTCATAAAGATAAAATAATGAGATGATGGGATGAACCGTTGTTTTCATCCCGTCATCTCCTCGGCTATCAGCTAAAGAACTCCTTAATTCCCTGAAAAACTGACCGCTCCCGCTTTGGTGAATCCAACGGCCGTCGTAGCTTCTTATTCCACCACTCACTCCCCTTATCCGTCAACAGCTCCCAATCATCCGCCTTTAACAAGTCAACAAAACCGGCCAACGCCGCATGGTGGTCCATATTTTCTTTTGCAGGTGCCCACGCATCCCCCAAATGGGGAAATTTCTCTGATCGAGCCGCAATATACCGGCCGGTTGAATCGGTTGCTTCCGCTTGAAACTGCAACCAAAAAAGCTTCTGCTGGTTAAAGTCGACTCGATCGAGACTCGCCCGTGACCAGACCTTGTAATCGACTTGGCAATATTCCCACACATCATTTTCTTCAGTCATTTTCCAAACCTCATCCATGACATATTTTAATCATTTAGTGAAAATAGTGTCATTTGATTCATGTAGTAGCTGATGCTACGCTTCTATTCAATAATAGGCAAGATGGCCTCTCGCGGTTGCATCTTACAGTCTCTAACAGCAAAACACCCCCAACGAAAGGCCAATCCCATGAGTGAAAAACGAACCCGTCGCAGTCGAAAACCGAAAGAGAGCAAAGTAGCACCACAACAACAGCCGTTCAAACTCATGAAGCGACCGTACAAGCCGATAGACATTATGTCGGCCGATGAAGCTGAAGCGGCCCACCAATATTCGTTACGCATTTTGCGCGACATCGGGATCCGTTTTGACCTCCGTGAAGCGTGGCCGATCTTAGAAGAGCATGGTTGCACCGTGGATCATTCTGATGGACTCACCACATTCCCGCCGGAGGTGGTTGAACATTTTTTAGCACTTGCTCCCAATGAGTTTGACCTGCTAGCTCGTGATCCAGCCAAAAACCTGCACATCGGCGGTGATTACATCCATTGGGGATCAGCCTCTAGTGCACCCAACGTGAGTGATCTTGATCGCGGCCGACGGCCGGGCACCCAAGCAACGTTTGAAGACCTCGTCAAGCTCAACCACATGATCGGCTCATGCCACTTCCACACCGGCCATCCGGTTGAACCGATCGACATGCCCCCTAATACGCGCCACCTGACCAGCACGCTGTCATGGGCAACACTATCAGACAAAGTATTTCGCAGTTACTGCATCGGCCGGGGGCGGGTCAAAGACTCGCTCAACATGCTTGAAATCGCCTACGGGATTGATCGAGAAGAGCTTAAAAAAGCCCCCCGCATCCACGGCATTATCAACATCAACTCCCCCCTTTTAATGGATGCTCCTTTGCTCGAAGGAGCGATAGAGCTGGCCAAAAACGGCCAATGCATCATCATCTCACCGGTCGCTTTAGCCGGAGCGATGTCCCCCATCACCTTATCCGGCAGCCTGATCCAAACCAACGCCGAAGTGATCGCGATCATCGCCTTTTTACAGATGGTACAAGCCGGAACTCCGATCGTCTACGGCGTGCTCACCTCCCCCGTTGACATGAAATCGGGCGCACCAGCGATGGGTGTGCCAGAAACAGTAACCGGCACATTGGCGTTCGGCCAAATGGCGCGCAAATACAATTTGCCACAACGGGTCTGGCTCGGCTCAACCTCAAACGCTGTTGACGGCCAAGCCGCCTATGAGTCGATGATGTCGATCTGGGGCAATTTGTTATCAGGCGCTCACGTTGTGCTCCACGCTCACGGCTGGATGGAAGGTGGGCTAACGACCTCATTTGAGAAAACGATTCTCGATGCGGAAATGATCCAGATGATGGGTGCGTTGACCCCAAATATCGACATGAGCGACTTGGAAGAGGCGATGGTCGCAATTGCAGAAGCAGGTCCCGGGGGCCATTTCCTCAACTCTGCCCATACAATGCCTCGCTACGCAACAGCCTTTCATCGGCCGATGATTTCAGACTGGCGGCCGTATGAGTTCTGGAGTGCGGAAGGGTCGCCAGATACAGCTCAACGAGCCAATGCAAAATGGAAAAAGATGCTTCGAGCGTATGAGCCGCCACCGATAGATATCGCGGTCAAAGAAGAGCTTGAAGCGTATGTCGCACGCCGCATCGAAGAAATTGGAGATAGTGAAATTTAATTCATGCCCTAGTCAGGCAAGGTGAGATGGGATCAATTTGATTTAACTCTTCGCAAAAAAAAAGACCTGTTATGCAAAATGCATAACAGGTCTTTTTTTATTTCTTTATCAGTTAACTATCGCTTGCCACGATTAGGTCCGGCTGGAGGTCGTTTGCCGCTTTTTCCAACGTTCTGCGGTTTACGTCCGCCAAAGCCACCACCACGTGATTTAGAACGGCCCGGTTTGCGTCCGCCCTGCTGCTTACGCGCAATCGGCATCGGCTCTTCGGCCGCTAACGCTTTAATCTCTGCATCTAAACCTGCAGGCAAAGGATTCACGTCAATCTTCATCCTTAATGTCCGTTCGATCCGGCGCAGCATGTCGTTGTCTTCTTTTGTCACAAACGTATACGCTTTGCCCGTATGCTGAGCACGGCCCGTCCGGCCGATTCTGTGCGTATATGCATCAACCGTATTGACCATGTCAAAGTTGATCACGTGGGAGATTTCAGACACGTCGATACCGCGGGCTGCAATGTCGGTCGCCACTAAGATGTCAACCTTACCACTGCGATATGCATCCATCGCTCGCTGGCGTGCGTTCTGGGACATATTCCCTTGCAAAGCAGAGACCTTAAACTTTTTACGCTCCAGCTTTTGTGCCAAAACCTTGGCCCGCCGCTTGGTACGCGTAAAGACAAGGACCCGGCCAGTCGCTTCGGTTGACAATATATTGAACAGCAACGCTTGCTTAATTTTGGTGCTATCAGGCAGATGAAACAGTGAATGGGCCACTGTTTCGGCCGGGGCTGTTGCACCGATCTGTACTGTCGCGGGATCTTTTAAAATCGTTTTTGTCAGCTGACGAATTTCTGCGGGCATCGTCGCTGAAAAGAAAAGTGTCTGGCGTTTTTGCGGCAGCAACTTAACAATGCGCTTGATATCTGGCAAAAAGCCCATATCACACATGTGGTCCGCTTCGTCTAAAACCAACACTTCGATATTAGACAGGTCGATCCTTGCTTCTTTTTGCATGTCTAAAAAGCGGCCGGGGCAAGCAACGATGATTTCAACACCACGTTTTAGCTCTTCGCGCTGTTTGCCTTTACCGATACCGCCGTACATCGTCATACTGCGAATCTTGGTATGTTTGGCTAATGCTGAGGATGAGACATGAATTTGCTCGGCTAATTCTCGGGTTGGGGCTACAACCAACACTCTGAGTGTACGCAGTTTCCCCTGCGTCAAACGCTGCAGGACAGGCAGCATAAATGCGGCCGTTTTGCCGGTCCCCGTCTGTGCTAAGCCCAGCACGTCACGGCCGCTTAGTACGATCGGGATCGACTGTTCTTGAATAGGGGTAGGCATTTTATAGCCTGCTTCTTTGACACCACGCATGATGCGAGAGTCAAGTTTGAATTGATCAAAACTCACTGGGGGAACTCCAAAGCCGAGCACTGACTCTTAAAATGAGTCAATCGTATTCGGCACATTTGTTTGTTTAAAAAGGGGGATTTAAAATCGGCCTGTTTGGTAATCGAGTGATCGAGTATAGCACGATTAGCAACCGATCAACATCATTGTTACCTTAAATTACATCGCACTCGACTCAATCTGACTCATATAGATGAAGATAACCAATCAAATGGTTTTCCAGCAAAATCAGAATACAATTCCAACCCGCATATGCTATTTGAACTAAACACACACTGCTAAAGCCTTAGAACCTATCCGTAAATAGATTGCTTAAAAAATAAATGCACCTCGTGGAAAATAGTGTTCAACCAAAAACGCTAACCAACGAGGTGCAAAATAAGCAAGCGCAAGAATATCACAAAACCCAAAAACATAGATTACTTTTGG
>JBGCDP010000224.1:0-17145 GCA_045105475.1 Anaerolineae bacterium
TGGTGCTTCTTTAGGATCAGCTGAAGCCAGCTTCACCGATCCAATGCTCTTGGTGCCTACGATGCCTGGGAGCATCGTCATCCCATCTCCTTCTGGATTGCCAAAGCCATGATCGATAAACCAGGTTGGGCCGAAATGGAATTGCAGTTCAGGCGCTGGTGAATCTGGATTGATTTTCAAGAAACCACCCGCTTCACCGATATTTGAAGTGAGCATCCCTTTTCCTTCCGTTTGTAGTTTATTCACCTGCTCTTCTGTTTCAGCATGAGCGAGCGAAACCGGTTGAGTGACGTGATACGCAACAGGAGCCATGCAATGGTCTTGTAGATTTTCGCCTACGCCAGGCAAATCCATGACGACTGAGATCCCAAGTTCTTCCAACTCAGCTTTTGGGCCGATTCCGGAGAGCATTAGAAGCTGGGGGGAATTTAGGGCGCCACCTGAAACGATTACCTCTTTTGAGGCTGTCACAGAATGCGTTTCTCCATCTTTTTCATAGGTTGCACCAATACAGTGGTTTCCATCCATGTTGAGCTTTGTGACAAGCGCTTGAGGGATGGCGGTTAGATTGTCGCGAGTCAATGCCGAATGCAAATAACCGACGGCCGCGCTACAGCGCATCCCGTTCTTTTGGGTGACTTGGTACAAGCCGAAACCAACTTGATCCCCATCATTAAAGTCATCGGTTAGCGGGAGTCCTTGCTCTTTTGCTGCTTCAACCATCGCGTGTGCAAGCGGGTTGGGATCGCGCAAATCTGCGACATTGATCGGTCCACCAACCGCGTGGGCTGTAGATTCGCCTCGTTCTTGGTTCATCGCTTTTTTGAAGAATGGAAGTACATCTTCATAGGCCCATCCCTCATTGCCCAGCTCTGCCCAATGATCATAGTCAGACGGTGCACCGCGCTGATAAATCATGGCATTAATCGAGCTAGTTCCGCCGAAAACTTTGCCTCGGGGCATAAATTCTTTCCGGCCGTTTAGCCCTGGTTGTGGAGGTGTTTCATAGGCCCAGTCGAACGGTGTTTTAAATAGGCCAGGAAATGCAGCTGGGATGTGAATTGCATCTTCTGAATCGGGGCCGCCTGCTTCGAGTAGCAATACTTTGGCATCTGAATTTTCGGTCAGCCTGTTGACAATGGCGCATCCGGCCGAACCTGCTCCGATAACAATATAGTCGTATGACATGTGATCCTCCTAAGGAAATAGATAGGGTATATAAGTTGGTAAGGGATGGTCGTTTTCTCTCAACGCCAAAGTTAAAGAGGCGGTACCTCAAAACTGAGGTTTCGCATTGGCTTTTGCCCACTATTTGGTTGTTTCACTTCGATAAACTTGATGAAGAGAGGAGTATTGTTGAGGAAGATTATAGGACCCCCTTTTGATTTGTCGAGCTTAAGCCTAAGTGGAAATTCCTCTGAAAAGCTGGTTGGTGAAAGTCATGGCCGAATAATACCGGGTGACTCTGTTCTCATGACAAGAAGTCTATATATTGAAGTCGTGTAGATTCATAAAATCAGCCTGTTGCATGGCTCATTAACCTCATTGTCACATCCTACCAACGTCCTGCTAAAAATATGAGCCTCCAGAAGTACCTCAATTATCAATTTATCGCCTCGACCTATTTGAGCCGTCTGTTTCAGATCATCTCAAGGCTGTACTGAGCGTAATTGGCTTGATTAATTTATTTGAAGCACAAGGTAAACCAAAATGAACACTCCCCCCCGAAATTTCAATCGATCAACTCAACGACTATCTAAAGTTGGTTTGATTCTCATAGCTGCAATCACTTTGATTTTTTTTGCTATCTGGGCAAATTCTGCACAAGCGGCCACAGTTGTGGTTACAAATACAAACGACAGCGGAGCCGGAAGTCTGCGAAATGCGATTGCAACGGCCACCGTCAGTGACACCATTGAGTTTGACGCTTCTTTAAATGGACAAACAATTGTTCTGGCTTCCCAAATCTCGATTTCGCAGGATGCTAAAATCGTTGGGAATGTGCCGATTACACTTAGCGGTGGCAATACAAACCGTATCTTTTACATTGAACCTGATGGACAAGGAGTGAACTTTGAAATAGAAGGGCTAACGCTGATGCACGGCGGCATCATCACAGAAGATGGCGGCGCGATTTACATGGACAGTGGCCTGCTCACAATTAAAAACAGCACGATCTACAGCAACACGGCCGAAGATGGGGCTGGGATTTATGTAGAAGCCGGTGGAACCATCTATGTTTACACAAGCACTATCAGTGCTAATGTAGCAGAGAGTTATGGAGGTGGAATCTATTCAAGCGGCCCGTTGCATATCAAAAATAGTCAGGTGATTAGTAATAGCTCTGGAAGTGATGGAGGGGGGCTTTATAGTGATGCGGGCATCCTTAAATTAGACAACACCCTTATCTATTCAAATACAACAGGAAGCAATGGTGGCGGTATCTACGGTGACTATGCCAACCTACTCATAGAAAAAAATAGCCGAATTGAAGACAACTATTCAGGCAGTGAGGGAGGGGGTATTTATGCCTATTATGGATCACTCGCAATTGACCACAGCCAAGTTGTGAGCAATACGGCTAGCAGTAGCGGTGGCGGTATTTATGCTGATGAATTAGGCATTTTGGTAGAAAATAGCACTGTTAGTTGGAATGAATCGAAAGGGTATTCAGGTGGTATGTACTTAGAAGGGTGGAGTGTGATTAGTAACACTCATGTTAGCTACAACCAGTCTGATGGAGAAGGTGGTGGTGTGGAAGCGTACTATGGGCTGCATGTAGAAAATAGCACCTTTGAAGGGAATGATGCCAACGGTGGCGATGGCGGGGCTATTTATGCTTGTGAAAGTGACTATGGCTATGTCAGCATTGTTGGGAGTACGTTTCAAGACAACCGGGGAGATGATGGTGGGGCTATATACGGATACTATTATTGTGGCGTTCAGATTCAGTCGAGCTCATTTATTAGCAACTATGCAAGTAGCGATGGTGGGGCGATTTTTACCGATGAGGACAATAATTTAGTCGTTGATCGCAGCACCTTTTTTGATAATCGGGCTGACGAAGATGGTGGAGCGATTTATTCGGCCGATAATGACGGAGTCGCCAATATTTCCCAGAGTACCTTTAGCAACAATAGTGCTGGAACAGATGGTGGCGCTCTTTATCTTGATTATGGCGGTACGATTCAACACAGTACGATTGTGAGTAACACGGCCGATGGTGACGGCGGTGGTCTTTACCAAGATGATCCAACACTGATCGAAAATAGCATTATTGCAGGCAATATGATTTCGGGTTTTGTTGGTTTGCCTAACGCTGACTGTTCATCCAATAACATTCAAGATGTCTCATCAGGCGGCTATAACATTACCGGCATAGATACCGGTTGTATGTTGTTAGACATTCGCGATCAGCACATTATGACGGGCACTTTGTTCACTGAAGTGCTCGGGCCGCTAGCAGATAACGGTGGCGCAACGAAAACCCATATGCCACTCGCCGATAGCCCAGCCATCGACGGTGCCCCTAGTTTGACCTGCCCAAAAACTGACCAACGTGGCGAAGATCGAGCACAGGGTAATGCTTGCGACATCGGCGCGGTTGAAAGCTCAGCAACCGGTACGGTGCCAACAGTTGCAGAGAATGTCATCACTGTAACTACGTTTGATGATGAATTGAACAGTGACAGCGACTGTTCATTGCGTGAAGCGGTTACGGCCGCCAATCAAAATATCGCAGTCGACGCATGCCCTGCCGGGAAGCCTTATTCAACAACCGTTGATGTGATTCAACTGGCGGCCGGAGAATATTTTATCACCGGTACGAATATGATCACTCAATCATTTACCATTACAAACGTTGAGTCTGATTCAGGCCCTGGATTTATTACGGTCACCGAGGTTATTACTTTGAGTGATAATTCTAACTTAACGGATGACCTTGATATTACGGAGACGCTGACCATTCGGGGCGCAGGGATGGGGTTAACAACAATCAATGGTGGAGAAAGCAGTCGTATCTTTCATGTTGATCCACTAGATTCCGATCAAATTGGTGTTTATCTTTTGCTTGAGGATATGAAACTAACACATGGTTATGTGGAGGATCCTGAATTTTTTTCATATTGTTGCGATGTATGGGTTGATGGGGTCTATGAAGGTGAATTTGAATTCGAGGGGCCAGAAGAAGAAGAAGATGGAGGCGCGATTTTACTTGAAGCCGGCAAATTAGTTCTTAATCGCGTTGATACCTTTGATAATTTAACTGACGATAATGGTGGGGCGATCTATGCAGAATACGGTGCGGTTTATCTAATCGATGGGACGACGATTCGCAATAGCTATGCTGATCAAGACGGCGGCGCCATTTATGCTGAATATGCGGCCGTTCATGTATTTGACAGTACTATTCGAGACAATGAGGCGGATGATGGGGGTGGCATCTATTCAGAGTATGGAAATGTACTTATTGATCAAAGTAGCCTGAAATCGAATTTGGCAAATGATGGAGGCGGAGGCGTTTATGCTGAACATGGAATTATTGTTGTCCGAAACGACTCTTTAATCGTCAGTAATTATGCTGCAGATGAAGATGGCGGTGGGATTCAACCAGAGTATGGCGGGGCATGGGTCGAAAACAGCATTTTCCGTGACAATTTCAGTGCACCACATGATTATGATGGTGGGGCAATCAATGCAGAAGATACGGCCCTTGTTGTTAAAAATAGTCTGTTCGAGGGTAATTATGCTGAATCCGGCGGGGCCATCGATACCGAATATGGTGGATTGATTTTAAATAGCGAATTTCGCGATAATCATGCAGGGGATTATGGTGGGGCTATTTACATCAATGAAGGCGTACTTTTTGTAAAAGATTCAATTTTTGAAAATAATGATGCTGTTGAGTATGGGGGAGCTATAAATGGGGATGAATCAAGCATTGAGATTCGTAATACTGTTTTTCGCAATAATAAAGTGTTGTCTCCCGGCTATTATGGCGGTGCGATCTATGTTGAGTCATACAACGGATTGACATTGCGTTATACCGCCTTTATTGAGAATCACTCGAATGGGGATGGCGGTGCCATTTATGCAGATGACAACCCGGTTATTGTTGAAAACAGCACTTTTGAGTCAAACACAGCCCGTCAAGATGGTGGTGGTGCTATCTTTGATGATTACTCGGCCGATATTTTGAACAGTACATTCTCAAATAATTCTGCCGGAAATGAAGGGGGTGCATTACGGTTGTATGTAGGAACCAACATCAACTTCAGTACGATTGTGAATAACCACTCTGCAAATGGTGGTGCAGTCTTTTACTACGATGATTCATATCATAATGTGATTCAAAATAGCATCGTCGCTGGTAATAGTTTGACCACTAGGCTCGCCAATACAAACGTCAATTGTCTTGAGGGTACCGGGATTACATCAAATGGCCACAATCTCTTTGAGGCGAATACAGGCTGTGATGAGACACCGTCTGACAAGTTGGTTGCTTCAGGTGATTTGATGATAACCGAGCTGCTTCCACTTGCAGACAATGATGGCCATGTGTTGCCAGATGGTAGCGTGATCCAAACCCATGCTTTGCGCTCAACAAGTGCTGCGGTTAATGGGGCGGCTGAGACGGAAGTGGCTCATGATCAACGTGGCACCGTGCGGCCGATTGGAACTACGGCCGATATTGGTGCATTTGAGTTTCTGAATGCGGCCCCAATCGCGATTGATGACCCAGACATCACCACAAACGAAAGTGAAATGGTAATCATCTCTCCATTGAGCAATGATTCAGACCTTAATAGCGACAATTTGATGCTAAATATAATCGTGACGCCATCACATGGAACTGCGGTGATTTCAGGCACACAAGTGACATACACGCCGAACCCACAATTCTATGGTGTTGACTCATTTGCTTATAGCGCCTCAGATGGTGTGCTAAGTGATACGGCCGTTGTTACTGTTACGGTGACCCAAACGTCTTGGGAAATTTACTATCCATTTACAGTTGCAAATGAATAACCGGCTTAGACAATCGACTTAATCTAGATGAGAGTTCAAGAGAGATCAGTATCTTTCTTGAACTCTTTTTTTATCCCCCAACCCGTTTAACCGTGTATCCCTTTTTCGTTAAGAGCTCAACGAGGCGATCCCGTAAATCTCCCTGAATTTCGATATTGCGTTCAGCTACTGTTCCCCCAGCCCCACATTTTTTCTTGAGTTCTTTAGCCAACGCTTTTAAATCTTTTTCGTTCAGGCGTAGGCCGGTAATCACAGTGACCCCTTTCCCTTTGCGCCCTTTCGTTTCACGGCTAACCCGTATGATGCCGTCGCCGGTACGGTCGATGGTTTGAGCCTGCTTGGTCCAGCATTCACACTGAGCTTTCGGTTTGCCACAGCTGTGACACAGTCGGCCGCCGTCGCTTGACCAAACTTTGGTTGTTCGAGATTTGTTGTTCATAACTTTCGTTTTATAGCGAGCTACCGATTCGGTAGATCACATCTATGCTTCGTACTCCTCCCATACGCTTTGGTAGCCACCAATCTTTTCGACCCATTCCAACATCCGGCCGAAAAATTCATCGGCCGTGATTGTCGCACTATCCCCGATGATGATCAGCTTACGCCGCGCCCGAGTCAGAGCCACATTCATACGTCGCTGTTCAGACAAGAAACCGATCTCCGCATCCGGATTAGAGCGAACCATCGAAATAATCACCGCTTCACTTTCGCGCCCTTGAAAGCCGTCAACCGATCCAAGATCGATTTGTGTGAGCTCAAGTTCAGCGAGCCGATCACGCAGCAGGCTCACTTGTGCCGAGTAGGGTGTGATGATGGCGATCGCTTCGGCCGGAACGCCTGAGGCGATGAGTTCGTTCACTTTTTTAATCGCTAGCTCCGCCTCTTGCGGGTTTTTTCGACTGCGGCTGCTTTTGTCCCATTCCTCATCATAGCTCGCTCCGGCCGTGTCGATAAACGTTACCGGTTTGCTGGTTAGATCAGTTGAATCAACCCCATCTAAATCAGACAGTAGGTGACCTGAAACTGCAGTGTCTGCCAACAGGCTGTTTTCATAAAATTCGGCCGAACTAAAGCTCATAATATCTCGATGCATGCGGTATTGAATATTGAGCCGTTTGGCAATCGGTTTGTCGAGTAGACTGGCCGGTTCTTTTTGCTGGTTAACCAGTCGCTCTTGCAAACTCACCCCGAAACCTGCACGCCGCGCATCGTTTGACATGATCGTTGGGGGGAGCTGCTGATGGTCACCGGCTAGCACCACTCTGTTTGAACGGACCAACGGAATCCACGCGGCCGGTTCTGTCGCCTGCCCCGCCTCATCGATCACACACAGGTCAAATTGGCGTTGCCCCAAAATGGCGCTGTCGATGCCGGTTAGCGTCGATAAGATGACTTGCGCTCCGTTTAGCACCTGCTCAACCGCCATCGCTTCAAGTTGGCGAGCCTCATCTAGCATTTCACGAGCTTCCCGCCGCATTGAGGATTTCTCACCCTTTTCTGGTTTGGCCCGCTTCCAACGGCCTGCATCGATTTGTAGACCGGTTGCATCACGGCGCAATTTTTTAGCCAGCTGGTAGTCGCCCTGTTTCTCGACAAGGTTATCAAGCGTGACTTCATGCAGTGATTCGAGAATGCGGATCGGATGGCCAATGCGGACGATGTTCGCCCCTTTTGCGAGCAGACGTTCAGCGATGTTGTCAACGGCTAAGTTGCTGGGAGCGCAGGCTAGCACCTTCTCTTTCTGAGAGATGGCCGCCATGATTAAGGCCGCAACGGTTGTCGTTTTACCAGTACCTGGAGGTCCATGGATGATGGCAGCGTCTCCGGCCGAAAGTGCATGTTTAACGGCACCTTTCTGCGTGCTGTTTAATCCTTCAGTTAGTGCATCCAGCTGATTTTTGGATGGGATGTCTCGGTAAAAGGTAGCTGGTGCCTCGCCTAAAAGAACGGCACGCAGATCGGACAAACGGTCGTTTTTTGCAGAGATGACGCGGCTCAATGCTCGTTTCATGCGCTCACGGCCGACCTCGTCTGTGGCGGCATCGATGCGAAATGTGGGGCTGTCACTCTCTGGTAAACGGTTTAAGGCGATGACCACCCTTTCTTTGTTGATTTGGCTGATGAGGCCGCGCCAAACGAGGGGAACATTGTTTTTCTCTGGTGTTTCCTCTGACAAAATAACCGGAATACCTGAAGTGAGTCGACTCCAAGGCAACGGCTTTGTCTCATTGCGCGGTCCAAGGGTCACGAGCAGTTTGCCCCCAAGGCCGACATCTTCGCCACGAATTACGAGGTTTCGGATTGATTTTTCAAGCGCTAGCCGATTGCCGGTGTTGAGATTACGCTGATGGACGCTGGTTTCGGCCGTGGCTTCAAGGGCCAGCCAGTGGAGCAATTTGTCAAAATGGTCATGCTCACCAGCCGCTGCATCGGTCCAGACTCGAATCTGACGGGTGCCGACAAGATTCCCATCGAGCAGGGTGACGAGGCGGTTCATGTCACCACCGGTGATTTCGATGGTGGCCCCGTGTCCTTTGGTCACCATTCGGCCGATGTGATGCTTGCGCATGTTGCCGTCTTGGATGAGTAGGTTCATCAATTGCCCTTTTGAAACGCGGGGGGGCAACCCGTCGATGTTGAGAATTGGCATAGCAGGATTGTATCTGATTTTCATGGTGAGAATAAAAATTCTGACAGATAGATGCATAACTCAAGCGATGTATTTAGGTGTTGAAATCAGGCCGCATGAGCAATTAATGATAAAGCATTAAATTTTCGGTTTAGGCTTGCCTATATAGAAATTGAAAGTCAAAATGTTGTGAGTGATGATTAAAGATTCTGATTTAAAAAGTCGAGAAATTCAGCCCAGTTGGTCGTTTTCGACCCCGAAATATTTCCAATCTGGGCAAACAGGATTTCAACTCCTACTGCTCACTTTGGCAGACTTCATCGCCCGGACCGCCTACCAAATGGGGAAGACGCCGCTACTGCCTCTTTATGCCGCTACTTTAGGCGCAGACGAAATCTATTTAGGTTTCATCGCCTCTGTTTCAACGATGACCGGTTTGGTGTTCAAACCACTCGTGGGTCTGTTGTCAGACCGTCACGGCCGCCGGTTGTGGCTTTTGATCGGGACTTTGTTTTTTATCGGGATGCCGTTTGTCTACAGGTTTGTCACAACCCCAGAGCAACTTATTGCGATACGGCTGATTCATGGATTGGCTACCGCTATTTATGGCCCTGTGAGCGTCGCAATGGTGGTGGAAATGTCGGCCGATAATCGTGCTGGGCGAGTTGGCGTTTTCAGTTTAGGGCGAACTGGAGGCTATATTTTCGGCCCTGCACTGGCCGGTTATTTTTTGCTAACTTGGCCACCGGCAGAAATTTTTACGATTATCGGTTTCTTGAGCCTATTTTCATTGATTCCATTATTGCTTTTAACCGAGACAAGTGGATCGGCTCAACCAAAAAGTATGGCTAAAGTAGACAGTAAGCGATCTTTTTTGAGTCAAGTTAAAGAAGGATTGGGCCATGCTATGGCGACTCCAGCCGTCTGGTTGGCAGGGGGCTTTGAAGCGGTAAATAACATGGTGACCTATACGGCAAAAGCATTTTTGCCGATTTATGCGCTTAGCGTCGGCCGGAATACGCTTGAAGCTGGGCTGTTTTTCACTGTGCAGCAAGGGGTCACCATGCTGGCTAAGCCAAGCCTCGGCTGGCTAAGCGACCGTTTCCCGCGTATGCGTGTGATCGGCGTCGCCGTGATCGGTTTGGCCATTGCCTTGGTCATGCTCACTTTTTCAAATAGTGTGATTGTCTTCTTTGGAGCGGCCGTGCTACTCGGGCTAGCCGAGGCAATTATTATTCCTGCTTCAACCGCTTTAGTCGCAGCCCAGATCGACCAGGCCAATACGGGAGCCGGGATAGGGCTGGTTGGCTCTTTACAGAACGGTAGCAAAATTATCGGACCGATTTTGGCCGGATTTTTAATCGCATTTGCTGGCTATGAATTCGCCTTTCGATCGATGGCGATCGGTATTGTGCTTGTATGTTTATCGGTTGGTTTTATATTGCAACGGAGAAGCGCTCAACATTGAATAATCAATATTTTCTGTTAAATAAAAACGCATGGCTTTGCTTACTTTTGTTCCCTATTTTGGCGTTGTTTGCTAGCTGTCAGTCAGCTCCTGCCGAACTGCTTGAACCTGTAGCACTGCCTGTTGAAGTTGAAGCTCAAATGGGAAATGAGCCATCATCATTAGGAAAACCCCATTTGGTTATGTTCTGGTCCGCCTACTGAATTAACTGTAATAAATCGAAGCCCGTCGTGTACGAGCTTAAAGCTGAGTATGGGGAGCAGATGGAGTTTGTTTTTGTCAATATTGACGAGCCGGAGTCGCAACCAGATATGGAAAAATTCCAGTTTAGGTCTGGTACGCCCCACTTGTTGCTATTTGATAAGAATGGCGAGGTGGTGAGGCAGTGGTTTGGGACGTTTACACGCGAGCAGGTTGAGGTCATGTTCCCTACTGCTTTAAATTAAGCTTACGGCAAAGCTATTCAGCCGCGGCTACGGCGGAATCACGCAAAACGTGCATGATATGAATCCCATTTGGATTGGTCATTAGCCAATGGGCCAAAGCATCGTGCGGGAATTCGCGCCGCCATCTGCGATAGGTTTGTTGAGGCAAATTGCGATAGAAGAGAGCAACTACAATCGGCCGGTCCCCCCAATATGGCTCTGCGTAATAAAGTGTTGTCAATACGCCTGGCAATGTGCCATTTTTATACCCGACTGTGTTGTAGCGGGTGCGATTAACGGGGAATTCGTTGATGGGCCATTCAAGATGACTCCGTATTAACCGACTGGTTTCAGGGCTGCCCACCTCATCTTGAATAAGCTGAGCCATGAGCCTGCTGTAATCTTGAGCGGTCCCTTTGGTATCAAAAGTTTCAGTGAAGTCAGACTCTTTGCCAAATGGGGGCTGACTGCGTCTTTGCCAACTTTGATTGCCGATTTGGCGAAAATTTTCATCTTGTAAATAACGGTCCTGTCGATCGCTGATCATAAGGCCGTACGCAGCCGGGTTAGCTTCTAGCTCAGTTAGCTCACCTGAGTCGAGCGTGCTGACTGCTAGGAATCGGCCGAGCCAGCTGCAAGGAGCAGTATGGTCGGTTAAGCCTAGATCTTGAACCGTTTGCTCAATACGCTCCTGCCCCAGCATGTCGTGAAAATAGTCGGCCGCTGCGTTCGAGCTATGGCGGATCATCATCCATGCGACATCATCCTGGGTTAGTTCCTTGCCATCAAATTCCTCTAGAGCATCAAAATGAGCGCCTAGATCTGATCCTGGCAAATACCACTGATTAAGCTCATCGCGGCTAACAATCTGGTTGGGGTTAAACTCCCCCGTTTCAACCCCTTGTGCCCAAGCCACAAGTTGGACCATCTTGCTCACGGAAGCGAGAGGCATCGGGCTGTCGGCATTATGGTAAAAACCGATCCCTTCATAATCGACTTGAAAAACAACGACGCTCACGTCATTTGGATTGGAGTAGATATAGTCGATTGCCGGCCGTGCGCTTTCTGGAACCAACTCATCAGCGATAGGGGGTAGCTCCCACACATAGTTTGTTTCAACATCTGGCAAAACGAGGGGCAAGCTCTGGCCGCATGGGGTTGATGGGTTTTGAATGATGAATGGTGTAGGGGAAAGGGTTGGGGTTAGCGTAATTTCAACTGTTGGTGGCAGTGGTAAGGTTGGTGTGGTTATTGGCTCTGAGTCAGTTAGACCCTCGCCTGCCGCTTCTGCAACGTCTTCAGCCGTATTAGCCCCATTTTCTAGAGTGAGTTGGGCAGGTGGGATGGGATCTTGATCTACCGTTTGTTGTTGGCAGCTGGCTGCAATCAATAGCGCAAGAATGCAGAGAAGAAGCGTGGATGAGATAGGTGTTTTCGGCCGAGGCATAAGGATTTACAAAAAGCTTTTCACAGTTTTGCTAAGCATAGTCGCTCTTTTAAATAGAGCAAAATGACTCTACTGCCGTTAATGGCCTTTCGTTAAGCAGGTAAAAAAAAAGCCGCTACTGAATATAAAAAGTCAGTAGCGGCTTGAAAAGATTCAAGTCTAGAATTAGCCAAATAGATTTTGGATTTTCATGACAGCTGACATATCGCCATCAACTTTGACCTTGCCACCCATGAAAGCCATCATCGGATTAAGCTCGCCGGTGGTCATTGCCACAAAATCATCTGAATCCATGCTAATGGTTGCACTGAGATCATCGCCTAAGCCATCCTCAACTGTCATTTTCCCATCAGCAATTTTGATGGTTTTCTGGGTTTCTTCATCACCAGATAAATCCCATCCGATTGTTACATTAATGTCGGCCGCTGCGCCTGCATCAAGCCGTGAAGGCATTGCTTCAAATACTTCTGCTGCTGTTGTCATATTGTTTCTCCTGAAAGATTGCTTGTCTGGCTACTGTTCTTTCAAAGATAATGGCCGATCTAACAACCGGCTTGGTCGGAGCTAAACGAATTAACTTTGCTCCTGTAAAAATCGGGATAAATCCGAAAAATGAAAGGTGAGCCTATGATACTTAAGTTGAAATTTTACAGATGTCGGCCGTTGTGGCAAAACATCTTGTAAATTGATTATTTTGCTGACCGATTAGTCTTCGTTCAAAATCATATCGCGTGAGCTAAAAAAGTCGGCCGCGAGTAAAAACAGAATGGAAGCAAAAACTAAGAGCAGTGCGGGGGCTAGCGCTTGGGGACCTGTGAAGTATCCATCGAGAACGGCAGCGAGTATCGCCTTAAACGGCCAAAACAACCCGCTAAACAGGTTGCTAACGGATGTCATGACCGATCCTGTCAAAAAGTCAGCCACTGTCAAAAGCACGTTGCTAAAGCTTGAAATTGCGTTGTTAGCGGCTCCTGGCTGCGAGTTGCTGCGCATGAGATCGGCTACCCATGTGAGTGTGGCACCATTGTCGTCTCCAATAACGATCGACAAGGCCAAAAGACCGAATATCCATACACGTGACCAGCCGTAGGCGACAAAGTCAGATGCCTGCAGGGCAATAACGGCCGCAAACACGTTTAAAGATAGCCAGATGGGTGGAATTTCCAAAACCCGGCCGACGGTTAGTTCTGGCGCATTTCGGATAAGCACAACGGCCGCCATTAATAATTGCAATATCATGGCAAAGATTAGGGCGGTAATCATCACGGCCGCCAGAAATTCGACACGGCTTTCTAGCCGCACAAAAAACGGATAGCTTTTGGCCTCGTTTGCTTTTGAGGCAACGGTTAAGGTCGCAAAAAATGAAACGAGTAGCCCAAAAAAGCCGATAATCAGAATGAAGTATTCCGGTTCAGGCGCCCGCTGAAAAAAGGTAAGCCAGTAAAAAGCGAATCCAGCCAGCAGATAAACGAGGCTAGACATCGAGTTGATGAGCCGATAGAGCAGATAGGAAATCAAGGTGGTGATTCTTTGAATCATTGGCGTACCACCTTGGCATAAATCTCATTGAGCGAAGTTTCGGGCCGTTCGATGCGCAGCACATCGTATCCGGCCGAAAGTAGCAGGCGTAGTACGTCACGTCGTAACGGAATGGCGCCTGCGCCGAGCTCAACTGAGCGTTCGAGGACTTTAATGTCTGGATTTAACGATTCAAGCAGTGAGCGAATATCGTGCAATTCGCTGTCACACAAAATGCGGGTAACAGTTTGAGACTCACGTGCTTTGGCAAACGAGGACTGATAAACGATTTGCCCATGTGACATGATGGCGATATTGGTACAGATCGCTTTGACCTCATTGAGTCGATGGGAGCTCATGATGATCGTTTTGCCTTGCTCACGTAGCATGCGCAAAATCGATTGAATTTCTTGCTGCCCCATCGGGTCAAGCCCGTCTCCGGGTTCATCGAGCACGAGGATATCTGGATTGCCCAGCAATGCTTGAGCTAAACCGATGCGCTGACGCATCCCTTTTGAGCATTGTTTGATTTTGTGGCTGCTGGCTGACACCATGCCGACGAGCTGTAGGCTCTGCTGCACGGCGGCCGGGACTTCGTTCGAACCAAAGCCGCTCATGGCCGCCATCATTGATAAATATTGACGCACCGCCATCTTTTCAGGGAAGTGGAGCCGCTCTGGCTTAAAGCCGATTGTTGGCCATTTCTCTCCCGTCGGCCGGATTGTGCCTGAATCTTGAGGCAATAGGCCGGTTAACACGCGAAAAAGCGTCGTTTTACCTGCCCCATTAGGGCCAAGCACGCCTAAGATCTCTCCACGGTTTAGGTTAAGCGAAACATTGTTAAGCACCTTGAACGAATTGAAATGTCGAGTTAGGTTTTGGATCTGTAGCACAACCTATCCTTGAATTTAGTGATTGCTATTGAATTTGTCGGAAACATAATCCCCAATAGATTTTGAGACTAAAAAGTGTACCAGTCAAAGGGGCAATGACCAATAAAAGCTAAGGAAATAAGTATTATTGAGATTGCAGCTAGTTACGAGCGACCTATCAGGCATAACCACCCTTATATTTTTAGGTGTCTTGTCTGTGTTTTCCCTACATTTTTCACGCGCGTGAATCGAGCCTGCTATAATCCCCGCCTATGATTTTTCGCCGTCGATTATTTTGGGCTGCACTTCTACTATGTGCCATTGGCCTAATACCTCCTGCGTTTACTCCTTATCGGGTCACGGGGGAAGAAAATATAATAAGCCAGGCTAGAGGGATGTTGCAGTGGGCGTATACGGCCGTACGGCCGGCCCCGAAGCTGGCACCGTTTGCCGTTGAACCGACCGGAATTGAAACCGCTTTTGGGGTCAACACTTTTTTACAGACTGAAGCGTTGCCAGAAGTGCGCGATGAGAGCCTGCAAAAGATTCATGCGGCCGGTTTTCGTTTGATTCGCCAGCAGTTTGTGTGGGAAGATATCGAAATCGCAGGCAAAGGCGATTTTGTCGATAAACGCAACCTGAATGTATACCCTGATGGGATCGATGCATGGCTTAAATATGACAACATTGTCGATCTAGCTGATGCGAACGACATTGAGATTTTGGCCCGATTAGATAATCCACCAGCTTGGAGCCGGGTCTTGACCAATACGATTGGCACATTGGCACCGCCTGACAATTTGACCGACTACGGTGATTTTGTGGAGGCTGTGGCCACCCGATATTCAGGCCGTATTCGTTACTACCAGCTTTGGAATGAGCCAAACATCTATCCAGAATGGGGTGAGCAAGGGGTTAACCCTGAAGCATTTTCGCTTTTGATGTGTGAAGGATACAACCGTATCAAGGCGGCCGATCCCGATGCGATTGTGCTGTCGGGGACGATGGCTCCAACCGTGGCCTTGAACTATCGCGACCTGAACGACCTCATCTATCTAGAACGGATTTATGCCTCTGGTGGGGGTGACTGTTTTGATGTCTTATCTGTGCAAGGGTATGGGCTGTTTTCCGGCGCGACAGATCAGCGTCTACGGCCGACAGTGATCAACTACCCGCATAATCTATTGTTGCGAGACGTGATGGTTGCTCACGGTGATGCGCACAAACCGATCTGGATAAGCGAGCTAGGCTGGAACGTGGTGCCAGACGGGATGGCGCAAAACTTTGGGCAGGTGACTGAAGCACAGCAGGCCCGTTACACAGTTGAGGCTTACGAGCGCATCCAGACAGAGTGGCCGTGGGTTGAGGTTGGGGCAACGTGGTTTTTTAAAGAAGCCGGGGAAGATCGGAGCCAAGCAAAATATTATTTTCGCCTGATGGAGCCAAACTTCACACCGCTGCCGGTTTATGATGCTTTGGTGGATGGGTTACCGAAGGTTTCGGCCTCAGATCCGCCCAGCTGGCTCTTTTTCGCATGGCAGGCGAGCCGCCGCTGGTTTATTTTGCTGGGTGGGGCGATTCTGTTTTGGCTATTGTTAGATTGGGGGCGAAGTGGCGATAGCTAAAACCATCGATGCAAAATGGTGGCTGATCGCTGTATTGTTGCTTGCTTTTGGGGCACGAGTCTATCGCATAGACCATCAGTCGTTTTGGAATGATGAGGGAAATAGCGCCAGTCTGAGTAGCAGAAGCGTATCGCTGATTATCGAGGGGACAGCGAGTGATGTACATCCACCGCTTTATTATTTAGTCTTGCGCGCATGGTGGCCTCTGGCAGGGCAAACTGACTTTTCTCTGCGTATGATTTCGGCCGTGGCTGGATTGATCCAGGTTGCGGCGACTATTGCTATCGGCCGATTATGGCTGTCGCGTAAAGGGGCTATCGCCGCTGGCCTGCTGTTGGCACTATCACCGCCGCTAATCTATTACAGCCAAGAAGCCCGAATGTATGCGCTGTTGGGAGCGATTGCAACCTGCTCGATGCTTGTGTTGTTCCGTGGATTAAAGAAGGAAAACTCCCAATCTAAGTTGGCTTATTCAGCCGTCTTCGCATTTTTAACTGTTTTGGGCCTGTATACCCACTATGTCTATCCGGCCGTGATTGCGGCACAAGGGTTAATCGTTTTTATGAGTTTCGAGGGGCTGCAGCGTAAGCCCAGCTTGGAGCTGGTTAATAGCATTTTTAACCAATTTTGGCATTGGCTGGCGGCCGTCGTGGTGGCCTTGCTAGCCTATGCACCGTGGCTACCGATCTTCTTGCGAACCGGGTCATCAACGCGCGCGGCCGGAGATGCGCTACCGGCCGATTTTTTGCATGAAACGGCTTATTGGCTGGCTATGGGACCATTTGCGGAGCTTAACCCTCTTTGGTTGATGGGGGTTATCTTTACGGGTGTCTATTTTGCAGGTGGTGTTATTGCCCTTTTGAGTGTTCAATTTCGCCAGCGAATTATTGTCGCGCTGATTTGGCTAACGATACCGATTATGCTCATGCTGGCGGTCGGTGCCACGGATGAAAATTACCGAAAATTTTTGACCGTCGTTGTTCCGGCCGTCTATCTGGTGATTATATTGGGTGGTGAATGGCTTGATAAAGTGACACCGTTGGTCAAAGGCTCAAACGTCGTGTGGAGCGTTGTTTTCATTATGCCGATATTGATGTTTGGGGTGTGGGATTTATATACAGATCCACAAAC
>JBGCDP010000225.1:0-27284 GCA_045105475.1 Anaerolineae bacterium
TCAGCAACGTTCCCCAGTGACTTTGACATCTTTCGGCCGTGTTCGTCTCGAACCAAGCCATGCAAGTAAATAGTATGGAATGGAATGTCATTGGTATAAAGCAGGCCCGACATTACCATTCGTGCTACCCAGAAAAACAGAATGTCATACCCTGTTTCAAGAACATCTGTCGGATAAAAGCGTTGCAAGTCTGGCGTATTATTCGGCCAGCCCAAGGTTGAGAACGGCCATAACCCACTTGAAAACCATGTGTCTAAAACATCAGGGTCACGTTCAAGCGAAACATCATCCCCATACTTGGCCCGGGCCATTGTATATGCCTCTTCTTCGTTTTTAGCGCAAACGTATTCGCCTTCGTCACCGTTAACATACCAAATCGGAATTTGATGCCCCCACCACAATTGGCGGCTGATGCACCACGGCCGAATATTGGTCAACCAATTTTCCCAAATCTTGTTAAACCGTTCAGGCACGATTTTTACCCGGCCGGAGCGAACCGCTTCCAACCCCATTTTAGCCATCGGTTCAACGTCAACGTACCATTGCCAGCTCAACAGCGGTTCGATTACTTCGCCCCCACGCTGGGAGCGGGGAACATTTAGCGTATAGTCTTCTTTTTTGATTGTCAGATCGGCCGCTTCCATATCAGCCCACAGCTTTTTACGCGCTTCATAGCGGTCTAATCCGACGTATTCGCCCCCATTGGCGTTGATCGTCGCATCTTTATTCATGATGTTGATAAACGCCAGATCGTGGCGTTTGGCGATCTCAAAGTCGTTGGGATCATGCGCCGGGGTTACTTTCAACGCACCGGTACCAAAGCCCATCTCAACATATTCATCGGCGATAACCGGAATCTCACGATTCAGCATCGGCACGATGGCAGTCTTACCGATAAATTCAGCATATCGTTCATCGTTTGGATTCACGGCAACGGCGGTGTCGCCCAAAATCGTTTCCGGCCGAGTTGAAGCCACCGGCAAAAAGCCCCCACCTTTTAACGGATACTTGAAGTTGTACATGAACCCTGGCTCTTCAGAATATTCAACCTCAAGGTCAGATACGGCCGTCTGCAAACCAGGTGCCCAGTTAACCAACCGCTCACCACGGTAGATCAGCCCCATCCGATTCAAACGGATAAACGCTTCAAGCACCGCTTCTGACAACCCTTCGTCCATCGTAAAGCGCTCACGATCCCAATC
Source organism: Anaerolineae bacterium (assembly GCA_045105475.1). Taxonomy (GTDB): domain Bacteria; phylum Chloroflexota; class Anaerolineae; order Promineifilales; family Promineifilaceae; genus WTJY01. Next base: position 1,203 of record JBGCDP010000225.1, read on the forward strand.
TGCACTGGCACCCATACCGCGCATTTGGTTTAAAATCCGGCCGCCGTATTTTTCTTTCCATTCCCAAGTGGCGTCTAGGAATTCTTCTCGGCCGATCTCTTCGCGAGATGTCCCATTTTCGATCAGCATCTTTTCAACTTGAAGTTGAGTTGCAATACCCGCATGGTCAGTTCCAGGCACCCATAGCGCCGCAAATCCCTGCATTCTAGCGCGGCGAATCATTAAATCTTCAAGTGCCACAAACATAGCGTGGCCAATGTGTAAAGCCCCGGTCACATTGGGAGGTGGTATCGAAATAACGAATGACTCAGCATCATCCGGCCGACATTCCGGCTTAAACCAGCCATTCTTCTCCCACCAGTTATACAGACGCTCTTCTGTCTGTGAAAAATCGTATGCTTTTGGCATTTCACTCATAATGGTTCTTCCTGCTAAATATTTTTTTCAATCAAGTCGGGCCACACTAACATGCCGATCTGATCTTTTTGCTTAAATGAAAAAAGCCCCTACGTCCATTGACTATAAACATAATCAAAGGACGCAGAGGCTTTGGGTCTGCGCGGTACCACCTTTGTTCCACAGGTTAAGCTTTAACCCATGACACTTGGACGCTTTAACGGGCGTACCCGGAACAACCTACTAAGTTTCAGCCATTCTGCTACCGGGGGACGTTCATCGAAATATTGCCTGTTAACCCTTACAACCATGTTTTTGCTTTTTCAGACCAAACAAGGGGTTAACTCTCTGATGGCAAATCGGCCGATTACTCTTCCCGATCACTGCATTTGAATATAACTTCGACAGTATAACAGCCGAAAAACGGCCGGTCAACAACAGCCGACCGTTTTTACATTCAACCAATTGCCACAAAAATTCTCCGATAAGCTCGCTCAAGTAACCGCATAGCATTGGCAAAGTGAATATCGCCGCCTTCCAAGAATTACCTCACCCCATGCTCAGCTTATTTAGAGAATCTAGGTTTGCAGTCCTATAAGTTTGCCCCTTCTTCACTGCCCAAAAACCAATTTGGGACTGAATCACTAACTCCGGAAAAGCCTCAAAAGATATTTCTAACCTACACTAAATGCACCGGCCAATGGCCGATCACGCTTTTAGCATCAACGATATTCAATCGATTAATGAGCAATCAACTTAGCGAAAATAACGCTGTACTCTCCAGAACAACAAACGCTTGGGCCAGCATCACCTCAAATAAAAGTAAAAAAAATAGACTAACGCTGTTATTACTCATGGCGGTATTAGTCCTCTTTAATTATTTACTCTACGCACGGCTATCACCAAAAGAAATTAGAAGCCTATATACAGGCTCATATTCAAATGAGTTTAACCAGCCAATTGCTTTCGAGTCAGATGGGTGGTTTGAAACTGAAGGAAATTGGGAAATTGCTGATGATCAGCTCATGCATAAAAATTTCTTCACAATCAATCCAGCTTTGATGATTCCTTTAAAGGCTAATCCTGACGATACAGTCTATTTTTGGGCTGACTTACAGATTGAGTCTGATCGAGATGGAGGCGGGCTTCGATTCAATATGGAAACACCCAATCAAATCATTCACAGTCACCGGGTTGCCATTCTTCGCCAAGGGGATCAAACAGTTTTGGTTGGTGGGTATTATGCAGATACATTAGATTTCAAAAACCAGTTTTCGCTTCTGCTCGACGTCGGTTTTGAAAAAAATATCCAATCTAACCTGCTCATTGTCGCAACCTCAGACAGCTATGATGTTTATCTCAATGGTTATTTGATGATAGAAGATGTCCCGGCCATCTACCCACCCGGCTGGTACGGCTTCTCAGCCCTTGGAGATTCAACAGCGTTTGACCGAGTTGCAATTGAGGCAAGCTCAGCACCACAATCTAAAAATTTAGCAGATATATTGGCACAAGTAAAAACAGGTGACCCAGTCAGCACCGCAGATACCTACGCCCAAACCGCAGCCTCAATCACAGATGGAAATTTCCTCGTATCCGCAAGTAACAATCTCAACGAAATCGGATTGATTCTGGGCCCGGGATCATGGAACTTACGAAACGGCATGCTCATCCAATCTGCCCAAGAGCAAGCAGATGCCTACGCTATCTACCAGTCCCCAAAAAATGAATATCAGCTTGAAATCAAACTTAAGCATTTGCAAGATCAAGCTTTAGGGGGAGGTGGGATCCTGTTTGGACTTGAAAAGCCAAATTCTTTAGAGAATGGATACTTGGCCCGATTTACAGATGATGGCTCCGGTTTCTTTTATGGGAAGTATGACACAAATCAAGTTTTTGAAGGGATCGGTTTCTACCCATTCCTACCTGTAGCAAATGAATCCCAAAGCATCATCTTAACCAATGATGGGTTCCATTTCGATATCAACGTTAATGGGGAGTCGATAGTACAAGAATTGAAATCCAGTCAAAGTGACACATACTTTGGGTTTATCAGTAACGAGGCCATAGTAGTTTTTGAGCAGGTTTCCCTATTCTCAACAGTTCCAATTGAAACTGAAGCTGAAAGTGCAGATAGCCTCGAATCGGCTCCAGAGCGCACTCAAAGTGGTGATTCAGAACCTATCCAAATTTCGAACATCTCAGGCGAATGGTCTATCGAAGATACGGCTGTTATACAAACTAATTCAGACCCAACCGACCATGTTGGAGGCTTTAATCGCTTTGAAGAGCAATTTAGTTTTGATGTAGATATCACGATGCCCAGTAACGCAGATGTTATGAATGGTGGTGGAGGCATTATCTTTAATATGCCCACACAAGGCTCCAGAAATGGTGGACAGATTGTTCGATTCCTAAACAGCGGGGCTGAAGTGATCTGGGGCTACTTTGGCGAAAACGGCCTGTTTATCGGGCAAAGTGGAGTTGCACTAGGCGCCTCATCAGATGAGACCCAAAAGTTAGGAATTAGAGTGCATGAAAGTACTTTTGAGATATGGGTAAATGGTAAGTCAGTCGCGGCCGACTTGCCCCTGCAAGAAACCGAAGGCTGGCTAGGGCTGATGACATTTGGTGGACCAGTTACATTTGATAACCTAAGCATTCAAAGCATTACTAAGGAGTAATTGCACTTGGAATCGATCGACCAACAAGAACAAAAAATGCAATTGGGAGGTTTTAATACCCCAACCTGGTTGCTTCCCCCTCTTTATGCATTTCTGAGCAGCCGCGTAGTTGTTTTTCTGGCAGCCTATCTTGCTGATATTACAATCAAAACTGACACCGAAAACAGCTTTTATAGCCTCGCGCCTGAAAACCTTTTTCTTGATGTGTTTGCACGCTGGGACAGCAAGTTTTATATCGATATCGCTGAAAACGGTTATGAACTTATTGCTGGAAAAGTTTCAAGCGTTGCATTTTATCCGCTTTACCCGTTGTTAATCAGCATAACAGACATTTTGTTCAACAACTTGGTTTTCTCGGGTGTCTTAGTGAGCCATATCAGCTTCTTTTTAGCCTTAATTTACCTCTATCGGCTCACATTACTAATCAGTGATGAGGGTACAGCTCAACGCACAATCTTCTATATTTCCCTATTTCCAACCGCCTTCTTCTTTAGCACCATTTACACCGAAAGCGTGTTTCTCTTCTTTTCCGTTGCAGCAGTTTACTATGGGAAGAAAAAGGAGTGGGGGTTCGCCTCTATTTTTACATTGCTCACAGGTGTCACGCGCATTACGGGTTTGCTAGTGATTGGAATCATCATTTTAGAGTGGCTAAAAAACCACGGATGGACGATTCGAACCATACTAACTTCTAAGGCTTGGAAGGGGCTATGGAGCGGCATCAAAACTGACTGGTTTAATTTGTTATTGATTTTTTTAGCTCCGCTTGGGCTACTAAGTCACATGCTATTTTTAAATCAGCATTTTCAAGACCCAATCGCTTTTTGGTCGGTTCAAAGCGCCTTCAACAGGCTTAACATCGGGCCAATAGCGATAATCATTCGTGATTTTGGGCCAGTTTTCCAGCAAAATTTTTTCTTAGGGGACATTTGGTGGAATGTCATATTAGATATGGCCGCTTTTTTTGGAGCACTAGCAGCAGTTCCTTTTATTTATAAGCATTTCGGCGAAGGGTTTTCTCTATATGTTTTACTCAGCATCTTATTGCCTGTTTCGAGTGGAACCGGCAGCATGATCCGCTACATTCTCATTCTATTCCCAATTTTCATTTTAATGGGATATTTAGGAAAAAAACAATCTGTAGACCGACTCATTCAGACAGCTTTCCCTGTACTCTTAGGTGTTTTAACAACCGTCTTTGTCAATTGGATATTTGTGGCCTAACGAAAATTTAGTTCGGTAGAAAACAAAAAGCGCCCAAATTTGGGCGCTTTTTTATTGTGTTTGTCAGGGCTGAAGCGTAATTATATCATCGACAGCCCGTTAAAGAGGTTATGACATTAACCCCGGTACTGTCTACGTTGAGCAACAACTTTCGCCTTTTTTAGTGACTCTTCTTTTCTACGTTGTGCCTCACGCCATAGATAGAGAAAGGCTGGTGCTGAAATAACTGCTAACAATGTACCACCTAAAATAATTTCGCTCATGTGATAACCCTTTTAAAGTTGATTGAAATCTGAAATTCAGATTTTTTATTTTTCTCTCTGCTGAGTTCATCAGACAGTCTATGCCCAAAATTTATTACGGCACAACTGATAATGAATATTCTAATCATTTTTACGTTTGGGATCAACAGGAGTAATGGCCCTATATTTTTTACTTTCAAAATACTAATAAATGATTACTCTGCATCCATAGCTTCTAGACTCTTTTATCCCCGATTCCAGCCTTCTAACAGGGGAAACAGCTATTATCCAGCCTATTATTTTCAAGAGGATAGTTCACAATTTGTTCACATGCCTCTAATAAGTTCATAGTAGCTAAGTACTGAATCACACGACATTAGTACTATTTAACTTAGCAAGAGGCTCTCATATGCTACCGACGTTCTAGCCAGCGAGAATTATTGAGAGCTCCTTTAGTTCTAGACCTAAAGTGCTCCATTGTGGTTAACTGATGATAGCATCTCTGTTCACAAATAATCCGCTCATCATACCGCATCAGTATGCGGCCGATCTTTCCTCTTTATCAGAGGTGGTGCCTGAAACACCTATACCAATTTTATATGCGATAAATGCATTCCTGATCATTTTCGTCATTTTTTTGGGTTTTCTAGCATTGCAGATCTTATTTAGCCACGTGGATGACAAAGAAATTTAAAGGCTAAATTCCAAGCTCCAGCTTGGGTTTTGCCTATCCTAAAAGATCGCCTGTGCTTAATAAGTTGGAAAGCTAAACATAAATCTTGAACTCTATTTGTTTTGGTTACAAGTTCCATCTTATGAATTATCAAGAAACCAATGGAGATAAATATTTTAATTCCATCAAACAGATATTTATCCCTTTCATTCTGCTAAATATTGTGGCGGTCGTTTTAGGGGCGTCGGCTGTAAATATAATCAACATTTTACTTCGGTCTACTGACAATTCTTTCCTAATCAATAATCCTAAAAATCTAGAAGCGATGGGCTCAAATTCAGCCACAACCGAACTTGAGTCTATTCTGCCCATTTCAAAGACTGGCGATGAAATGGTTTCATCCACTTTTTTATCAGCGATTGGAAATCATACAATCGAATCCGCCACCGCCTATCCGGAGCCAAACTTATTATCAAATTTTCCGTGGCCTGAAAGTGAGCCTGAACATGATAAAAATGCGAACACTTCACCAATTGTTCAAACAGCAAAAGACCCTGCTAAAGAAAGTAGAGTTAAGCATGAGTCAGTAGCTCAGATTAGTCGAGAACCAGAATTTAGACAGCTGATTTTGCCAACATTAGGTGTAGTAAGTGAAGTTATCGATATCCCCATCGCGAATGACAACTGGGATATCTCTCATTTAAATAGTAGTTCAGGAATTTTAGATGGGTTTGCAAAGCACCCAGGAGATTCGGGCGCACTTGTAATCGCGGCTCATGCAACGACCAATTGGCCCACGGCCGGGCCCTTCGAGAAATTACGCCTGATGAACCTTGGTGACCCTATCGTATTTAGAAGAGGAAATACTGATTATGTTTATGAAATCAGCCAAATCTTCCGAGTAGCTACAACTGACGTTGATATATTGCATAAAAATGGTGAAGATGGAATCGTCCTAGTAACCTGCGGCAACTATAACTACTTCACAGGAAGCTATGGGTCACGTATTGTTGTCTATGGAAATTTAAAAGAGACACAAGAAGTAGCCGCTCAATCTAGCCCTTGACCTATTTGCAAATCTTTTAGCTAAAAGATTTACGAAAAAACACCCCTAATATTTAAGAGGTTTGCAGTATACTGTCCCATATGAATAATGAGAATCAATCACTTTTAGATTTGCTTTTTAACCGCTGGCAGGCGATGTCCCCGGCTGGAAAAACCCTAGCAGGCGGAACTGCACTCATTTGGTTATTATGGTTATTCTGGCTCCCAATTGCACAGGACCTTCAACAACAACCAGAGCAAACATTTTTACCAACTATTTCAGACTCTGAAGCTCAGTTAACTGAAGAAATAATAGAAACCGATGAGGAAGTTTTTCTGCCTGCGATTGCAGGAGAAGATTAAAATGATTGATCCAGAAGACGAACCCTCAGAACCGAATGAAGAAAATGATGATTTAGATTTTTTCAAAGCGGTAGAATATCATTTAGATGACCATCAATTTCGGCGTAAGGTCATGCTGTTCCAACGCTGCGACAATGTGTTGCGTCCTTTGCTTGAAAATTTAGAAGAAATTTTGCCTACTACTGACGAAGAGATCTCTATTTATAAAGCATTTCTTGTCGCAACACAGACGGTTCTTGATGAAATGCGCCCTTTCTTCCCAGATGGAACATATGAAACGTTAGCAGGCCGCCTCGCAGTTTTTGAAAATCGAATCAAAAGCGACTAATCGCACTAAAGCGCCCCAAACTCAGAGACCACATAACGTCTGATATTTGGAGGTGCGGCCGTGATTTTTCCGATTGCAGGCTGAAACTCCGCCATATGCTCGGACGCAAAGTGAGCCTGTAAGTCCTCGTCAGACTCCCACTCTTCGAACACCCGAAAAATATCAGGGGATTCGATATCTGAGTAAAAGCGATAACTTATACAGCCTACTTCCTCGCCTGTTTTTTCCATCATAACTTTAGCCAACTCAATCGCCTCAGCTACTTTGTCCTTCTTAATATAGATTGTTCCTGAAATTACGATCATATTCTTTATGGTTAGAGGAAGGCTTTAGCATGTTCAGCTAAGTCTTCCTCTACAAGTATAAAGTTTCTACTTATTTATCAGCAGCTTTAACAAGAACAACAAATTCTTCCCACTCTTCGGGCATTAAATGTAGTGAAACGCCACCTAATTCAATGTGGTAAATCGCCCCATTTTCATCAACAGTTTTAACAATTGTAAAATTTTCAGTCTCTGCAACTGGTTCCATATCCATTTCGTCATTCATATTTAATTCTCCTAGTTTGCTGGCTCATCACTGGCTTTCGCAATAGAAAGGTCACCTTCTTTTTGTTGAGTATGACCCTTATTATTTTTAACACTATCGTCTTTACTGTCTTCACGGGCTTCAAACAACTTTGAAGCTTTTAACCGAGCTGTAAGTGCCCGCACCAACCGGCTGCCTTGAATTGGTATCGGCAACTCTGGGGGGCTGGTATCATTTTCTGCAATCGCTCGTTTTGGCCGTCTACGTACTACCTGGTCTGGATCGGCTTCGATCTGACCCGGAATCGGGTAAGGCGGCAAATCGCGCACTTTTCGATAAATATACCTGAAAATAACTCGGCCGCTTGCGATCATAGGAGATGCAAGCAGAATCCCTACAACCCCTGCCACCAAAGCACCTCCCAAAGCCGCAATAAACACAATAAGTGGGTGCATATTTAACGACCGGCCTAAGACACGTGGCTGAATAAAGTAAGCAGCAAGTTGGTTCATAGTGGCATAACCTAGTCCAACCAAAATTGCGAAACTAGCAGGTGACATCAATGATCCTAGCCAACTTTGATCTGTTTGGAAAAAGGCGATCAAAATCGCCGGAATCGAAACAAAAATCGGGCCGAAGTGGGGAACAAATTCAGCAAAACCGGCCAGTAGCCCCAATAAAAGAGCATTAGGCAAACCGATAATTGAAGCCAATGCAAACACAGTTGTTCCCATTACCAAAAACAAGATGAGCTGACCGCGCAAAAACGCATTCCACACATCACTTAATTCATAAAACAGCTGATATGTTTCCCATTCATATTCTTCTGGGACCAAACCAACAATGTAGCGAACCATGATCTCATAATCTTTCACCATGTAAAAAGAAACAAAGAGCGTAAATACCACCCAGCCGATTCCAACTGCAGTCGCCGATGCAACACTGCCAAACAAATTGACCCCTTGTAACCCTACAGAGCCAAAGGAGTTAAATGATGAAGCGATATCAAATTCTTGCCGCAACAGTTGAGATGGGGTGATTGAATTGTCATTCCACAATTCAATCGGCTGGTCAAACAACACACTTCCTTGCTCAATATAGCCAGGAACCGCGCTAACAAATCTATTAAACTGGTTAATTAAAGGGGTCGTTACCGTTGCTGGAATAGCGATTAATGCGCCAAAAAGAGTCAGATAAACGAGGGCAATCGCTAAAACACGCGGTACGTTGAGCCGGTTATGCAGCAATTGCACGGCCGGCAATACGAGATACGCGACAACCATCGACATCAGAATAGGAATAATCAGCAATCGAACCTGAAACAGAATAAACGCAAGTGCGATTAGGCTGGTTACCAAGGCGATACGTTTAATGCCAACAGGCCAACGGGGAGATACGTTGTTCATAAATAAAAGATTACCCTATGAATCATTTGATCGGTTTTAATGGGTAGAGTTTCCAACCTACAAAGTATATAACTCTTCTAGCTGATTTTTGCATCAATTTTTGATAAACCTTGTCTTACACCTTAATTTGAACGTTTGACATCTATTGCTGCACCGCCTATGATTCGTCAAATTTATAAATTCAAACGATTCTAGACACAGCAAACCCTATTTTTAGGGTTTATTTGGGGGAAGATCGGTGAGATTCCGGCACTGTCCCGCAACGGTAAACGGCTAATCTAAACAGTTAGCTGACAAGTCCGGCTACCCATCTGAGTCTGTCATCTCGTTGCCTTCGCGGACAGAGGTATGCGAGTTTTTACATAGTAGATGTAATTGCTCAAGCTCACCTTTGGTGGGCTTTTTGTTTTTCGGGCCATTGACTTGAGTTGATCGAATCGTAGAGCAAATCTAATATGGAGAAAGGTAATGCCAAGATTAACTAAAATATATACACGTGGCGGAGACAGAGGTACCACGGCCCTCGGTAGCGGCCGACGTGTCCCTAAAGAATCATTGCGTGTATCAGCCTATGGAACAGTCGATGAATTAAATTCCTATCTAGGCGTAGCGGTGGCCCACGGTTTGTGCGAAAAGCTCAGCGAAGCAATGCCGATTATTCAAAACGAGCTATTCCATTTAGGGTCTGACTTATGCTTCAATGAAGAGGAAAAAGTTAAATACAGTATCCCTCAAATTGAGCTACGTCATGTAGAAAAACTAGAGGTCCTAATTGATGAAATGACAGCCATTGTCGGGCCACTTGAAAATTTCATCTTACCTGGTGGTTCAGTGGGATCAGCCCACTTGCATGTTGCTCGGACCGTTTGCCGCCGTGGAGAAAGAGAAGTTATTGCTTTAACCCGTGAAGAAGAAATAGGAGAGTTTGTAATCCCATACCTTAATCGCTTGTCTGATGCACTATTTGTCATGGCTCGCTACGAGAATCATGTCAAAGGGGTGCCTGAACCTTTATGGAATACGCTGGCCTAACCACATGCAATAAAAAAGCTGGGATATACCCAGCTTTTTTATTGCATGTTTTCTAAACAGTTCTGGCTTGGTTAAGCTTTAGATTTGCCTTCAACCTCTGCAATTGTGGGCTGGTTATGCAATTCAACCGGGTTCTTATTTCGCTTACGCAATTGCATGTTAAGGACTTCAACAATCAGCGAGAATGCCATTGCAAAGTATGCATAATTCTTAATATGTAAATCATGCGCTAAGTCTGGATTCCAACCTTCAAACACAAGCAACGTTCCGATTAGAATTAAAAACGCCAGAGCCAAAATCTTCATAGTCGGATTTTTCTTCACAAACTCGCTAACTGCACCAGCGGCTGCGATCATAACAATTGCAGCGATGATAATCGCCGTAATCATAATAGCCCGTGAATCGGCGATACCTACGGCCGTGATCACAGAGTCTAGTGAAAAAACGACATCGACCAAAATAATTTGAGCCAGGACCGCGCCTAGAGTTGCTTTCGCCGCTCCCGCACGCTCACTTGTATGATCATCGGCTTCCAGTTTTTCTGAAATTTCGTATGTACTTTTACCAATAAGGAAAGCACCACCTAGCAGCAAGATAATACTTTGCCCTGAAAAGCCTAAAAAGATCGGTTCCGTCAAACCAATAACCCATGAAATACTCAGCAGTAGCAAAATGCGGGTTACGACGGCTAATCCGATTCCCCATTGGCGTGCCTGCTTCTTCTGAGCTTCAGGCAGCTTATCTGCCAGAATTGTGATAAATATGACATTATCAATTCCAAGAACAATCTCAAGTGCAAGAAGGGTGGCTAACGCGATGAGCCCTTCTGCTGTTAGAAAAGCACTAAAATCCATGATCTTCTGTTTCTCCGATTATGATTAAAAATAATGTAGCTGGTTGATTTTAGCCTTTTTACAGTTTATCTGCCCAAGAATTGGGATCTTTGGCCCAAAATCATCCTTTCCTATTCTATTCAATCAATTGTGATCAGCAAGCTTTTTTGATAAGAACTTGGCCGTTTTTCCCTTTAAAATTATGGGATACGGGCAAACGCTTGTATAATGTATAGTGGTTTTCTTGGTTGACTGGCGTATCGACATGGCGGCAACTAGGGAAATACATATCTTTAGGAGAAAATAATGTCGATTTCATTAGAACAAAAAGCCGAGATCATCAAAGAATACGGCCGTGGTGAGGGTGACAGTGGTTCACCAGAAGTGCAAATTGCACTTTTCACCGCACGAATCAACGACCTTCAAACTCATCTTCAAATAAACAAGCATGACCATAGCTCACGCCGTGGTTTGCTCAAGATGGTTGGTAAACGTAGAAGTTTACTAGCATATCTTTTGAAAAATGACTTTGAACGTTATGAGTCGATTCGGACAAAATTGGGCATTCGCCCTCTTAGGTAAGAAAAAAGAAGCCATTGAGTTTTGTTATAGAGCAAGCCTCAGTGGCTTTTTTTAACCCTACTTAGCGAACCACGTTCGCTTCTGATCCTCGATCACCTTTAATTAACTTATTATTCGGACACCGGCTTGGCTGGCATATGCGTTTTAGGACCTGGGCTTTGCGGATAGGCGATTTAATCAAATTGTCCTCAAACCCCAGTCCCTAAAAAAGCCGCCCCCTGTGTCCTACATCAATATCGCTTCTTTGTTCACACATTCTATTCAGTTGAAGAATCAGATTGCATTATTTTCTTATGAAGAATGTTTTGTAAGTCTGGCTATATTTAACTGAATACATATGGATGAACAAGTGAGCAGATATGAACATACGGAGGTTGTATGTCACAAGAGAAAAATTTTACGGCCGTAGTCGGCGGTAAAGAGCTTGTATTCGGCACTGGAAAGTTAGCCCAACAAGCAGGTGGAGCAGTTACCCTAACATTTGGTGGCTGTGTCCTTTTCGCAACAACAACAATGTCTAAAAGCGTTCGGGCAGGATTAGATTTCTTCCCAATGAGCGTAGACTATGAAGAAAAAATGTATGCGGCCGGACGTATTCCGGGCAGCTACTTCAAACGTGAAGGGCGCGCGACAACTGGATCGATTCTAACAAGTCGTTTAACCGACCGTCCGCTACGTCCGCTGTTCCCGAAAGGAATGCGCAACGAAGTCCAAGTCATCATCTCAACAATGTCATCAGACAATGTTGAGCAAATGGACATCAACGCGATCAACGTCGCGAGTGCAGCAATGTCGATTTCAAACATCCCTTGGAATGGCCCAGTTGCAGGTGTACGGGTTGGCTACATCGATGGTGAGTTCATCATTAATCCTACCTTTGAACAAGATGAAGCAAGCGACCTTGACTTGCGGATTGCAGGCACCAAAGATGCGATCATTATGGTTGAATGCCGCGCCAACGAGATTCCAGAAGAAATCATTGTTGAAGCATTGAGTATCGGCCACGATGCAATGCAGCCGATTATTTCCACGATTAGTGAGATGCAATCAACCATCGGCAAAGAAAAAGACGAGCCAACGTTTGCTCCATCAAACGATGAATTAACCGCTGCTACCATCGCTAAAGTTGGTGACCGTATTGAAAAAATTGTTAAAGAAAATCCAAACCGCGATGATCGTGGCGAAGCGATGTCAGCATTACGTGATGAAATCGCTGAAGCTTTCTTAGCTGAAGATCCTGATGTTGAAATGGTCTTTGTCCAATCTGCTATCGGTGACCTGCTCAAAAAAGCGGTTCGCAGTCAGATTTTAGATGATGGCGTACGCCCAGACGGCCGTGGCTATGCAGACTTACGTGACCTTTCATCTGAAGTTGGCATTAGCCCACGTGCACATGGCTCAGGTCTGTTCCAACGTGGTGAAACTCAGGTGCTTTCAATTGCATCTTTGGGAACGCTGCGCGAAGCTCAGAAGCTAGATGGCCTGGACAACGTAACGTCTGTACGCTACATGCACCACTACAACTTCCCACCATTCAGCACCGGCGAAACTTGGCCACTACGTGGACCAAAACGTCGCGAGATTGGTCATGGGGAATTGGCACGGGTTGCTCTACTCCCAGTAATCCCATCAGAAGAAGATTTCCCATACGCGATTCGCGTTGTAAGTGAAGTACTTTCATCTAATGGTTCAACCAGCCAAGGTAGCGTTTGTGCGTCAACCTTAGCGTTGATGGACTGTGGTGTGCCAATTCGCAAACCAGTTGGTGGTATCGCGATGGGTCTTGTCATGGACGAAGCAAGTGGCAAACATGCGATTCTGACTGACATTCAAGGGATGGAAGACCATCTTGGTGATATGGACTTCAAGGTTGCTGGAACCGATGAAGGTATCACTGCTTTACAGATGGACATCAAAATTTCCGGTCTGTCTAGCGATCTGATGAGCCGAGCGTTGACACAAGCGAAAGATGCTCGTTTGGCGATTTTGGCAAACATGACGGCCGCAATCGAGACACCACGCGAAGAGCTAAGCGAATATGCGCCAAGCTTGACAACGTTGAAAGTTAATCCAGAGAAAATCGGCGCGATCATCGGTAAAGGTGGTAGCACGATCCGTTCATTGGAAGAAATCTACGAAGTCAAAATCGACATCCAAGATGACGGCACAGTCTTTGTTGCAGCCGTTAACAAAGAATTGGGTGATGGCGCTGTACGTCAAATCGAACTACTCACAAAAGAGGTTGAAGTGGGTACAACTTACACAGGTAAAGTTGTCCGCATCACCGACTTTGGTGCATTTGTTGAATTGATTCCAGGCCAAGACGGTTTGGTTCACATCTCACAGATGTCAAACGAGCGGATTGCAAGCATTGAAGATGTAGTCCAATTGGGTGATGAGATTATGGTGATGGTGACGGCTGTTACACCAGACGGCAAGATTCGTTTGTCACGCCGTGCGATCATTGAAGGCTGGACGCTTGAAGAAGCAATTGCGGCCGATAACCCGAATAAAGGGCGCGGTGGTGGAAATCGTGGCGGCGGTGGAAATCGTCGAGATGGTGGCAATCGTGGTGGCGGCGGCAACAGACGTCGTTAATTCCGCAGCTATTTAACTAGCAAGATTAAGATCAAAAGCGGCCGTGAGAAATCTCACGGCCGCTTTTTTGTTTTTAGTTGAAATGAGTTTTATATTCGTGTCGATTTCTGATAATCTCGTTCGTCGTATGATTAGAACGGTAAAAATGACCCTTCTAGCGCAGTAAAAATGATATCTATTGCGCCATTATTCCAATATTTCAAAAAGAGGAAACAGATCATGAAATACATTTGTCTTATTTACACACCAGAAGTTGATCCAGCCACTGTTACAAAAGAAGCCGGAGAAGCGGAAATGGCTGAGTATATGGCTTTTGGCCAAGCGATTGCAGAAGCAGGAGTTGCAACCGGATTAGGAGATGCGTTATACCCAACAGCGATGGCCACAACGGTACGCGTTCGCGAAGGAAAAGCGATGACCTCTGATGGGCCATTTGCTGAAACCAAAGAGCAATTAGGTGGCTTCTATATCCTAGATTGCAAAGATATTGATGAAGCGTTGAAATACGCGGCGATGATCCCTGGCGCAAAGCATGGTTCGATTGAAGTCCGGCCGCTGATGGTTTTTGATTAAAGCGGATCGATCAAACGACTACCGAGTGGAGCTCCGCTCGGAGAGCGCTTATCTAGCTCAAGAAGAGACCGATTGATTGTTGATTATCGAAGGTCACTTTTCACTTTTAATCATACTACCACCTAAAAAAGGAAACAGATCATGAAATACATTTGTTTAATTTACACACCTGAAGCAGAAGACTTGCAAGCAAGTGAAGAAGAAGGGGCCGCTGTCATTGCGGAATACATGGCCTTTGACGAAGTCATCACAGAGGCTGGGGTTTCAACCGGATTAGGCGATGCGTTATACCCGACAGAAATGGCCACAACGGTACGCGTTCGGGAAGGAAAAGCGATTACCTCTGATGGACCATTTGCAGAAACCAAAGAGCAATTAGGCGGCTATTACATTCTCGATTGCAAAGACATCGATGAGGCGTTGAAATACGCGGCGATGATCCCTGGCGCAAAGCATGGCTCGATTGAAGTCCGGCCGCTGATGGTTTTTGATTAGCTCCGCTACTAATGGCGAATAGAGAAAGAGGGGTTGGCTTGCAATCTCTCTTCTCCAACCCACTCGCGCTTGTCTTTTATGCTAGATTCAAACCTCTCATCTACAAACATCCACACTGAAGTCGAACAGGTCTTCAGAGCTGAATACGGCCGTGTCCTGGCGACGCTTATAAGCGGGCTGCGAGACTTTAATCTCGCTGAAGATGTGCTGCAAGAGGCGTTCATCATCGCTCTGGAGAAATGGCCGAAAAGTGGCATTCCGCATAAACCCGGAGCATGGCTGACGACGGCCGCCCGCCGTAAAGCGATTGACCGATTACGGCGTAAGAAAAAGTGGGAAGATGGGCAAGGTGAATTTGCCGCAGAAAAACTGCAGGTTAGTTTTGAAATGTCTGAAGAAATACCAGATGATAGGCTTAAGCTCATATTCACCTGCTGCCATCCGGCCATTAATTTGGACGCCCAGGTAGCTCTAACGCTAAACACGCTAGGGGGCTTAACAACGGCCGAGATCGCAAAAGCGTTTTTGGTGCCCAAAACAACGATGGCACAGCGTTTAGTAAGAGCCAAACGCAAGATCAAAGGGGCTGGCATTCCCTATAAAGTCCCTCCCACACAAGAAATACCTAGCCGACTCAATGCGATTCTGCATGTTATTTATCTGATTTTCAATGAAGGCTATTCGGCCGCTACTGGTGAAAACTTAATTCGCGAGGAGCTGTGTACCGAGGCGATTCGCTTAGCAGCGGTTTTAACGGATCTGCTGAGAAATGACCCACAACTCGATGAAGATTCTGAAGCGTTGGGGCTACTGGCCCTTATGCTTCTGCATGACTCACGAAGGACGGCCCGCATCGGAGCAACGGGCGAGATGCTTCTACTAGACCAGCAAGACCGCAGCCTGTGGAATCGTACGCAAATTACGGCCGGCATTGAAATTTTAGATCGGGCACTGGCTCTACATTTATCTGGACCCTACCAAATTCAAGCAGCAATCAGTGCATTACATGCAGAGGCACAAACTGCGGCCGACACCGATTGGCCGCAAATAGCGGCCTTATATGGAGGGTTGGTACAGCTGAACCCAAGCAGTGCAATTATCAAATTAAACCAAGCGGTAGCGACCGCAATGGCAGATGGCCCTTTAATAGGGTTAGCGATGCTTGAACCGCTTGAAAATGATCTGCAGGACTACTATCTGTTCTATGCAACTAAAGCAGATTTTTGCCGCAGAGCAGGCTGGCATGAAGAGGCAGTGATTCACTATAAATCAGCCTTGGAGCTTACGGAGAATGAGGTAGAGCAAGCATTTTTACAAGGTCGAATTAATGAAATCAACCGCCTGTCTACCTCATAACAACCTACTTATCTTAGTATCCGATTTTCAACATCGCTTCATTTAGACTGTCATTTCGGCCGACAATCGTCACATCATCATTAAGCTGAAGTCGTGTATACCCATTGGGCAAAATCACATTTCCAGCTCTTGTGATCGACATAAACAAAACATCCTGTGGCAATCGTAAATCGCGCAATAACATCCCATCGATGTCTCCGTTGCTGACTGTGACCTGAACCACTTCCCGGCCGGAGTCTTGCCCCAACAGCATCGAGGTGTTTTGCGGAGCACGTACAGTCTGCTCAAACAAATTAACCATCGCAGATGCAGGGTCAACCACCAGAGCGCCTAATTCAGCAAACACCTGAGAATTGGCTAATTCAGTCGGCCGTACAATGAGTCTTGGAACACCTTGCTTGTATGCCAATTCAAGCGCCTTCTCATTATCACTATCATCACCTAACATAGCGACAACCGCATCCGTCTCCTCGTTTAAGAAATCACTTAGATGCTCAGCACTCACTTCAGCCAGATGGTGAATGGATAAATCATGCTCTTCGAGGCTCATAACGTGTGACTTATCTGTATCAACCATAATCACTTGCCAATCATGCTTCTTCAGCTGAGCAGCAAATTCTAATGACTGAGGCTCAACACCCAGAACGAGCACGTTACGTTCAGACCCAACTGAATGGGCTGCAGGCAAGTTTGTCTCCCCCACACGTTTTAGGGCTTCTTTCAAAAACATCGGGCCGACTACTTCATTAATCACAATGACAGAAATAACCATTGTGGCAAAAGCATCTCCCAGATCGGGAAATTCTACGGCGACTTCACGCGCCAGACCCAATGCGATACCAGCTTGGGTAATCAGCGCCAAGCCTGCATATTTGGTAAATTTCTCTGACTCACCTGCAAATTTACTGCCAGCCCAACCACCAATGTAAATACCGATTGAACGTACAGCAAAAAGTGCCAATGCAATTGGCCAAGTCTGCCCCAAAATATCAAGTTTAATGCCGACACCTGTCAGGGTAAAAAATGCGACATAGACAATTGGGCTAACATCATGTAGCAGATGCTCAAACAAGCCTCTAAACTGCGTAAAGTTGGTGATATAAAATCCACCAATTAAAGCAACCAGCAATGGCTCGATGTGCAATTCAAAGGTAGAACCGCGAGTCAAATCGGTTAGCCAGTGCGAGCTGGCAAATACACCGTATCCAACAAGCACAATCAGGCCAATACGCACTAAATCGGGCAGCTTAATCGCTAAAATCGCCTCAAGCAGTTTACCAACAATAAACCCAGCAATAATCGCAGCACCCAAGTCGATTAATAAGAGTGCGGCAAAAGCTAGGCTAAAACCAAGTCCAGTTAGCATTGCGCTGGCAATAGCAACAGCGACGGCAAACAGGACAATAATGATCACATCCATCGAGATGGTGACCCCAAGCATTGTGCGAGTAAAGTCGCCTTTGGCCCGTACATCTTTAATAACGGCGATGGTTGAAGGGGGTGAAAGCGCTAATAAAATGGTTGAACCTAAAATAGCCACAGCTAATCGTTCTGTGACAGTCATGCCTTGAGTAAATGGAATGAGGGGTGTAAGAAAGAATAGGGCAAGTCCACCAAGGGGTGCCGCAACCAAGATGACGCTACCGGCGATGGAGCTAATTGTGCGCAATCGACTGCGGATTTCCTTGTAATAAAGTTCACTGCCCGCAACGAAAGCGATAACGGCTAGCGAAATATCATCGATAAAACGTAGATCGGTGGTGGATTCCTTTGGCAGTAAGCCAAATACAAAAGGACCGGCAACGGTTCCAATTAGTAAGTAACCGGTAATATAAGGAAGCCCAATAGCTGAAAACCACTGACCCACTCTTTTAGCTGATATTGCAACAATGGTGAAAATCCCCAGTGTCAACCAAATTGACATATTGTTTTCTCCTAAGTAAATAAATCGAACTCAAAAAATAAAAAAGGCCGGTAACCCGGCTTAATTAGCTAGGTTACTGGCCTACTGAACAACAATCGATTTATAATCGATTCTTTGTCTAGTCCTCCAATCTGCATCGTATTGATGATTGTAAGAACGGTTTTTATTTTTTGAGGAAATAAACAACTTTTATCTAAAGTAATTAAATCCTGAAATTACCTATCAAAAATCTCTCAGCTACCGCTGATTTATTTATTGACTTGCACTTTCAGCCACTAAATTAATTGAATTTAAGATCGGAGGCAATATTTCTTATGGTAGGTGGCGAAATATTTATATGACAATGGTTCTATTTGGAAACATTGTGCACGAATTGACGAAAATACAGGTTGTCTTATGGCTATTATGAGGCAACCTGCGAAAATACGATTTCTCTCCTTTACAGAAGTAGACTTACAACAAGCTGGCCTTTGTTTAGCTTAAACTTATATGAACTTACCTAACAATGATCGGTGCAGATACAATCTAAACTTACTTTAGTTCACTGATAAACCCTAAATGAAAAAAACAATTGGACAATTAGAGTCGGAAATTACAAAAGCGATGGTGCAGTTTGAAAAAGAGTATTTGGGACGTGGCCCGAGAGATGCGCGAACCTATATTATTTCAGACATGATCTTTATTCGGTTGCAAGGTATTTTGACCCCGGCCGAATCAAAGCTAGCTGAGAACAAGGACGGCCGACAGTTAGTCAAAGAAACTCGCCGCCAGCTATTTGAATCTTCACGGCCGCTGTTAGAGAAAATGGTCAAAGAGATAACAGGTGCCGAACTCGTAACACTGCATACAGACATGAGCAGCAACACGGGCGAACGGGTGGTTGTCCTTGTTACAGACATCGATTTAGCTGCGGCGCTCGAATAAAAATCGGCCGAATTAATAAAGCATTAGATCGGTTACGCAACCATTTAAGGCTGTGGCAATATCTAACTACCTAGCGGGTTTATCAAAAAATCAAATTGATTAGTTGAAAAATAGGCTAGCACGTGCGAAAAGTCGTTTCGCATGTGCTAGCCTTTTTTGTTTTTTCGGAAGATCAGGCAAATGGTCGTCAAAAACCGGTTGCAGAATAAGCCGATGTGTTCATTTAGGAATTATTTCCTTTTTTAACGCATCGGCTTTTTTATTGCTTAGTAACATTTTCAGGAAAAATTTTCATGAAACAAAATGTTCAGTTAGCAAATATTTGGGGAATCCCAGTTGGATTCAATAGAAGTTGGTATCTAATTTTTGCCTTAGTCATGTGGACACTGGCTGCACGCTACATGCCAGAAGCTTATCCGGGGCTTGCCGTTCCACATTATTGGATGCTAGCAATTATCACAACCATATTGTTCTTTGGATCAATTATCTGGCATGAATTGGCTCATGCATTGCTCGCCTTACACCATGGAATAGGTGTCAAACGAATAACGTTGTTTTTGTTTGGCGGTGTGGCAGAAATGGAACAAGAGTCAGAAACCCCTTGGGCTGAGTTTTCCATTGCTGCGGCCGGACCGCTATCCAGCTTCATTGCGGCAGGTGTGTTCTTTTTAATCTATCAATTTAGCCAAGGTATTGTGTGGCTGAATGCCCCAGCTTCATATCTGATGCAGATTAACTTGGCTCTGGCTATTTTCAATTTAATCCCAGGCTTCCCACTCGATGGCGGCCGGATATTGCGCTCAATCGTTTGGGCTTATAGCAATCAGATCAAAGCAACAAAAATCGCAGCAACAACAGGACAAGTATTCGCTTATGGCTTTATGGGAATCGGTGTTTTCCAAGCATTGTCTGGTGACGTTGCAAGCGGCCTTTGGATAGCATTCATCGGCTGGTTCTTGAATAATGCAGCATCAGTCTATGGCCAACAAGCTGATCTTCAAAGCGCACTTGATAATGTGCCAGTCGAAGAAATTATGCAGCCAAAATGGAGCATTGTGGATGGCAATACCCCGATCAGCCATATCGTCAACGAAAAGGTAATCAAAGAAGGGGTTCGCGCCTATTTCGTGAAGAATTCAGGCTATGGGTATTCAGATGATGCTGCGCCGCACGGCATGTTGACCTTAACTGACATTGCTATGCTCGATAAAAAAAGTTGGAGCCTCACACCTGCCAACCAAATCATGACGGCATGGAACCAACTACTGACCACATCGCCGAAAGTGCCAATTTTAAATGCTGTAAGACAAATGGATGAGCGCAATATCAATCAGCTACCGGTCTTAAAAAACGGCCAACTTGTAGGGGTATTGTCACGCGAAAATGTAAACCAATATTTGCAGATGCAAGCAGGAAATTAGAATTTAGGACATAGGACCGGACAGGAGATTTCAAATGATCAAAAAACAATTTTTTATTGGCAACTACGGTGAAACTAAAATTTTTTTTCATATTTCGCTTCCGGTAGCTGCGATCCTAGCTTGGGTGACTATCTCAACCATCATGCTACCAGCAATGGGATCGGATTATGGACTAGTGGTCAATGGATTGATTGGGACACTTGCTTTAGCGGCGTTGCTAATCGTCACATTAAGCTATGATTTCGGCCGTCTTGTCGTAGCTGAATCTCGTGATCGTAAAGTGACTAAGCTTCTGTTGCTTCCAATTTCCAGTCTGCTTATTACTGAAAACCCGCTAAGTAACCCAAAAGGTAGTATGGCGAGCAGTCTCCTTCCTAGTTTGCCCTTAATCGCTCTAGCAGCATCGTTTTCACTCATTAGCCTATCGCCCACGGCCGAACCGATGCAGGTTGCAGTGCTGCAACAGCTCAGTGCATTTACGATGCTATTTACCATTGCGCGCCTCATGGGTGCATTTGCTTTAGACAGAACCAATCTATTGCACTCTAGTCTATGGCTAACGACAAAACACATTAAGTTTGCAGATTTTGTTTTTCAAGTAGGCAGAAACTTTTCAATCGTCGCGCTCTTATTTATAGCGGTCTACACCGTTTCAACCTACCAGTGGATAGGCATCGCGTTGGCGATAACGATTGCTTTAGGGCTTCAAGATGCGATCTTCTATCGCCGCAATCAACAAAAGCGACTTCACTCAATCCGCAAGAAATTCAGAGGGGAGTCTTCAACTAACCAGTTGCAAAAAACAACCTAAACAGCAAAATCGAAATCAACAGACGATTCCTTCAACAACTATTGCATCAATCATCATTGCTGGTTACTATGAAATTTAGACTTAAAGAAAAACAACCTTAGGAAAAAGCGATGAATGAAAATGATAAACCAAGAGTCAGAGCGATAGGTGGCGTCTTTTTTCGGTCGGCCGATCCCGAAAAAACCAGAGAATGGTATGGACGTCACTTAGGCCTTTCTACAGACAGTTTTGGCACAAATTTCGCATGGCGGCATAAAGATGAGCCGGAGAAAGCTGGATATTCCCAATGGTCAGCATTTGATGCAGAAACTGAATATTTTGGCAAACGTGAGCAGCAATTTATGATCAACTATCGCGTTGATCATTTAGATCTACTTATAGAAAAACTAAAGGCTGACGGGGTAGAGTTTGTTGGGGAAATGCAGCAGGAAGCATTCGGCCGGTTTGTTCATATTATCGACAATGATGGGCGCAGGGTTGAACTTTGGGAACCAATTGATGATGAGTATGAAAAAATATTAAATGGGATTACAAAGTAAAAACTGAGTGGTCTATCGCATGATTTTTAAGCGAGACGCCTACTTCTGAAAAAAGAGCTCGCGTGTTTTTTGTGGCGTTTCATACCCCTCGAACCAGCCGGACTGCAGGCCATCATCCCTTTGAGCCAGCTCAACCACACGTTTATTAAATACACTCACATCAGGATGGCTCAAATAGTCATTAACAGGCATCCACAAGGCACGATCAATTTCACTGAGTTGGACTGTAATCTCATGAGTTAGAGGAGTCAGCCTGCACACAAAGTAGATGTCAGACATGTTCGGCCGAAAATCAAGCCAATGCCGGAAGGTTGAAACGGCTTCAAAGCGTGCTTTTATGCCTGTCTCTTCCCAAACCTCACGCTCAACGGCATCAGATAAACGTTCGCCTGAGTCTACTCGGCCGCCAGGAAGCTTAAAGTAGTTCGGCCGAGTTTTGGCATGGGCCCGCTCAACAACAACTAAAAGCTCGTTCTTGTCATTAATGACCACACCCCCAGCCCCAATTTGATGGGTTGGACCACCCGGCAGATTTACATCTTCCTCCAGACGCAATATGAGCATAAGAGCATCGGGATCAGTTGAATGAAACTCAAACCCATTGACGACTGCCACAGACACTAGCACAGACTTATCTATCGGGATTTTGAGCCATACAGAACGCAGTTTGTTTGAGCGCCAGCTCGTTATAGCCTCCGGTAACAAACAGCTAAATTCGGCCGGGTCATTGGGTAACGAATCGGCGTCTACAACAACAGATTCGTAGGAATTTGTTTCAAAACAAAGAGATTGAAAATTTTGCATCAGATCAGGTTAATTGATTAAAGGGGTAATTAATATATCAGTTTTAACTGCAGCAGGCGGCATTTCTTTGAGGCATGAAAACAACAATTAAAACCGATAACTAGACTAACCGACAATCATAGATGCATCAAGCTGTGGCTTGCGTTTTTCAATGTACTCACGCAACCCTTCTTCCAATCCATTGCGCATCGGTGGCGTTTCGTACGACCTAATCAATGATTTTACTTTGCGGGTCGCCCGTGTTCGGGAATCCTCAGAGCCAGCAATGGCCCAATTTTCGGCCGCTTCATAATCAAACAGCTCAGATCGATAAAAGGCGGTTTTCATGTGGCGCATCGTGTGATCTGTCCCTAAATGATGCCCCCCTGGCTCAACCTCATTGATAATCTCATTCATCGCCCACTGATCTTCGTCCCAATTGATCCCTTTCATGAAAACGTGGGCCATGCCTAGCATTTCAAGATCGAGCGCAAATTTTTCGTACCCGGCGACAAGGCCAGATTCGAGCCAACCGGCCGCATGCAAAATAAAGTTCGGCCCAGCTTGCAACGAAGGAAACATCGACAAAGCCGACTCATAAGCTCCCTGAGCGTCGATAATCTTTGAGCTGGAATAGGCACCAGCCCCTCTAAACGGAAGGCCATATTTGCGAGCCAACTGGCCGTTCATGTACAGCGCCAACTGGCTTTCCGGTGCACCCATTACCGGTGCGCCTGACTGCAAGTCAACAACCGCTTGGAATGACCCATAAACACACGGATTGCCTGGATTAATCAGCTGAGCGAGCAAAATGCCGGATAAAGCCTCAGCATTAAGCTGCGCCACTGTCCCTAAAATCGAGACAGGCCCCATCGCACCAGACAAGATAAACGGTGTGACATCGACAATCTGATTATTTTCAGCATAAGCGATTAAGTTGGACAACATCCGGTCGTCTAAACGGCGCGGACTGCTGACGTTGATAATGCAGTGCAGGTAGTGATTGTCACGCATCGCCTGTTCGCCAAAAGCGATCTTGGCCATATTGATGGAGTCGGTACCTGTTAAACCGGTGTGGTACACCCCCATCGTCGGTTTGTCTCCCATCGTCAAATGGTCATACATCAGTTCAAGATGACGATAAGCGATTGGAATATCACCGGGGACACAGATTTCGCTGGTGGTGCAATGCAGGTAGGGGGTCATCTGCGACATCTTGATAAAATTATGGATGTCCTCGCGCGTACCATCACGCCGGCCTCCGTCGAGGTCGCGGACAAACGGTGGCCCAACCACTGGAGCGAAACAGGCATAGTTTTCCCCTATTTCGACGTCTTTCGCTGAATCTCGGCCTGACCAAGTGAAACGGGACGGTGCTAGAGCAAGCGTTTCCATCACAAATTCTCGATCAAAGTAGACTACGTCTCCTTCGATTTTTAGCCCATGCTGACGAAAAATTTCAAGCGCCGGCTCGTAAATAAATGCGATCCCACCCTCTTCCAAAATCTGCATCGACTTATCGTGTACGAGTTCAAGTTGCTCTTCGGTTAGTAATTCGTAAAACGGCACATTAACCGTAGGCTGCAAGATTTTCTGGACTTTATCTGTGTTGGGGCCACGCTGCGGCCGATTACGTCTTCTTCTTTTAGGGGATGGGGTTGCCATTTGGACTCTCCAATAGTTTTTTCAAGATTAGGTTACAGACCGATTGGACGGTAGCCGGAAGTCTATCTTGCAAAAATATAATTGCCAACATGCAGAAAGAAATGGAAAATGAAGGGGATCAGAATCACAAACAGACTCTTCAAAAAGGATTACCCAAATGCGCACTCAAGTCGGAATTATCGGATCAGGACCAGCAGGCTTATTATTGGCTCAAATTTTACACAATCAAGGAATCGATGTAGTTGTACTGGAGCGGCAGAGCCGAGACTATGTTGAGGCTCGCATTCGGGCAGGTGTGCTAGAGCAAGGGACTGTCGATATGCTCCGGGAAAATGGTGTTGGCGGCCGGATGGACCGCGAGGGGCTCCCGCATGATGGGTTTGCTTTGGCATTTAACGGGCGTTCAGAACGGATCGATATGCCGAAATATGCCAATGGGCAAAAGGTGATGATTTATGGGCAAACAGAAGTCACTAAAGACTTGATCAATAATCTACTCGATCAAGGGGTGCCCATAAAATACAACTGCCCGGCCGTAGCCATTGAAGATTATTTAGGGAATGACACTAAAATTGTTTTTGAAGAAGAGGGGGAGAAGAAAGAGCTTCGCTGTGATTTTGTAGCCGCATGTGACGGCTATCATGGAGTAGGGCGAAAAAGCATCCCGGCCGACAAGATTCAACTTTACGAAAAAATCTATCCGTTTGGCTGGTTGGGCATCTTGGCCGACGTACCGCCTGTCGATCATGAACTGATCTATGCCAATCACGAACGGGGATTTGCACTATGCTCCATGCGCTCCAATACACGCAGCAGGTACTATGTGCAGTGCGGCCTAGACGACCATGTTGATAATTGGACCGATGATAAATTTTGGGACGAACTCCGCCGACGTTTACCGGAAGAAGTTGCTCAACGCATGGTTACTGGGCCACGTTTAGAAATGAGCATCGCCCCGCTCCGTAGCTTCGTGGCAGAGCCTATGCGCTTTGGCAATCTGTTTTTAGCCGGAGATGCTGCCCACATCGTGCCACCGACTGGAGCAAAAGGGCTAAACTTAGCCGCCTCAGACATCTTTTATCTATCACGCGCCTTTATCGCCTATTATGGCGAAAAACGGACCGCTTTAATTGATCGCTATTCAGAAGTGTGCCAGCGTCGAGTGTGGAAAGCGATACGCTTTTCATGGTGGTTTACATCGATGATGCATAAATTTGACGACGATCCGATCAATTTCAGATTACAAGTTGCAGAGCTCGATTATTTAACTGGCTCAGAGGCGGGTAAAACGACGATTGCTGAAAATTATGTAGGGCTTCCATTTGAGGATTTTAGCTAACAATTTTCAACTGCCAGCTTTTAATTTGCAACCTACTATAATTACGTTACAACTATCAAAAATTCGGCAGAGATAAAACTATGGATGTACTAGAACTCACAAAACAGTTGGTATCAATTCCTTCGGTTAGCAAAGACAGCAACGGCCCTGTTAACAAAGTGGCTGAAGATATTTTAGAAGCGGCCGGCTTTGAAATTGAACGATTAGAATATACCGATTCAAACGGGGTCGTTAAATCGAACTTTGTCGCCAAACTAGGTGAAGGGAGTGGTGGGTTAGCCTTTTGCTCACACACCGATGTTGTCCCTGGGCAAGAAGA